>NZNW01000086.1 GCA_002695065.1 Salinicola sp. | reverse complement strand
GCGCTCCTTGAAGTAGCGCGCGACGCCGTTGAGCATCTCGAAAGCCTCGTCACGACTGTTGGGCTTGGTGCGCAGTTGACCGGCGGGCTCGGTGGCAGGAGGTATGAAACTGGGCTCGACGCGCCCCGGCGCTTCGGCTTCCGCCTCGGCAAGGGCTGCGGCTTCCTCATCGACCGCGACGCCGGCACCGCGGTCCCGAAGCAGCTTTTCGGTCAGGTCGCGGCACTGAACCAGCACTTTCTCGAGTGACGAAAAACTCGGCGCGTCACGGCCGAAGCGCTCGTCACTCATCTGATCCAGTTGCGACAGCGACACCAGCGAGGCGGCGATGGAGGCGTGGCGCTCCTGCAGGAACTCGGTGCTGCTGAGCACCACCGAGCGCTGGAATATCTCGTCGTTGATCTTGCCTTCACCCAATGCCCGATCCATGGCATCCGGGTCGTTGCGAGCCTGGTTCTCCACCTGGCGGGATTCGTCGTAGTCCGCAAGGCTATAACCCTCGCCGGCGACCAACGGCAACGATCGCACGACGTTGACCAGGGTATCGCCGAGCCAGGCCAGGCGCGCCGCGCGCTCGTCGAGATCCTCTTCGTCGAGCTCGGGATAGAGCGTTTCCCAGTAGTCGTCGAGCAGGCGCGCGGTGAGCGTCAGCCCGAAGCGCATGCCGTCGAAGCCCTCGCGATGCACCAGCCCTTCACACAGCCAGGCAGCGAGCTGCAGGTCCTTGCTCTGGGTCTCCAGCGCGGTGCTGGTCAGATTGATCACCTGCCCCCAGTCGGACTGCTTGAGCTCGGTCTGCCACTCCCCCTGGGGGAGATAGGCAGGGTCCGCTCGACGCGCTTCCTTGATCTCGTCGAACAGTATCGAAAAGGTCAGGTCTTCCCCACTACCACCATGGCTGCCGCCCTCGATGGGTGCGAGAAGCGCATCGATGGAGAGTTCGCCGAGTTGATCCATATCTTCGACCTCATGATCATTTCGCGTCGCGGCGGACTTCGGCGTCGTCCAGCCAGCGTCGGCATTGGCTCACGCAGAAAGGGCTCGCCCTGCCTGGGTCAACCAACGGCAAATCCGGTTGCAGCCGGTAAGCCGTCCCGTCACAGGGAACATCGCCCGGATCAGGCCGACCGGCAACATACCCACCTTCCGCCGCCACGGCCGATGGGTATGTCGTTGAACCGCCCCGAAGGGCGGCAGGACAAGATCAGGCGTAGACCTTGTTACGCGTGCGATCCCAGCCACCCGCAACGTTGCCGCCACCCTGGCCATCGGAGCGTTTCTGCTGGGTGTAGGTGATCTTGATCCGCGCGTAGTTGAACTTGACGGTCTCGTACGGCAGATCGTGACGATCTTCGTTCTCGCTCTGCTCGAAGCCAGTCGAGGTGGAGGTGCCTTCCATCTCGGTGGAAGAGACGATCACTTCCTCGAGCTTGATCTCCATGTAGCGAACCTTGTCGCCACCCGCGCGGTTGACGTGCAGCACCACTTCCTTGATGTGCTGACCCTTGCAGCAGGATTCGAACAGCTTGGCAGAGGCCTTGTCGACGAACTTCTGAATACGGAACTCACTCAGATTGACGCGTTCTGCAGAAGCGCCACCGGATGAGCTAGCCGTTGCGGAAGTCGCTTGACTAGCACCAAAGTCGAAGCTCTTCAGTTCGATCCAATCCGGGTGCTTGTCGTCAAGACTTTCACCGGGGATGCCGTCGATTTTGAGGTATGCGTCAAAAGCCATTTTGCTCAGTTCTCCTAGTTTCTCACTTACGGGAAGACACCCTCACGAATAAAATCGGCCTGGGCCCATGCTCATGAGCGGCATCTCTTTGCCAATCCATCGTCACAAGTCGTGACGAAGAAAGACCTCCTTCACCAGATCAACCAGCTGTTTCCATTGAGAAAAAACAACGCCAGAAAATCGCATGTCGTCTTTCGACACGAAATTTTGTCATCTAAAAACCATAATCCGTAGGAAATCGACGACACCTTTCATATCCAATTTCCTACACGACCGATATGTTTCAAAATGACGCTACCCGATGCAATTCCTCACAAAACGCCGATTAACTCAGATTATATATGGCCTTCTTAAACTTTAAAGACAATGAACACATTTAAATACATCTGATTCAATTTGTTACATTCAGGGCTCCGCGATTGGCGGAAATATCGCTCACTCCTGCTTCCTGACCTCGATCTCGACCCGACGATTGGGCGCCAGACAGTCGATAAGCTGCGCACGCGGCTGGCTGCGATCACACGTCACCAGCGGACGCTCGCTCCCCGCTCCCTTGGCTTCGATCAGCCCGGCGGGGACCCCCTTGCCGATCAGGTACTGGCGAATCGTCATGGCTCGCTGCAGCGAGAGCTGCTGGTTGGCTCGCTCGTTGCCGATCGGGTCCGCGTGACCGGTGATCAGGATCTGCCCCAGGTCCTGGGTGTTGAGCAGCCGCTCGGCCAGTTCGTCCAGTTCCTTCTGCCCCGCCGCCTGCAGCCCGGCGTAGTCGCCGCGCCCGAAAGCGAAGAGCGTGTCGGACTCCAGCACGATGGTCTCGGAACTGGTCAGCGTCTGCTCCAGCAGGCTGTCGATGTAATTACGACTGCTGGAGACCAGGAAGGCATTGGCGGAAATTCTCGGCACGTCGCTCTCCTGGATCTGCCGACTGTAGAAGTCGAGCTGGCGCCCGGCGTAGCGATAGTCCGCCTGGTCTTCATCGATCTCGGTACCGGTACGTTTCGCTATCGCGGGATACCAGAACGCTGGCAACCGGGCCCGCAGCGCGTCGGCGTCGATGTCGCCACGATCGATGTCCGACATCATCAGATAGGTATTCAGGGTGGAGCGACCGAACTTGGCCAACGATTCCGCGCTGTTGTCCCGGGGGCGCGCATAGGGGGCGACGGTCTCCGGCCCCTCGACGGCGTGCAGCTCGTCGCTGCTGCGACGATAGACGTCGATGGTAGTGAGGGTGAACAGCGAACGGGTCAGGTTCTGCTCGACCGGCTCCAGCATCACCGGTTGCAGTTGATCGAAGTAGCGTTGGCGAATGGCCGGCTCGATCCGATCCCCCTGATAAAGCCCCCACCCCATGGACCAGGGCACGCCCTCGCCATGGCGACGCTGATAGTAGTGGCTGCCCCACTCCCTCAGCGCATCCAGGCTCGACCAGCGCGCATACTGTGACGGCTGGCGGTCATCCTGTTCGACGGCGTCGGCGAAGGTTCCCGACATCGCCTCGATCTCGCCGTGGTTGCGCATGGCGGAGGTGATCCATAGCCCGCAGCAGAGGGCACCGATCAGCCCCGCGACCAGCGTCCAGCGCAACTTGCGACGACGACCTCGAACGTCGCTCGCATACAGCCCGGCCAGATGCTGGTCGGCGATGATGACCTGGCGAAACAGGTTGGCGATGAAGAACGGGTGCTGGGTCCGCTCGCCGCTCAACGTCTCGGGCCGGGCCAGGGAAAAATGGCGTCCGACGCGCCCGGCGTGCTCGCCCTCGATGACATCTCCACCCTGCAGCGCGCTGACGAAATAGAAGCCACGCAGCAAGGGTGCGCTCTGGTAGGGGTTGGCATTGGTCAACGCCTCGACGAACCGGGTCAGCGGCTCGCGCAGTGCGGCCAGTTCGAGGGGAAACCGGAATGCGGCGACGTCCCGCCGCGTGTCGACGATATCCCGCTGGACGATCTCATCGTCACCCATCTGCAACCAGTGCCGGCAGAGCTTCTCCAGGGCGGCATCGAACTGCTGGCTCCAGTTCACGTCGCTGGGCTGCTGATGCGCGAAGGTATGCCCAAGCACGTCGCTCTGGCGCTGCGGATCGAGACGCTCGAAGAAGGTCGTGAACCCTTCGATCAGATCGCACTTGGTAAAGACCAGATAGATCGGCAAGCGCGCTTCCAGATGCTCGCGCGCCTCCTGTATACGCTCCCGCAGGCGCCGAGCCAGATTGTTGCGCTGGGAATCGCTGGCCTGGACGACATCGCTGATATTGACCGCGACGATCAGGCCATTGAGCGGACAGCGCCGCCGATGCTGCTTCAGCAGCGACAGGAACCCCTTCCACTTGCCGGCTTCCTCTTCACTGTTCATGTACCGGCCCGCCGTATCCAGCAGGATGGCGTCGGAACTGAAGAACCAGTCGCAGTGACGTGTCCCGCCCATGCCGGCGACACGTGCGTTTTCCCGTTCGGCGAAAGGGAAGTTGAGACCGGACTGATAGACCATGGTGCTCTTGCCCGCCGCCGGCTGGCCGACGATCATGTACCATGGCAGCGCGTAGAGCGCGTCCTTGCCGCCCCTGCCTTTTCCTCGACCGCTTTTCTTCAGCCGCTCGATGGTCTTGAGCAGCCGCTCGCGAAGCAGGCTGATCTCTTCACGGTCCTGCGGGCTGGCATCCAGCACCGCGGCATCGGCGTCCTCCATCAGCAGGTGTTCCAGGTTGCGCTTCTGCCCCACGCCCCGGTAGAGCAACAGCACGTAGATCGCCGACACCAGCAGGAACAGCACGATACCCGCGAGCAGGCTGGCCAGGGACGAAAAGCCGAATGCCACGCCCAGACGCCAGACCAGGAAGATGGCGGCGAAGAACAGCAGCCCCAGGATATAGGGCTGGTATTTGAAGAAGGCGTATTTCAGATAAGCGAGTTTCAAACGTTTCATTAGCACATCTGCTCAATCTAGCTCGCTCACGGCACCTGATTGCCGCGTGGAAAACGAGTCATGAAATCGGCCAGGTTCAGCCGGGTGTCCGGCAGCGGCAAGGTCCCCGGATGCGGTTCTTCATCAGCGAAAGGCGCCAGCACATCGATGCACAAGCGGCGGTCGCCGGGATTCGAGAGCACCTCGAAAAACGCCTCAGCGCTCTGCCAGACGGGCATCAGCAACAGACGCGGGCGCATGAAATCGTCGATCAACAGGCTCATGACCGGCGCCCCGCCGCGGCAGGCGCTACCCAGCCACTGCTGCCACAGATCCGCTACCGGGCGTTTCAGTCCGCGCTCGGCGGGCAGCGGCAACAGCACCGCCAGCGTGCTGCCCGCTTCCCAACTCTCCAGCGCATAGTGCAGACGATGCAGGCAGGCGCCGGCGATGAATTCCGGCCACCCCCACTCCAGCGCCCGGGCGATATCGTCGAAGGTGTAGTCCAGCAGGAACCGCTCGTGGATACGCTGGTAGAGCGCCAGATCCTGATCGTTCCAGAGTCGCATCTCGTTGATCGCGACTGTGGGATCGATCGGCGTCTGTCCGTGTACCGAATCGGTCAGGATCTGCCGCGCCTGACCGGCGAAGATCTCGCCCAGCGTATGCAGGAACGGCAGCACCGGCGGCCGCCCTTCCCCTTTCAGCAGCTGAAAGATGAAGAACGGGTAGCGACGCCCGGAAGCGTCGGAGGAGCTGATCATCGCTCCCATCACATCGCTGCCGTTGCGAGCGTGATAGTGAAAGAAGCAGACCGGCAGCGCATCGAATCGATGCATCCAGTCTTCATGATCCAGGAATCGAACCAGCGCGCTCTGCAGCCACTGATCGAGCTCCTGGATCACCGTGCCGGCGGCGTTCACCCCCACGAAATCGGCTTTCGAGGGAATCTTGCCAAAGCAGCCGATCATGCAGATTCCTTCCCCATCGCCTGTGCCATTTCCTTCGTTACCCTGTCGTTGCCGTGGTCGCTCCGGCGTCACCGGCTCATCTGCGGAATGTTCAGAGACTTGATGCGCCGCAGATCCGATATCTTCACGCCACCGAAGTTGCGCACATCGAAGCTCACGGTCCCCATGTAGGTTCGCCAGCTGAAACGCTGACGGGCGCTGTCGATCGGGGTGATATGGGCGCTCTCGATCATGCGCAGGAAGCCCCATCGGTTGGGGTAGTCGAATACAGTGTGGCGCTGCCCGTTACGGTTGATGATATCCATGCGCGCCCCGAAGGATTCGCCATCGCCCGGCCAGGTCAGCCGCTCCCAGGACTGGGTGTTGTTGCGATAGTGCAGACGCTGGCCATCGATCGTCAGGATGATATCGGTCAGCCCGGCGGTGGGGTTCACCTGCAGTTCGAAGCCGTTGCGCAGGTCCGAGAGGCTATCGATGACGCGTCCCAGTGCCGTGGCGTCGTCGATGCTGGAGAGCATGCGTGGATCGACCATCGGTGAACGCTGGCCGCTGCCCGAGCCGGCGAGGTCGCCGATTTCGTCCTGACGGAACTGGGAAAGCGCGCCCTGATCCGGATCGATGAAATACTCCAGATCCCGCACCGAAGCTTCGTTGACCGAGTCGCTGACCGGATAACGGCCGGCCACCATTTGATCCCACGGCGTGACGATCTTGTCGTCCCAGGCGGCGTTGAGTTGATTCTTGGCAGGTTCGTTGAGCGCAGCCCAGGTATCCTCGATCGGCGTCCGGAACAGCGGTTCCAGGGCCTGTACCAGCGGCGCCCGCGAGGTGTCCACCCGGGAGGCCACGAAGTTGCGCAGGCCGTTGATCTCGGTGGGCTGGCCCGAGAGCGTCGCCATGATCAGCGACTTGCTGCTGCGCCCCACGTCCTGGGCGCTGCGGACGTTGTCGACTCGCACCTTGAGCTGACGCAGATCGAGCAGATACTGGTTGAGAACGGAGTTGTCGCTTCCCGTCGCCTCGTCCGCGGAGAGCATCCGCGTCACCGGCCGGAAGTGACGCGCCAGTGCCCCATCGTTGATGCGTGGCAACGTCGCCAGGTCCACCGCCGGCCCATTGCCGCCGCCACCGTCGAAGACACTCATCACGCGTCCCCAGAAACTCTGGTCCTGAGCCTTGCCTTCGGCCTGCCCTTGTTCGTCGGTCGCCTTGGGATCGTCCCAGCCGGTGTTGGCCTTGACCGCTTCCAGCACCTGTCGCAACGGCGACCCCTGCAGGTCGCTCAACGCGGCCAGCCGGTCACTGGCCTGATCGAGCGTATCGAAACGGGAGACGTGGGTATTGCCGAGGAAGCGCTCCCAGGCGATGGCGTAATCCCGCTTGTAGCGAGCCATCAACTGGCTGACGAAGCGCGCCTTGGACTGGACGGCATCGTCGACGTCCTCGTCATCGAGAACCCAATCGGACTCGCGCTGCAGGTCGCCGGACACGGTCTCGATGATCGCCGGACGAAGATACTCGTCCCAGACCTGCCGGGTATAGAAGGCGGGCACGGCGCGGCTGGAGTAGAACAGCCGTCCGGGCATCTCCGGTGCCATTCTGGATAGCGTCAGCGGATCGTAGCGCTCCTCGACGTCGAGCTGGTAGCGCAGGTACTCGCGATCCACCAGGCTGCTGTCGATCAAAAACGCATTGAGGCGCTCGCGGCTATCGGCGACCAGGCTGTCATCCCGCTCGAGCGCCGGCGCCGTCCCCTGCTGCAGGTAATGCACGTAGAGCGCGGCATTGTCCATGATGCTGTCGCGAGTGCGGGACAGTCCGCGGCGCCGCACCGCATCCTGCCACAACCGTGGCAGGGCCGACGCGACGAAGTCGCCCTGGTCCCGGTGCGCCGCCGGGTCGGTCAGAATCAGGTAGAGCTTGAGCGAGGAGTAGCTCTCGATCAGTTGTTCGACATCCTCCTGGCTCAACCGGGTCAACATCTCCTCGGACAGAGAGGGGCCCTGTTCACCGGAAAGCGCCAGTGTCGATTCGTCGCCATCGCTGTCACCCACGGCTGTCCCCAGCGCGCTGGTGCGGTCACGCAGTCCCTCCTCGAGCTCGGTCTCCGCGTTGCTGCGAGCGGAATACCAGGCATCCCTGGCACTGTCCGTGGTCCGCGAGCGCAGCTCGCTGCGAGCACGACTGCCCAGTTCCGAGGCACTGGTCGGCACGCTGCCCAGCGTGGGTCTCGAGGTGGAACGCTCACGCATGCGATCCATGGCATCACGACCGATCGCCTGGCCACGATCCTCCACCGCACCGGTATCGCGGCGGGTTTCCCGCTCATCCGCGGCCCGCGGCTCGGCATCGGCGCTGGCAGTGTCGATGTCCCCATCCGGTGTGCCGAAACTGTCGAGGGAGCGCAATTGACGGGTCAATCGCCACGCCAGAGGCTGGAGGACGTCCTCTCGGAGCAGCTCCGACCAGGCCTGTTTCAGCGGCTCCCGGAGGGCTTCCCCTTGATAGAGCCCCAGATCCAGCTTGAGGGGCACGCCGTTCTCGCGATGCCGCTCGATGGCGGCCAGCTGCTGTTCCAGATCGCCAAGCATCTCGCGGCGTTCGTGGGGCTTGAGGCGACCGGTGCTGTTGCCGGTCATGATCTCATCCAGACGGTGCTGGATATGATCGACCCATAGCTTGTTGTTGTAGGCAGACCAGCCCTGGGCCGCGATGGCCGCGACGCCGAGCGCCCCCAGGGTGCCGATCATGAACGTCGGCAGCGTGCGCCGCTCACCCCGTTGCGAGTAGTAGAGACTCAGGTTGCGATCGGGGAAGACCACCTCGCGAAAGGTGTCGGTAATGAAGTAGCTCTTCTCCCCGGCATGGGCCGCCGCCGTGCCGGTCTCGCTCGGCGCGAGCGCGAATTCGGCGCGAGTCTGATCATCCAGCAACGGCGGGAGCGCGGGGCCGGACTGCAAGGCGCTGGTGAAATAGAGGCCTCGTAATACCGGCGCCTGCTCGCCCTGCTGGGGAATGTCGAACTGCTCGAGGAAGTCGCTCAGCACGCCGAACAATTCGGCGAAGTAGTCGGGGAAGCGGAGCAGTTCGCTGTCGGCGTCGGCCCCCTCCTCTATCATCCGCCGGTCGACGCGTTGACGCAGGTTCGCGACCAGCCTCGGGAAACGCCGCTGGAAGGCGCTGATCACACCTTCTCGACGCAGCTCGTCCAGCGAGAAGGTCAGCCCCCACGGACGCTGGCGCTCGGTGGCATCCAGCGCCTCGAAGGTGCGGGTGAAGCCGGGCAGCAAGTCCGTCTTGCTGAAGAACAGGTAGACAGGAGGGTTGATGCCCAGACAGCGACGATACTCGACCACCCGGCTCACCAGTTGCTCGGCAAGGGCATGGGCTTCCTGCCGCGACTGCTCGAGCAGCTCGGGAAGGCTGACGACCAGCACCAGACCGTTGATCGCCGGCTTGCGACGCTGCTTGCGCAGGGTCTTGAGAAAGTCGGCGAACTCGCTGGCGGGCCGGTCCTCGACGAGGTAGCGCCCGGCGGTATCGACCATCACCGCTTCGCGACTGAAGTACCAGTCGCAGTGCTGTGTCCCGCTCACCGCGGAAAGATTGCTGCCGCCGGCCATGGTCGCCGCCAGCGACGAACGGGTCAGCAGCGAGGTCTTGCCGGAGGCTGCCATGCCGATCACCAGATACCACGGCAATTCGTAGAGCGAGGCCTTGCCGCCATCGACCGAACGCGCCGCGCGCTGCATCGCCATGGCGTGCTTGAGGCGGTCGCTGAGGATCTGGTAATCGCCGGTCTCGCTCTCGGCCGCTTCGCGGTGCACCTCGAGTTCGACCAGATTCTCGATGCTGCGCTCGGCGCGGATGCGGTGATACTGGCGCATGACCACGACCAGCAGCCACAGCGCGGCCACCAGCGCCATGGCGATGAAGACCAGTTCACGCTCTTGCGTCAGCAGCGGCAGAATCAGCGCGCAGAGTGCCAGCCCCATCAGCAGCAGCACGATGGAGAGTGGCCAGAAGCCTTTCAGCGAGCGCAGGAATCGAAGAAAACGCATCGTCAAACTCGCTCGTCAGCGGGTGGAATTGAAGAGCTGCCGGATCTGCTCGACCAGCGAGTCGGTCTCACTGCCCAGCCACCAGCGCAGCCCGCCGTAGACGATCAGGCAGACCAACACGATTCCCAGCAGGTAGACCCACAACGGGATCTCGTAACGCAACAGCTGGCCGACCTGATCCGGCAGCTTCCAGCTCTCGTTGCGCTCGTCGCTCTGCTGCCGGTAGCGGGCGATATCCTGCCCCAGGGTATTGGCGATGTAGCGCAGCTGGTCCCGGTTCTCCAGGCTGTACTTGCCTTCGAAGCCGAGCGCGAGACAGAGGTGATAGACCTCGAGCACGTCCAGATTGGCGCGCACGTCGCTGCGCAGACTGTCGAGGCGGTCGTAGAAACCTTCGCCGGCGAGATGCACACCAAAATAGCGGTACTGGAACGGGTGCAGCTCGACATGCTCGCGGATATTGCCCGCCCCGCCCTTGAGCACGCTCTCGTCGAGGAAGGCACAAAGGGCGTATTGGGCGTCCTTCACGGCATCGGCGCTGTAATTCTCGGCCCTGGCCTTATCCTCGAATTCGCGCAGCCACTGATCGACACGTTCGAGAAAGCGCTCGACGCTTTCGGCCTGCTGACCGCGGCGCACCATCAGGACCATGGAGATGAAGTCGCGCGACAGGGTCTTGAGCGTTTGCGGCTCGGCGATCTCGGAGGGATGAGCAAGGGCTTCGGTCATTTCATTACCGCCATCAGTTCAATGCTGAGATTCTTGAATCCGCTGGGGACGTAAAAGGCGATCGCCTGGGCGTCCATCATGCGTTCGTAAACGGCGCCATGGGGTTCGAGCGCGAAATAGTGGTTGTCCAGCCGCACCGGAATCGCGCTGGGCATGCGGGAGGCATGGGTCAACGTCCCGCCCGGCATCGCGGTATTGACCACCACCTCGATATCCTCCGGCGATCCGACCTTGAAGGCGCGGGGGACCAGCTCCAGGATCTGCGCACCCGGCATGTCGGCGTGGACGCTGATGTAGAAATCGGCGTTCTTGAGTCGAGCGTCGTTGAGCCGCCCGACATAGTAGGAAGGCCGCGTCTGCTCGAGGGGAATGGGGATGTACTGGTTGGGCACCACGATCTCGAGCAACTCCCGCACCACGCTTTCCAGCCCCAGCAGGGCCGGCGCCGGGTCACGGTGGTCGTAGTCCGGGATGTCCGCCAGCTTGTGGGACATGGAAAACGTCATCAGGCTGGCGGCGAACTCGGCCAGAAAGCGATAGAGCGTTTCGGGGTGCAGTCGGGGATGCGCCAACAAGTGCGCCAGCTGCGGATAGGCTCGATTGATGGTGTAGAGCAGCCAGAACAGCGTGACGTCGCTGGAGCCGAACTCCGCCACCTGATCGGCGCGCTCGCGGCGGCGGCCGGACAGTGCCTCGCTTCGCGCCTGCAGCATGCCGATCAGGCGACTGGCGATGTCGAATGGCAGCGAGACGGCATCGATATGGAGCGCCGGCGGCATGAATCGCTCGCTCTCGAGATTGAAGCCACCGGCGGCGTTGCGCTTGAGCAGCGCGATCGGGCAATGGGTGAACCCATCCAGGCTGTCCCCTTCCATCAACAGCGTGGCGTTGAGCTCGAGCGTGCCCAGCTCGTTCTCCAGCGAGCCCTCGTTGAGATCGGGTCGCGTCTCGAAGCGCTGGACGTAGCGCCGCCCGCCGTGGCGTGGCGCATCCTGGTCGAGATAGCTTGGCGACCAGGGTTCCAGCGTACGCAGGGCGGCGTAGATCTTGACCTCACCATTGCGTGCCAGCTCCTCGAGGCTGCGCCCCGGCGGAAGCGGGTCGTGCTGGGGCGCGTCGATCAAAGTGCCATCGGGGAAGACCAGCTTGAGTCGGCTCAACCGCAACGTGCCCTGCTCGAGCGCACCTTCGTCAAAGGCGATCTCCTGCACGCCCCACTGGAAAGGGTGTTGGGCCCGGCGCGATTCGGCCAGCTGGCGCTGATGGAATTCGTCCTGATACTGAAAATGCTGGGGCAGGAGGAACATCCCCTCCGACCACATGATGCGGTTGTGTTTACTCACGTCCCTGTCCCGTGCCTCTGAATGCTGACGCCTGCCCGGCCGCCCGTCGGATCACACGCTCCAATGGCCGCCGGCCCGACGCCGGAAGGATTACTTGCCGAGCAGGTCGTGCCCACGCTCGACTTCGACGCGGTCATCGACGAGGCGCAGCCGGACACCTTCCGAGGCGCTCAACAGACCGTCGTTCCTGAGCTCTTCGGCGTCGAAGACCACGTGCCAGTCGTCGCTGACGGTATTACGGAAGAAGGCGGCGACACCGACGAACTGAGCATTGGGTGCCAGGGCCGCGACATCCACCTTCTGCTCCCCCGGCAGCAGCGTCACCTCGCGCTGGGAGAGCAGACTGTTGCCAAGCACATCCTCGCCCTCGCTCCACAGCTGGCGTGGCGAGGCGGTGGCGAAGGGTGGTTGTTCGCTGAGCTGGTAGATTCTGACCACGACGGACAAGGGTTCGCCATCGACATCCGGGTTGACCGAATCGTCGCTGTCGATGGTGACTCGCACCCGCTCCTGATTGCCGAACAGATCGCCGGCCCACGTATCGCCGAAGCGGTTGCCGACACGATCGACCACACCGCAACCGGCCAGCAGAACCATGCACAAACCCAATCCCAAAACGCGTACGGACGCCATCATTGCCGTCTCATTCACTCTATTATTTAGTCCCCGGAAAGCTCACGGAGTCTGAGTGCCGCAGAAGAATCGGCATCAATTTATCCCGTGAGCCACACACCCTACCAGATTTAATGGCTATAATAAGCGTCGAATTTAACATTGGCTTACTCAGAAACATTTATTTACAAAAAGCTTGAGATCGACACATGAAAGCACAGTCCGTTAAATGGGCTCCGGCAGTGGCTTGCCTGCTGCTCAGCGCTTGCGCAGCCGGCCCTCACTCCAAGGTCAATTACGTCAAGGCTACCGAACGCTTCGAGGGAACGCTGCCTTGCGATGATTGCCGCGGGATCGATACCGACCTGATACTGCAGCGAGACGCCATCACCGGCGCCCCCGACGGCTTCTACCTGCACGAGGTCAGAATCGATGCACCGGGAGGTGAAAGAGTCAAGTCAAAATGGGGAGAATGGTCTAATAATCAAGATATTAGCGACTTCCGAAGACAGATTTACGTACTCCAGCCGGAGGTGGGGGATGCCCGCGCCTACATCCGGATGGACAACGGCAACCTGCAGCCGCTGACGGACCAGGGCATGCCGACACTCGACGACGACGGCAACAGCGTGTCCCTCACTCTGCTGACCCCGGATCTGTCGCCTGCGGAGGAAGCGGATGAGGACAATTGAACCGTGACTCGTGCTAGAGTGGCTGGATAACCTTTAATTACACGGGATGTAAGAGATCACCTACAACATTAATAGCAGATAACCTCGGAGTACCGTATCGATTCTCCGATACAATAGTTTGCGTTCTCTGTTAATGGGTAGAATCTTGATCGTCAGTCTATTGAGTCTTTCGGCGCCCACGGCACAATGGGTCTCAAGTCAATGTTCAATGGAGTGACACGACTGGTATCGATAGCCAATTCGAGGCCACGTTCATCTCGACGATACGACGTCGCACCGGGAACCGATCATGACGCAGTCCTTCGATGTTGATAGCTTCATCCGCTCGCGCAAGCAGACGCGAATGGTGTCGGATTTGCTCAAGGCACAGGCAGCGGACTATCTCACGACCCTGGCGCCGCTGGTGCGCCCTCAACCGCTGTTCGGCGAGTATCTGCAAGGGGCGCCTCGCGGCAGCGGCCGGGAGACCCAGCATCACTTCAAGGAGTTCCGCACGCTGTTCGACAAGCACGCGGCGCTGCGTCCGTTCAACCTGATGAACGAGCTCGAAGTCCCCCTCAACATCATCAACTCCACGCCTGAGCTGTTCCCGCTGGAGTACGACCACGCCCTGCCGGGCGGTGGCACGGTGCGCGTGACCAGCCCGGCCCGCTGGGTCGTGGGTTACTCGTCGTTCGACCTGAGCCGTTTCCGCCAGGTGGTGAAGGATCCCAATCGCAGTGGCTCGGAACTGCACCGTTTCGTGGTGCACTACCTGATGCTGTTTCACTGCTTCAGCCGTGCCGGTGGCCTGGGTCGCCTGTTCAAGGGGCTACGCTTCCCGGTCGGATTCCAGCAGTTGGACGATTTCGGCGAACTCCCCTTCTGCGTGATCAGTTCCCCCATCGCCTCGACGCTGCCGGAAGACGACGTGATCCGCCACAGCACCGAAATCTCCGGCAGCCGCAGTTTCGAAGAGCTGATCTCCGAGGAGGCGATCGATGCCATGCAGGACGACCTGCGGGAGCAGCTGATATCCGCTGTCAGGGAGGCGCCTTCCGCCTGACCGCGAAGCACGACCTGGATACGACAACCTCGAACCCAACGAAGCCGCCATCTCAAGGGAGGATCCTTTCATGGCCAAGAACGAAAGTACTCAACACAAGCTGTCGCGCGTGAGAGCACCGCGAGTTCACCTGACCTACGACGTCGAGATCGGCGACAGCATCGAGAAGAAAGAGCTGCCGTTCGTGGTCGGCGTCATGGGTGACTATTCGGGCAACCCGCTGGAGCCCCTCCCGCGCCTGAAGGATCGCAAGTTCGTCAATGTCGATCGCGACAACTTCGACAGCGTCATGAAGGGCGTCAAGCCGCGCCTGAGCTACCGGGTCGACAACACCCTCGCCAACGACGGCTCGCAGCTACCGGTCGAACTCAACTTCAAGCGCATGGAGGATTTCGAACCGCAGGAAGTCGTGCGTCAGGTCGAGCCGCTGCGCAAGCTGCTGGAGGTTCGCAACAAGCTGGCCGACCTGCGCAACAAGATGGGCGGCAACGACAAGCTCGAAGAGCTGTTGATGGACGTGCTGCAGAACACCGACAAACTCCAGGCCCTGGGTGAAGAGCTGGGCCGTGAAGCCGCTGCGAAACCGCAGAGCGACAAGGAATAACGGGAGTCTTTCATGGCCGACAATCAGACCGACAACACGTCACAGACCGAAACCCAGGAAGTCTTCGCGCCGGAGACTTCGCTGCTGGACAGCATCATCTCCGAGAGCCGCGTGGCTCGCTCGGAGACCGAGCGCACCCGCACCCGCGACCTGATCGACGAGCTGGTCAATCAGGTGCTGGAGGGCGAAGTCACCCCGAGCAAGGATCTGATCGCGGTCCTCGACTCTCGCATCGCCGAGATCGACTCGCTGCTCTCGGATCAGTTGAACGAGGTCATGCACGCCAGCGAGTTCCAGCAGCTCGAAGCGTCCTGGCGCGGCCTCAAGTACCTGACGGATCAGTCCGAGACCAGCACCAACATGAAGATCCACATGTTGAATGCGTCCAAGAAGGACTTGGTCAAGGATCTCAAGTCGGCCTCCGAGTTCGATCAGAGCGCGCTGTTCAAGAAGGTCTACGAGGAAGAGTACGGCACCTTCGGTGGCGCACCCTTCGGCATGATGATCGGCGACTACGAGTTCGGCCGTCATCCGCAGGACATGTACCTGCTGGAGCAGGTTTCCCACGTCGCGGCCGCCGCGCATGCGCCGTTCATCTCCTCGGCCTCGCCGGAGCTGTTCGGCTGGGATTCGTTCACCGACATGACCGGGCCGCGGGATCTCTCCAAGATCTTCGACACCGTCGAATACGCCAAGTGGAAGTCCTTCCGCAACTCGGAGGACGCCCGCTACGTGGGCCTGACGCTGCCCCACGTGCTCGGCCGCCTGCCCTACGGCGAGGAGACCACACCGGTGGAGGAGTTCAACTTCACCGAGAGTGTCGACGGTCGCGACCACAACAAGTACCTGTGGATGAACGCCGCCTACACCATGGGCGCCCGTGTCACCGACGCGTTCTCCAAGTACGGCTGGTGCGTGGCGATTCGCGGCGTCGAGGGTGGCGGCCTGGTCGAGGACCTGCCGACCCACACCTTCCAGACCGATGACGGCGAAGTGGCATTGAAG
>NZNW01000085.1 GCA_002695065.1 Salinicola sp. | reverse complement strand
TCGCTTTCGATGTCGGTCACGAATCCCTGCTTGTATTCGCGACGGACCAACTGCTCCATCTCTTCGCTAGCCATGGTCTTCTCTCCTCTCCACCGAGAGCCTTATGACGAAGGCACGATCCCGGGCGGGACCAGGAAGCAACGAACCGTCACCACCGCTGGTCCTGCCATTGCCGCGCCTTCTTAATGTTCGCGCAACGCCTCGCCTGCCGAGGGAAGCGTCACGCTTTGAATGGGTAGCTGCACTGGCAGCTTGAGCGGACTGGACTGCGCGAGGTGCGCCAAGGTGACACCGTCGAGCAGGGTGCGTATGGCCTGCGACACCCGCTGCCAGTTGCCGGCGACGCCACAGGTGTCGAGCAACTCGCAGTCGCCGTCGGCATGGCTGCATTCGGTCATGCCGATCGGCCCCTCGATCGCGGCGATGATGTCGCTGGCCGTGATGTCAGACGGTGAGCGGGACAACACGTAGCCGCCGTGGGAACCTCGGCGGGACTCGAGCAATCCGCCCTTGGACAGCATCTTGAGGGTCTTCCCCACCGTGGGATGGGGCAGTTTCACACGCGCCGCCAGTTCCGACGCGGTATGCGCATGATCGGGGTCACGCGCGATCTGCGCCATGATCACTGCCGCATAGTCCGTCAATTTCGATAGCTTCAGCACGCCTCGATGCCCTCTCGACCCTGACAGTCTCCATATAGGACCATTTTAGTCCTCTTTATATACGCTGTGAACCCTTACCGACGCATGGCTCGCCATTCTCCGAGCGGTTCGCTCTCTTCTTTCCGAACAACCGTCATTCAAATCCGCTCGAGGACGTCGCCGAATCTCGCAATGACATAAAAATACAAAACGAAACGCCAAGAAACTTCGTTTTCAGAAATACACGCTAAGAAGCTTTTCGATACTCAGGGCGTTTTTCGGCGAGCGTCCGCCGTTGGCATTCGGCAACAAGTGGTGTCTGCGTAAAGACACGCCCTGTGCAATGGAGCGACACGAAAATCGCACGTCCTTTTACATGAGATTTTCCTGAATTGCCTCCTCGCCACTTCGAACCTACCGTTGTCCCACCCTTTCGGAAACGCTGTTTGTCATCGGCTGTAACACCCATCGCCGATGGGACAGTACGGATGTCACGGAACACAAGGCCAAACGGTCCCCCTCATCTTCCGGACACCTGGCAAGGGAGCGCGGGGGCCACGGAGCGATATCAAGAATCGGCAACTCCACCTCGGTGGCGCGGTGAATGCCGACGGCCAGATCACGAAATCTGGTCACGATACGAATATCAGCAAGGAGAGCGATCATGCGGATCACCATCTTTGGAACGGGCTATGTCGGCCTGGTCACAGGCACTTGCCTCGCCGATGCCGGGCATGAAGTCATGTGCATGGACGTGGATCAGGACAAGATCAACGGCCTGAAGAGCGGCGTCGTACCGATCTACGAACCGGGCCTGGAGGCGTTGATCAAGCAGAACGTGGCGGACCAACGGCTGCTGTTCACCACCGACCCGGTCGAGGCGGTCAATTTCGGGACGCTGCAGTTCATCGCCGTCGGCACGCCGCCGGACGAGGACGGTAGCGCCGATCTCAGATACGTACTCAACGTGGCCGACACCATTGCCACCCACATGCAGGCGTACAAGCTGGTGATCGACAAGTCCACGGTACCGGTCGGTACGGCGGACCACGTGTCGGGGACCATTGCCCAGCGACTGCGGCAGCGCGACGTGGATATTCCCTTCGACGTCTGCTCGAACCCGGAGTTTCTCAAGGAGGGCTCGGCCGTGGAGGATTTCTCCCAGGGTGCACGCATCGTGGTCGGCTGCGACTCACCCCGCGTGGAGCCGCTGATGCGCGAGTGCTACGCGCCCTACAACCGGCGTCAGGAAAAGCTGATGTTCATGGACATCCGCAGCGCCGAGCTGACCAAGTACGCTGCCAACGCCATGCTGGCGACAAAGATCAGCTTCATGAACGAGATCTCGAATCTGGCGGAACGGCTCGGTGCGGACATCGAGAACGTGCGCCGGGGCATCGGCAGCGATCCGCGCATCGGCTACAGCTTCATTTATCCAGGCTGTGGCTATGGCGGCTCGTGTTTCCCGAAGGACGTGCAGGCATTGGCGCGCACCGCCAGCGATGTCGGCTACGAGGCCGAACTGCTCGACGCGGTCGAGTCGGTGAACAACCGCCAGAAGACCCACCTGTTCGCCAAGCTTTCCCAGGCGCTCGATGGGGAACTGCGGGGCAAGACCATCGCCATATGGGGGCTGGCCTTCAAGCCCAACACCGACGACATGCGCGAAGCCCCGAGTCGCACACTGATGGAGGCGGTCTGGGCCGCCGGCGGCAAGGTTCGCGCCCACGATCCCGAGGCCATGGATGAGTGCCGACGTATCTACGGCCAACGCGACGACCTGGAACTGACCAAGCGCCGGGACGATACCCTGGAGGGCGCCGACGCCCTGGTGATCTGCACCGAATGGAAGGCCTTCCGCACGGTCGACTTCCGCCGCCTGCGGGAGCGGCTCACCACCCCGGTGATCATCGACGGACGCAACCTGTTTGATCCCGAGAGCGTGCGCGCCGCCGGCCTGCTCTATTTCGCGGTGGGTCGTGCCGACTCGCTGCGCATCGCCCAGCCTGTCGCCGTCGCTACCGCAGCGGCATCACCGGCCGAGCGAACGAGCCCGAGCGTCGCCTACACACTCTGATAACCGCCCCGTCGGCGACTGACGTCGCCGACCCCTCGACCCTCATGACGTTCCCGATCGGTGCCACTGCATTGATCAGGGGGACTTCGTGTCTGCGCGCCTGACGCAAGGACTCGGGTCGAGGAACGCAACCCAGGAACGACTCCAGGGACAACCCGATGAGCCACATCCACTACACCCGAGCCAGACCCAGCAAGGCATCGGTGGCGACCGAAGCCACGGTCATGCTGCTGCTCGCCACGCTGGTCCTGCTGCTGGTAACGCATCTGCCGGACGAGGTCTTCCATCCCGGGTCGAAGAGCTTCCTCTTCGCCGTGGGCTTGATCGGCGCCTGGCGCTACTCGTGGTGGTTCGTCCAGGCGATCCGGTCGGTCTGGTACAACCGCCGCATGTTTCCACGGCTACGGGCGGAGGCCGATGCCGTCGGTGCCAACGAAACCCCGGACGCCCTCTATATCCTGTGCACATCGTTTCGGATCGATACCGAAGTGACTTTCGCCGTCTATGACGCGCTGATCCGGGATGCGGCCGACTACGGTGTGCCGACCACGCTGTTCGCCGCCATCGCCGACCGCAGCGACGTCGACATCATCGACCAGGTCATGGACGAGCATGGCTGGCCCGCCAATGTCAGCGTTCGCTACATGTTCCAGAAAGGCGACGGCAAGCGCTCGGCCATGGCCGAAGTCTTGCGAGCCATCTCGCGCTGCATGCCGACGCCCCGCTCGTTGCTGGTCAGCATGGACGGCGACATCCGCATCGAACCGGGGACGCTGGAACGCTCGCTGTCGTTCTTCCTGGCCCGGGAAGACCTGGGGGCGATCACCACCAACAACAGCGCCGTCGTCATCGGCAACGACATGACCAAGGAGTGGTACGACCTGCGCTACGCCCAGCGTCATCTGGTGATGAGCTCGACCGCGGTCTCCGAACGACTGCTGGTGCTGACCGGCCGCTACAGCGCGTTTCGTGCCGACCTCGCCACCGAGCCGGAGTTCATCGAACTGGTCGAGAACGATCACGTCGAGCACTGGCGCTTCGGCAACTTCAAGTTTCTCTCCGGCGACGACAAGTCGACCTGGTTCTGGCTGCTCAAGCATCGCTGGAAGATGCTCTACCTGCCCGACGTCCATGTCACCGGTTTCGAAGAGCTGCCGGATCGCCGGCGGTTCTTCAAATCGACGCAGGACCTGATGCGTCGCTGGTTCGGCAACATGCTGCGCACCAACGGCCGGGCCATCGCCCTGGGGCCGAGTCGGATGGGGTGGTTCACCTGGTGGAGCCTGGTCGATCAGCGGCTATCGATGTGGACCACGCTGATCGGCCCGACCATCGCCATCCTGCTGACGCTGTTCGTGCGCCCCTCATTCATCTTCGCCTATCTGCTGTGGATCGTGATGACACGTGGTCTGACCAGCCTGGTGCTGGCTTGGCAGCGGGGCCGCTGGAGCGCGCTATGGGTGCCGATGCTCTACTACAACCAGCTCAGCGGGGCGGTTCTCAAGACCTACGTCAGCTTCCGCTTCAATCGACAGCGGTGGTCGCGCCAGGGCATTTCGGCGGGCGAGCCCGACGATCCACGCGCCGCGCGCCGTCAGCGCCTGGGCGGCCATCTCATCCACACCCTCTACTCCGGTGCGCTGGTGTTCGCACTGGCCGTCTTCGGCGGTGTCATGGCACCGGCAGATCGTCTCTCGGTCGCGGCGCTGGTTGGCGCCAGGCCGGCGTCGACCGACGCCGACGACAACCGCTGGCTGGCACTGGCGCTCGCCGATGTGCCGCAGGATGGCAGCGTGCAGCTGCCGTCGGGGCACTTTCGCATCGATAGTGGCTTCAACGCCGCCGTCGCTTCACTGGACAGGGTCCGAGGCACCGGCATCCACGGTCATGGCGATCCCGACCACCCGAGCATCCTGCAGATCGACCCAGGTCTGTCCGATCAGATCACTTCAGGCGATACCACGCTCGCCAGCGCCGGCCGGCTGCAGTGCAACGAACGGCGCCCCTGCCGGCTCCGGATCGGCGGACACGACATCCGTTTGACGGAGCTGTCGTTGTCGCTGGGCGAACGCCGCGGAGAAAACAAGGCACTGGCCCAGAACCGCCAGTAAACCAGGGATTTACAAGGAGACTCATGCATGACAGATCACCATCAGGATCCGGAGCAGTTGCGCCACGAGCGCCGCGACGAACGCCGCCATGTGCGGGTCGCCATGCCCTTTCACGTACGTCTGGGCGATGGTCATGTGGTCAAGGGTCATGACCTCTCGCTGGGGGGCTTTTCCGCCGAGACCTCGATGCATTTCGAGCGCGACCGCGAGATTCCCGTCGCGCTGATGCTGGCCGCCAGCGGCATCGAATTCGCGCTTCCCGCCATGGCGCGTCCGCGGCGCGAGATGGGCGAGGGTCGCCGACAGTGCATCGCTTTCGAGTTCACGCGGATGGAGCCCCGCCAGCGCGACATCCTGCGTCGGGTGATTCGCGCCCAGATGAGCGGACGCCACGTCAGCCTCGACGGCCTGGTCGACCCGCAGGATTCCCAGACGCCCCGCAAACGACAGGGCAACGTGGCGACGCCGGCCACCAAGCCGAAGCGCCGCGTCCCCATGTTCCGCTATCTGGCACTGCTGGTCGCCGCCGGCGTGCTGACGGCTGCCGTCGCCGCGACCGTCTATCGCAACGTCTTCCTGATCGAGCCCAGTTTCGCTGCAGTGACTGCGCCGCGCACCGACATCCTCGCCCCCGGCGCGGGCCAGTTGAAGGATCTCGATCTCAAGGCCGGTGACAAGGTCGAACGCGACCAGCCGCTGATCGACGTCAACAACGCGGAGCTGCAGAACGACCTGCTGCTCTCCCAGGCCTCGTTCGACTACAACGAGCGACTGATCGAAAACCTGCAGCAGAGTCTCGACAACGCCGGCAACAGCAAGGTCAGCGTCGCCACCTCGTCCAATCCGTCGGGCGGCGAGCTGGGCTACGAAACCCTGTCACCGGCAATCGCCAGAACCCGTGTCGAACAGTTCGAGACCGCACGCGACTACGAAAGCTCGCGCATCGACGCCTACAAGGCGCGGGTCTCGGCCAACACCATCTACAGCCCGTGTGACTGTGAGGTCGCCTGGGCGCTGAGCGCCGCCGGTGGCACCTACGTCAACGAGGGCGACCGGGTCATGACCCTGGTCAGCACCCACGACAACGACGTCATGGTCGAGGCGCTGGTGCACATGGACGACATCGGCGATATCGAGAATCACCAGCAGGCTTACATCGCCCTGCCCAACGCGTCGGAGCCCATTCCCGCTCGCGTGCGTAGCGTGGCGCTGGACGTCGAGCGCCAACCTCGCGCCGGTTTTCCGGACTGGGTCCGGCAGCAGCAGAACGTGGCCAGCGTGCTGCTGGTGCCGGAGGCGCCGCTACCGGCCAGTGCGGTCGGCACGCCGGTCGACGTGCGCTTCACCGAGGCACCGATGCTCGATACCGCCGCCGAGTGGAGCTATCAGGCCGGCCGGGCAATGTTCCAGGGCGTGCAGTCGCTCTGGGGACGCGCCGCCGACGGCATGACCCAGGGCCTGAAGAGCGCGATGAACTGATCGCATGGCACATCGGTCATGCCACCGCCACCGATCCGACGCGATACCCATCGCAAGGCACCCATCGCCCAAGGAGACGAACATGATCCTGTCCCGACTCGAAGACCTCCAACGCCGCCTGACGAGCCCGTTGAGCGCGGCCATTGTGACCGCCGGCGCGCTGGCGCTGACCTCGCTGCCCGCCCTGGCGGCCAGCGACGATGCGCTCGCCAAACCGCGGGTCGGTGCCTGTTCGTCGCGTTACGCACCGGTGCAGACCCTGACCCTGGATGCAGGGGCCAAGGCCGACCCGAAAACGTGGGTCGCAGATGGCCTGGGCGGCCAGCGTCGCTGGGGCGAGCAGAACCTGCAGGTCCTGGATCGCGCCGACAGCGGGCTGGATTCACCCGCCCTGCGGGTCCACTACCCCGCCGGTACCTCCTCGCCCAGCGATGCCGAAGAGGGCGGGGCCGGTTTCGTGATGCCTGTCCCCGCGCTGCGCCAGGCCGATCGGGCCTGTCTGCGCTATCGGGTTCGCTTCCCATCCGGCTTCGCTTTCGTCAAGGGCGGCAAGCTGCCGGGACTCTACGGGGGCGACGGCCCCACCGGCGGCGACGAGGTCACCGGCAAGAACGGCTTCTCGATGCGCTTCATGTGGCGCAAGCAGGGCCAGGGCGAGCTCTACGAATACATCGTCAACAAGGACGCCGACTACGGCGAATCGGTGGGCCGCGGCCTGTGGCACTTCACACCGGGCCAGTGGGTCACCGTGGAGCAGGAGATCGTGCTGAACGACCCCGATCGCCGGAACGGTGTTGCACGTGTCTGGATCGATGGCCAACCGACACTCGAGCAGCAAGGCATCGTCTATCGCACGACGGATGACGTGCACATCGACGGGCTGATGTTCTCGACCTTCTTCGGCGGCCATGGCAGCGATTGGCGCACGCCAAGGAACCAGACCGTCGATTTCGCCGACTTCACGCTGATGACCCCCAAGGCGTGATCGATCCTTCGACAGGGAGTCGACTTCCATGAACCGGATCTCAACCGCGGGCCGCTTCGGTCTGCGCCACGGCTTCGTCCTGCTACTGGGTCTGGCGGCGATCGGTCCGCCGCCGTCGACGCAGGCGGCCGAGGCGACCCACGACAAACCCGCCCAGCCGAGCCAGACCAGCCAGGCGAGTCGGACGATGAGTTACGCCGAGCGTCAGAAGCTGGATCTGTCGGAATACACGGTCACCGATCCGGAGGCCTCCTATTTCGACGTTCAGGCACGAATGGCGCTGCTGAAGCGCACCGATAACGACCTGCTGCAGTACAACCGGGATCAATTGATGCACGGTCCCAGCTGTCGTCAGGAGCTCTCCAAACCGACGCTGGACAGCGTGATCCGGATTCCCGGCTATTACCCCCAGCCCAAGGCCTGGGAGCTGGCCTCCGAGCCGCTGTTCGACTTCGAGGACACCGTCTCCAATCTGGCCGGGGCCTACGTGGCCTCCAGCGACGACTACTACGCCGACTGCCTGGTCCGGTTTCTGGACAAGTGGGCGACTCACGACGCCTTGAGCCGTTTCTACTATGACCGTCTCGAGCCCCAGGGCTGGTACTCGACGGAGTCGATGATGTTCGCCGCGGCGATGGCCTATTCGATCGTGCGTCCGGTCGTCGCGGACAAGCACCCGGAGGCGATCGAGCGCATCAATCACTGGCTCAACGCGCTGGCCCACAAGCACTCCGCCATTCAAGGCGGGGAGCCGAGCTGCTGCAACAACCACTTCTACCGCCGGGCGCTCTACGCCAGCATGATCGGCGTGCTGACAAACGACGATGAGCTGTTCCAGTTCGGCATCAGCGCGATCTACTCGGCGCTCCACGACCTGACGCCCCGTGGCGCCCTGCCCCACGAGATGGCTCGCGGCCGCCGCGCCAGCCACTACCAGAATTACGCCCTGCTCTATCTGGTCAACATCATGCAGGTGGCCTATCGCCAGGGCTACGACCTGTTCGACTTCGAGTACCGCGGCCACACCCTCGACGACGCGGTCCAGTTTGCCCTGGACACGTTCGACGATCCGGCGGCGCTGGGGAATCTGGCGACCCACGCCCAGTACTACGACTTCCTCGACGACGAGCAGTATCTTGCCTGGATGGAGATCTATCTCAGTCATCGCGATGACGACCGAGTCGCCCACTACGTCAGCCAGAAGCGGCCCGTCGACAACCGCAGCGCCGGCGGCTACGTCACCTTCTATTTCATGGACCCGCAGGCACAGCCCCGCGCACTGCCGGAACCCGAGAGAACGGAACTCGCCGCCTTCGAGCCCGACACCTGACGCCGCCGTCGCTCCCCGACATCCACATTCGAGCTGCGGACTCGACCCATGACCATTCCTGGCCCGCTTCAGGGACGAAGGCCGGACCAGAAGGAGACAAGCAGATGACGATACCGACGCCCGACGCCACGCCTTTCCTTTCCAAGACGCGGCGCCGCTCCGGCAGCCGCTTCATGCTGGGCCTGGCATCGGTGGTGCTGCTGACCGCCTGCGCGAGCCAGCAACCCGCCCAGACCCAACCGATCGCAGCCCAGGACCGTGAGCTGTTCGCGCACCACTACATCGAGTCGATGCCCTCCACCGACTGGAATCGGGTGGAGTACATCCGCAGCCTCGAAACCAGGGGGCAGAGCCTCGAGGCCATCGAACTGCTCGAGCCCATGGCGCGGACGCATCCCGAGGCCAGCTACGAACTGGCCAGAATCTATGACGACGGCGAGGGCGTTCCTCGCGATCCCGCCCTCGCCGCCCAATACTATCGCCGGGCGGTTCCCTATGCGTTCAGCGGCCTCGACAATGCCTCGTTGAAGCTGGGTCGACTCTACCGCACCGGCGACGGCGTCAAGCGCGACCCGGCGCTGGCGTGGAACCTGTTTCAGCAGGCCGTGGATCACGACGGCAACCCCGGCGCGCGCATCGAACTCGCCGAGATGCAGCTCTCCGGCGAGGGGGTGCCGAAGGACATCGACGGGGCCCGCGGGCAGTTGGAGAAGGCCGCGGCGCAGAACGAGCCCCGCGCCCTCCAGACGCTGGCCGAGAACTACGCCCCCGGCGGCGCTTTCGGCAACGATCCGGGCCAGGCCCGCGCCTACGCCGAACGCTACGCCCAGGCGATGACGCCCCGTGCCGAGAGCGGCGATGTCGGCGCGATGCTGGCGCTGTCGCGTCTCTACGCCGAGGACGGCCTGCTCCCCCAACCGACACGCCAGCGGCAGTGGCTGCGCCGGGCCGCCGACAGCGGCGATCCCCAGGCGCTGGCGGCCGCCGGCCACCTGCTGGTGACGCAGCGGGATCCCGCCAGCGGGATGGAGATGCTCCGACGTGCCGCGGAGTCCGGCAATGGGGATGCCGCCTACTGGCTGGGGCAAGCCTACCTCGGCGAGGGTCGGGTCGAGCCCGACCCGGAGCTGGCCGAAAAGTGGCTTTCGGAGGCCGTCGGCCGCGGCCAGCGCGATGCCGCCCGCACCCTGGGCCAGGCCTACCTGACGGGCGATGTGCTGGCGACGGATCCCCAACACGGCATTCGCTTGCTGACACGGGCGGCGCAGCAGGACGACGCCTATGCGCTGGCGCTGCTTGGCAGCGCCTACCTCGACGGCGACAAGGTCCAGGTCCAACCGGCACAGGGCGTCGACTATCTCGAACGCGCCCACGAACTGGGCCACCCCTACGCCACGGCGCGCCTCGGCCAAGCCTATCTCCAAGGAGAGGGCATACCGGCCGATCCGGTGCGCGGCGTCTCGCTACTGACCGAGGCAGCCGACCAGAACCAGAGCGGTGCCGCACGCACCCTGGGGATCGCCTATCTGGACGGGAAAGGACTCCAGCACAATCCGGCCAAGGCCCGGCAGTGGCTGGGCCGGGCCATCGAGCAGGACCCCGACGACACCACCGCCAAGACCCGGCTCGGCCAGGGCATGCTCGAGGGCAAGCTGTCCGGCAACGCCCGGCAAGGTGTCAAGCTGCTCGAGCAGGCCGCCAACCAGGGCGATGCCTACGCGATGGTCGTACTCGGCAGGGCCTATCGCGACGGGGTCGGCGTTCCGCCCGACCTCGGTCACGCGGAACGCTGGCTTCAGCGCGCCGCCCGCGCCGGCCACCCTTCCGCCCAGCAGGCACTGGCGCGTACCTATCGTGCCAGCGGTGAGCAGGGCAATATCGACGACCTGATCCGTGCGGCGCGGATGGGGCAAGTGCCGGCCATGGCGGACCTGGGCCGGGCCTATCTCGGTGGACGGGGCGTGCGAGTCGATTACGCCAGCGCCAGGAAATGGCTGTCACGCGCTGCCGAAGAGGGCCATCCCGGTGCCACCGCCTCCCTCGGTCGCCTGTATGCCGACGGACTGGGCGTCGGCGTCGACAAGGCGCGCGCCGCCGGCTACTTCGAACGCGCGGTCGCCGCCGGCCACGTGGGGGCCGAGGCGGATCTCGGCGAGCTGCTGCTGCGCGGCGACGGCGTAGCGGCCGATCCGCAGCGCGGCGTCAGGCTGTTGGCTCGGGCCGCCAATGCCGGCCACGGCTCCGCCGGCGTGACGCTGGGCGAAGCCTACCTCAACGGCACCGGTGTCGCCGCCGACCCCGCCAGAGGCGTGGGCTACCTGGAGCGAGCGGCACAGCGCGGCGACGACAATGCCCAGCGTCTGCTGGGACAGGCCTATCTCGAGGGCAAAGGCGTCGATCAGGACCCGACGCGGGCCGTCGAGTGGCTGTCTCGCGCGGTCGACAACGGCAACGCCTCCGCCCAGGCTTCACTCGGTACGGCCTATCTGGAGGGGCAAGGTGGCATCGCCCAGGACGTGAATCGCGGCGAACGCCTGCTGACCGCCGCCGCCGAAAGCGGCCATGCCGGCGCCGAAGCGGCCCTTGGCCGAGCCTATCTCAGTGGCGACGTGCTGCCGCGCGATCCACACAAGGGCGCCAAACTGCTGGTCGAGGCCGCACGGCAGGGGCATCGGTCCGCCCGCGTGTCGCTGGCTCAGGCCTACCTCCAGGCGCGAGGCGTGGAGTTCGTCAACCAGCAACAGGCGATGATCTGGCTCGACGGGGTGATGGAGAGCGACAGCGAAACCGCCATCAGGACGCTGCAGGATCTGCTCGAGGATCCGGCTATCGCCGACGCTGCAGGCAAGCCCTCCTAGGGCGCGCAATGTGCCGGTCCGGCATCGACGCCACCCCGACCCACCCCACCCAACGACGAGACCCGCTGCCAGGCAGCGGGTCTCGTCGTTGGGTGCAGCACGCAGCGCGGGCAATCAGTCGAATGGATTGCGCAGCACGATCGTCTCGTTGCGGTCGGGGCCGGTGGAGATGATATCGATCGGGGTCCCCACCTCCTTCTCGAGAAAAGCGATATACGCCCGCGCATTCGCCGGCAGGTCATCGACGCTGCGCGCGCCGATGGTCGACTCGTTCCAGCCCGGCAGATCGTGATAGAGCGGCTCGATCACCTCGTACCCCTCGGAGTCGACGGGATTGTCGATGGTCTCGCCATCCTTGCTGCGATAGCCGACACAGACCCGAATGTTCTCGAGACCGTCGAGGACGTCGAGCTTGGTCAGGCAGATACCCGATACCGAGTTGATCTGCACCGCATGGCGCAGCGCCACGGCGTCGAACCAGCCGCAGCGGCGCGCCCGCCCGGTGGTGGCGCCGAACTCGTGGCCCTTCTCCGCCAGATGCCGGCCGAACTCGTCGAACAGCTCGGTGGGAAACGGACCGGACCCCACCCGGGTCGTATAGGCCTTGGTGATGCCCAGCACGTAGTCGAGATAGAGCGGCCCCACGCCAGAGCCGGTCGCGGTACCGCCGGCGGTCGTGTTGGAGCTGGTGACGTACGGGTAGGTACCGTGATCGATGTCCAGCAGCGAGCCCTGGGCGCCCTCGAACAGAATGTTCTCGCCGGACTTGCGGATGTCATGCACCAACGAAACCGTATCGCAGACCATCGGCCGCAGCTCTTCGGCAAAGGCCATTGCCTGATCCAGCACTTCCTGGAAGTCGACCGCCGGCTCACCGTGATACCGGGTGAGCACGAAGTTATGGTAGTCGAGCACCTCGCCCAGCTTGGAGGCAAAGCGCTCACGGTGCAGCATGTCGCCGAGACGAAGGCCACGTCGCGCGACCTTGTCCTCGTACGCCGGGCCGATGCCGCGACCGGTGGTGCCGATCTTGGCGATCCCGCGGGCCTTTTCGCGCGCCTGGTCGAGGCGGACGTGGTACGGCAGGATCAACGGGCAGGCAGGCGAGAGCCGCAGGCGCTCGCGCACCGGCACGTCCTTGGCCTCCAGCTCCTTGATCTCCTCGATCAGCGCTTCCGGCGACAGCACCACACCGTTGCCGATCACGCAGATCTTGTCGTCGCGCAACACGCCGGAGGGGATCAGGTGCAGTACCGTTTTCTCACCATCGATCACCAGCGTGTGGCCGGCGTTGTGTCCGCCCTGGAACCGCACCACGGCACTGGCAGACTCGGTCAGCAGGTCGACGACCTTGCCCTTGCCCTCATCGCCCCACTGAGTACCCAATACGACTACGTTCTTGCCCATTGCTCTCGTCTCTTGATCAACCCGTCGCGATCCCGTCGTTCGTCGCGATCCATTCGCTGTCACCCGGTCGGCGTCTCGCCGTCATCGGTCAAGCCAGCGGCTCGGTACGCCACTCTCCCTCCTGGAGCACCAAATGGCGATTGCATCGGTGTGCACCCGGACCGGTCCGCTGGTCGGGCAGTGCCTGGATCACGCGCTCTCCCTGTGCCCTCAGGCGATTGATGGCGTCATTCAGCGCCGCATCCTCGCGGTTCGGCGCCCAGATGCCATTGGTTGGCGGCTCGCGCTCGGCCAGGGTCGCCAACTGTTTGAGATCCATGGAAAAACCGGTAGCGGGACGGGCTCGACCGAACGCCTTCCCGGTATCGTCGTAGCGCCCACCCTTGCTCAGCGCCTGACCGTATCCCGGCACGTAGGCGGCAAACACCATCCCGGTGTGATACTGATAGCCACGAAGCTCGGCCAGATCGAAGTAGAAAGATACCTCAGGGTGCTCGGCCACCACACCGCGATGCAACCGCACCAACTGGTCGAGCGCTTCACGCACGGCTTCCGGCGCATCGGCCAGGGCCAACCTGGCGTGCTCGAGAATCTCCGCGCCGCCATGCAGTCTCGGCAGTTCGCTGAGCATGCGCGCCAGCTTGGGATCGGCGACGTTCGCGGCCACCAGTTCGTCGATGACGACGTACGCCTTGCGCTCGATGGCATCGAAGAGCGCCCGCTCGACGTCTTCGCTCCAGCCGATGCCGCGCACCAGCTCGCGATAGATCGCGATGTGGCTCAGCGCCAGGTGCGTCTCCCGCGCGCCCGCCGCCGCGAGGCTGGAGAGCGCCAGCCTCAGCACTTCCACATCGGCGTCCAGGCCGGCGTGCCCGAACAGCTCGACGCCGACCTGCATCGGACTCCGGCCACCCTGGTGCTTGTCCGCCTGAGCGCGCAACACGGTCGTGCAGTAACAGAGCCGGACCGGCCCCTGGCGCTTCAGCGAATGGGCATCCATGCGCGCCACCTGCGGCGTGACATCGGCGCTGGCCCCCATCATCCTGCCGGTCAACTGATCGGTCAGCTTGAACGTCTGCAGATCCAGGTCGGTGCCGGTGCCCGTCAACAGCGAGTCGAGAAACTCGACCGGCGGTGGCATGACGAGGTCGTAGCCCCAGCGGTCGTACAGGTCGAGCAGCGTCCGACGCAACTCCTCCATCCGGGTTGCCTGCGGCGGCAATATTTCATCCATGCCGTCGGGAAGCAACCAGCGGTCAGCGATCGTCATGAGCTTGTCCTGCCAAGCGGTGGTTCGGTGGTGATCGGGTGCCAAGGCGAGCTTGCGCGCTCCCTTGCCCACCCCGTGATAGTCGCGGCCGAAGCGCCATGAGGCGTGGCCACGCGGCGCATCCCAGACTCGCCTGACTCGTCGTGGCCGAGCGTGATGACACGGATACAGCCCGCACAAAAAAGCCGGGCGATACCCGGCTAGGCGATATTACCACGAAACGCCCGCGGAAAAATCCCGCGGGCGTCCGTTTTCCCGCACTATTCGCGGCTGTCGCGGCTCACGGCGCCGAGGTCCCGTCAGGGGTCGGATTTTTCAGGTAACGGAAGAAGTCGCTGTTGTCGGGACTCAACACCAGCAGGTCCTTCCCTTCGCCACTGAAGCTGTCGCGATAGGCCTGCATCGAGCGGTAGAAGGAGAAGAAATCCGGTGCCTGCTGGTAGGCGCTGGCGTAGATCTTGGCCGCCTGGGCATCGCCTTCACCCCGGGTGGTCTCCGCTTCCTGGCGCCCGTTGGCCAGAATTTCCTGACGCTGACGGTCGGCATCGGCACGAATCGCCTCCGCCTGCTGGGAGCCCTCCGCACGATAGGTTCGTGCTGCCTGCTCGCGCTCCGAGTTCATCCGCTCGTAGACGGCCTGGGTCACCTCGGGAGGCAGCTCGATGCGCTTGACGCGAATGTCGAGAATATGGACACCAAGTTCGTCGCGCATGGCCTGATCGAGCTGTTGTACCGGCTCCACCATCAGCTCTTCCCGGGCGCCCTCGACGGTATCGGGTCCCTTGTTCTTGCCCGGCAGCCCCTTGTCCTTACTTTCGGCAGCGATCCGCTCCTGAATGATGGAGGACATTTCGGTCTGACCGAACTTGTTACGCAGCGCCTCGTCGGTTCGCGGCGCGATCAGGTTCTCGGCGACCTGGATGTTGCCCCGCGTCGCTTCGTAGAACTGCTGCGGATCGGCGATCTTCCACTTCACGAAGGAGTCGACGATGACCGCCTTGGAGTCCGCGGTCAGATAGCGGGTCGCGCTGGAGTCCACCGTCTGCACTCGCACATCGAAGATGCGAACCGTGTTGAAGACCGGCAGCTTGAAATGCAGACCGGGGCCAATTTCGTTTTCGATCACTTCGCCGAAACGCAGCTTGATGGCGCGTTCGGTCTCGTTGACGACGTAGAAGCTGGCGCTGGCGAACCATGCCAGCAACGCCAGGACGATGACGCCAATCAGGGCGCGGTTATTAAACATTAGCGACCCTCCCGCAGGCTGGAACTACGCGTCGGCTGCTGCGAGCCACTGTTCATGTGATCGACTACCTGACGTGATATCTGTTCGAGCTGTTGCATGCTCATCGACGAGGAATCGCTCTTGCCACCGGCATTGCCGCCCGCCTGCATCTGGTTGAGCGGCAGTACCGTCACGGCATTGCTGTCGCCCAGGTCGACGAGCGCCTTCGGCGTATTGCTCAGCACCTTGCTGATGGTTTCCAGATAGAGGCGTTGCCGGGTCACGTCCGGTGCCTGGCGATATTCGCCCAGCAGCGAGTTGAAGCGATTGGTCTGGCCCGTGGCATCCGACACGATGGCCGCCTTGTAGCCGTTGGCCTCCTCGACCAGACGCTGCCTCTGCCCCTTGGCCTCGAGCACCACGGCCTGGCTGTATGCGTTGGCCTGGTTGATGGAGCGCTGGCGCTCCTCGCGGGCACGGATGACGTCGTCGAAGGCGTTCTGGACCTGATCCGGCGGCGCCGTCGACTCGACGTTGACCGTCTGCAGGCGCAGGCCAGTTCCGTAGGCGTCCATGTAGGCGGTCAGACGGTCGAAGATACGCTGCCCCAGCCGATCACGGCCGGTGGTCAGGATCTCCTGCAGATGCATGTTGCCCACTTCCTGGCGCAGGGCCGAGTCCATTGCGTTCTGCAGCGTCATTTCCGGTTCGTTGACGTTGACCAGGAAGGCATGCGCATCGCTCACCACGTACTGGGTCGACACGCTGACGCGAACGATATTTTCATCGCTGGTCAGCATCGAGTCCGTCTGGGTGGCGGAACGGATGCTGGTCACGTTGACGTTGTCCACCCGATCGATGATCGGCGGATTCCAGTGCAGGCCGGGATTCAAGGTGTCGGTGTACTTGCCGAGGCGGAACACCACGCCGCGCTCGGACTGGTCGATCAGGTGGAAACCCGAACCGGCCCAGATCACGACCGCGACGATCAGCACCAGGATCGGCAGCACGAACGGGTTGCGCTTGCCGCCACCGCCGGAACCCTCGCCACCGCCGGAACCGGAGCGCTTGCCGCGCCCGCCCAGCAGCCGATTGATCTTGTCCTGAAATTTCTTCAGCGCCTCATCGAGGTCCGGCGGCCCCTGATTGCCACCACCGTTGTTGCCACCATTACCACTCGGGCGCCGGCCCCCTCCGCCGCCCCAGGGGTCCTGCTGGTTATTGCCACCACCAGGCTCATTCCAAGCCATACCTAGTCTCCAATGATGCAGTCAAAGCGTTGCGTCAGGCCAAAGCATTACGCATGGCATCGGGAGCGTGAGCCGCCGTGGCGTTGCACTCGCGTGCAAAGGGCTTGTTCGAACTGACATCGAACCCTCGTTACCCTGCATCGTTCGGGCCCGACTCTCGGACCACGAAGCTCCCCTGCGTCGTTTTTCTCACCTCAAACCCGTTCCCAATCGGCAACCGGTGTCTTTTCCGAGGTGGGTAGATAATCGTCGGCGCGTTCGCCCAAGCGAGCCATCATCTGCATAAACTCCCGCCGGGGCAAGCGAATCTCCAGATTCGAACGCCCTTGTTCGTCGAACGCTTCGTCTTGCACCGCCTGCAATTCGTGCAGCGCCGCCCGTAGTCGACCCTGCTCGGGTGTCAGCGTCAAGCGGATATCCAGGATATCCTCGGCCAGCCACTCGCCGAGTGCCTCGCGCAGCAGCTCGAGCCCCTCGCCATCGCGCGCGGAGAGCCAGACGACTTGAGGGAATCCATGCTCGTCGCGCTCGATGCGCGGCGATGTCCCCAACAGGTCGATCTTGTTCATCACCAGCAGTCGGGGCACTTCGTCGGCGTCGATCTCCGCCAGCACGCTGTCGACCTGGGCGACATTGAGTTCGCGGTCGGGGTCGGCGGCATCGATCACATGCACGATCAGGCTAGCCTCGGTGGCCTCCTGCAGCGTGGCCTGGAACGCCTCGACCAGCTTGTGGGGCAGGTGTCGAATGAACCCCACCGTATCCGCCAGCACCACATCGCCGACGTCCGGCACGTCGAGCCGCCGCAGGGTCGGGTCGAGAGTCGCGAACAGCTGATCGGCGGCATACACCTCGGACGCCGTGATCGCATTGAACAGGGTCGATTTGCCAGCGTTGGTGTAACCCACCAGCGATACGCTGGGGACCTCTGCCCGCGCCCTGGCCCGACGGTTCTGGTCGCGCTGCTTGCGCACCTTCTCCAGCCGCCGGTGGATCGACTTGATCCGTCCACGCAGCAGGCGGCGGTCGGTCTCCAGCTGGGTTTCACCCGGGCCACGCAGACCGATACCGCCTTTCTGGCGCTCGAGGTGCGTCCAGCCTCTCACCAGTCGCGTGGACATGTATTCGAGCTGGGCCAGTTCGACCTGGAGCTTGCCTTCATGGGTTCGCGCGCGTTGCGCGAAGATATCGAGGATCAGGCCCGTTCTGTCGAGCACGCGACACTTGAGCGCACGCTCGAGGTTACGCTCCTGGGAGGGAGACAGGGCATGATTGAAAATGACCAGTTCGGCATGATGGGCCTCGAGCGCGGCCTTGACCTCGTCGAGTTTGCCACTGCCGATGAAGGAACGAGGATCGGGACGGCGTCGACTGCCCTGAATCAGGGTAGCCGACTCCGCCCCGGCGGAGCGCACCAGTTCCAGGAGTTCACCCGGATCTTCGCGCTCCTGCTCGTCCTGAAAGTCCACATGGACCAGAATCGCCGTTTCGCCGGCGTCGGGACGTTCGAAAAACAATCACAACCTCTCGATTAGCTATCGAGTCCGGGCGCTGCGTTGGGATCCTGCGGCGGCAACCGGACGTTACGGGACGGCACGACCGTCGAAATGGCATGCTTGTAGACCATCTGACTGACGGTGTTGCGCAGCAGGATGACGAACTGATCGAACGACTCGATCTGTCCCTGCAGCTTGATGCCGTTCACCAGAAAAATGGAAACCGGGATGCGCTCCTTGCGCAGAATGTTCAGGTACGGATCCTGAAGGGACTGTCCTTTGGACATGTTGCTCTCCCTAATACTGTTATGAGTAGTGCTGTTTTAGTTGGGCGGCGATTCGTTCTGACTCGGCATCACACCGGCGGCATCGCTTGCCGCGAGTATAGGTCTCGACGAAGCCCGCCATTTTACGCTAACTGCCGTGCTCACGCACGATTTTCGCAATCCGCTCGTCCACGTTCGATCCGCAGCTGTCGACCCAGTGCAGATCGGGCCAGCGCCGCAACCAGGTCAGCTGACGCTTGGCCAGTTGACGCGTGGCGGCGACGCCACGCTCACGCAGCGTGTCGAGACCGTAGGCACCTTCGAGATGCTCCCAAGCCTGCCTGTAGCCGACGCTGCGCATCGATGGCAGATCCGCGTGAAGATCGCCTCGCTGTTTCAATGTAGCCACTTCCGAGACAAATCCACCAGCCAGCATGGCATCGAAACGCCCAGCGATGCGTTCGTGCAGCACGCTGCGCTCGGCAGGCGCGAGAGCTATGGACAACAGCCGCCAGGGAAAGTTTTCACGCTGCTGGCGCCGCCAGTGCTCGGAGAGCGTCACCCCACTCAGCCGGAACACTTCCAGCGCCCGGATCAGGCGTTGCCGGTTGCGCGGGTGAATCGCCTCGGCGGCCTGCGGGTCCACCTGGGCGAGCTCCGCGTGCAGGGCCTCGTACCCTTCGCGCTCGCCGCGCTGGCGCAGCTGCTCGCGCAGTGTCGGATCGGCTTCCGGCATGGTCGCGACCCCGTCGATGAGACGCTTGGCGTACATCATCGTCCCACCCACCAGCAGCGGCATTTTGCCGCAGGCGCTGATTTTCTCCATCTCGGCCAGCGCGTCGCGGCGGAAATCGGCTGCGGTATAGATCTCTGACGGGGCGCGAATGTCGATCAGACGATGCGGCGCCCGGGCCAGCTCGGCCGACGACGGCTTGGCCGTGCCGATGTCCATGCCCCGGTAGACCATGGCGGAATCGACGCTGATCAGTTCGGCCCCCAGCCGTTCGTGCAGTGCGATGGCGCTGTCCGTCTTGCCCGCGGCGGTGGGACCGAGCAACAGAATCGCCAGCGGTCGGTCGTCTCGGCGCGAACCCGCTGGCACAGAAAAATCGGAACTGGCGGCGTCCACGCGGTCACTGCCCCCGGAGAAACAGCTTGTCGAGCTGTGCCATCGACATCTCGGTCCAGGTGGGACGGCCGTGATTGCACTGCCCGCTGCGCTCGGTTCGCTCCATGTCCCGCAGCAGCGCGTTCATCTCCGGCAGCGTCAGCAGCCGGTTGGCGCGCACGCTGCCGTGGCAGGCCATGGTGCTGAGCAACTCGTTGATGCGGGTCTCGAGACGATCGGAACGGCCAAACTTCTCGAGATCGCCGAGCATGTCCCGCACCAGCGGCTCGATGTCCGCGTCGGCCAGCAGCGCCGGAACCTGGCGAATCAGCAGCGTCTCCGGGCCGGCCGCATCGAGCACGACCCCCAGCCGGGCGAACGCCTCGCGCTCCTGATCCGCCACTTCGGCCTCACCCGCACTGACCGCCATGGAGACCGGCACCAGCAGCGGCTGGGCATCGAGTGCGCCCGAATGAATCTGCTGCTTCATGCGCTCGTAGACGATGCGCTCGTGGGCGGCATGCATGTCGACGATCACCATCCCGCGCTCGGTCTGCGACAGGATGTACACGCCATGCAGCTGCGCCACCGCGTACCCCAGCGGCGGGGCCTGGGTGTCGTCCGTGGCCGGAAGGGTCGTCACCGCCGCCGGGGGGCGCTCCTGCTGGGCAACACTGGCCGCCTCGCCGCCGGGCGCGCCACCATCCGCTTCCCGCGGCGTGAGAAGCGTCGACTCATGATCCGGGTGCAGCGCGTGATAACCGGCCATGAATTCGCGAATGCGTTGCGTGCCGGGCCGATTCTGCCCGGCCTGCCCGCCCGGTGAGTGCTGCCCGGCCAGCGTCATCCGCTGTTGCTGCCAGTTCGGAGCCTCGCCCCCGGCCGGCGGGTACGTCGGATTGTCCGGCCGTGACGAGATCGATGCGGCAGCGCCCTCGCCGGCCGGTTCATGCGCGCCCTCTGCGCCGCCTTCCACCATGGCGTCGTTGGGCTTCACCGATGCCAGCGCCCGATGCAGGCTCGAGAACAGGAAATCGTGGACCAGACGGCCGTCGCGGAAGCGCACCTCATGCTTGGTCGGGTGCACATTGACGTCCACCACCCGTGGATCGAGCTCCAGGTAGAGCACGAATACCGGATGCCGGCCGTGAAACATCACGTCGCGATAGGCCTGACGAATGGCATGGGCGACCAGGCGGTCCCGGACGATGCGCCCGTTGACGAAGAAGTACTGCTGATCGGCCTGGGCCCGCGAATGGGTCGGCTGCCCCACCCAGCCCCACAATCGCAGCCCCGTGGCCTCCAGATCGACGTGCAGCGCCTCGTCCAGAAAGCGCCGGCTCAGCAAGTTACCGATCCGGCGCTCGCGCCCGGCCTGATCCGATGCCACACCGGGCAACTGATGAACGACCTTCTGATTGTGCCGCAGCACCCAGGTGATGTCGAAACGGGACAGGGCCAGCCGGCGGAACGCCTCCTCGACGTGACCGAACTCGGTCTTTTCGGTGCGCAGGAACTTGCGTCGCGCAGGCGTATTGAAGAACAGGTCACGCACCAGCACCGAGGTGCCCCGCGGGTGTGGTGCGGGCGTGACACGGGGCTCCATCTGGCGCCCCTCGGCCACCACGCGCCAGCCGCCGGCAGGATCGTCGGCGGCGTTGGAAATCAGCTCCAGCCGCGAGACCGAGCTGATCGACGCCAGCGCCTCGCCGCGGAATCCCAGGCTGGAGACATCCTCGAGATCATCGAGCGAGGCGATCTTGCTCGTCGCATGCCGGGAGAGCGCAAGCGGCAGATCCTCCTCGCCGATGCCGATGCCATCGTCGCGCACCCGGATCAGCCGGGAACCGCCCGCCTCGAGTTCGACCTCGATACGCTGGCTGCCGGCATCGATGGCGTTCTCGACGATCTCCTTGACCACCGACGCCGGACGCTCGACCACCTCCCCCGCGGCGATCTGGTTGGCCAGCCTGGGGTCGAGTATGCGGATGCGTGATGACTCGCTCACCGACGGTCTCCTGCTGCTGCCGCATGGATTGTCATCGTCATCCTCCTGGAATGGTCAACACCTGCCCGACCCGCAGAATATCGCTATCCAGCCCATTGGCCTGCTTCAGCGCCTTCATGCTGATGTTGTGGTTCGCCGCCACCTGGGACAACGAATCGCCTCGCTGGACGCGGTATTCGTTGCTGGCGCCGCCACGCCCCTGATCGCGCTGCCACGCCAGCAGGCTCGAGGGCGGCGGATGCTGGCGGAAGTGGGCCACGATCCCCTCGTAGATCGCCTGGGCCAGCTTGGCCTGATGCGCGGACGACTTGAGCTGGGCCTCTTCGCGCGGGTTCGAGATGAACCCGGTTTCCACCAGCAGCGACGGAATGTCAGGTGACTTCAGCACCACGAAGCCGGCCTGCTCGACGCTCGACTTGTGCAACTTGTTGATCCGCCCGAGCTGGTCGATCACCTGCCCACCGGTCGCCAGCGAGTCGTTCATCGTCGCGGTCATGGTCAGGTCGAGCAGCACGCCGCGCAACACCTCGTCCTTGTCGTCCAGACTCAGGCTGCCGTCGACACCGCCGATCAGGTCGGACTGGTTCTCGCTCGCTGCCAGCCACCGTGCGGTCTCCGACGTCGCCCCCCCTTGAGACAGCGCGTAGACCGAGCTGCCGGATGGCTGGCTGCTGCGCACCGCATCGGCATGCACCGATACGAAGAAATCGGCTTTCTGCTGGCGCGCGATCAGGGTGCGCTGGCGCAGGCCGATGTAGTAGTCGCCGTCTCGGGTCAGAAACGCCTTGAACCCCGGCGTCTGGTCGAAGCGCTGCTTGACCTTGCGCGCGATATCCAGCACCACATCCTTCTCGCGGGTGCCGTGGGGGCCGATCGCGCCCGGGTCCTCGCCGCCATGACCCGGATCGACGGCGACGATGATGTCACGCTTGGGATGTGGCTGGGCCTCGACGGCGGACGCCACCGCCTCGGCCTGCTCCGGATTGCCCTCGACAACGGCCTCCTTCTGCGCCCGCTGCGCGGCGATCTCCTGATCCCGGATCATCGCCTCGATGGGATCGATGGGATCCTTGACCGCGCTGGCGCCGGGATAGTCGAGATCGACCACCAGACGATCGCTGTACTGCTCGTTAGGCGGCAGCGTGAAACTCTTGGGTGCCACGGCCCGATTGACGTCGAGCACGACACGCAGCCCACCGCTCTCGCGCACGCCGGTGCGCACCTTGGAGATGGCGCTGTCGTCAAGGTCCAGCTTGTCGACATCGAAATCCAGGTCGGTGCTGTCCAGATCGATCACCACCCGGTCGGGGCTGTCCAGCGTGAAGACGTTGGCGTTGACCGGTCCCGACATGTCGAACACCAGCCGGACGTGATCCGGCGCCGACCACAGGCGCATGTTGTGGACCTCCACCGCCTGCGCCTGCGCGGCCATGCCCAGGCAGCAGAGAGACATCAGCGCCGCGACCGTTGCCCGCCCATGCCTCGCCAGACGGCCCATCCGGCGACCAGTGAGACGGCTCACGGCCGCCCCGACCAACCCGGCCGAAGTGACCAGCGAGCAGATCAGCGCCAGCAGCAGCCGTAGCAAATGCCCGCCCCCACCGGAGACGGGTGACGGGGCATCGCGACGAGCGCTCGTGACCGCGGCCGACATCTCTCGAACGTCTTTCAGCATTCATCTTCCTTGTGACTCAAGCTCGCCGGCATTCTTGCCAGGGCGGCTCGTCCCTGTTGACTGTAAGCAGTTCCCGCCACCCGCCGGCCATCGGATACCAGTTGCAGATGAATCTCCAGATCCGGGACCGGCAACCAACCCGCGCCGCGGCTCGGCCACTCGATCAGGCACAGCGCGTCGCTGCCCAGCATGTCGCGAGCGCCCATGAACTCCAGCTCTTCGGGATCGCCGAGGCGGTAGAGGTCGAAATGAAAGATCCGGGCCGACGCGGTCTCGTAGGGCTCGACGAGCGTGTAGGTCGGACTCTTGACCGCCCCGTCATGGCCATAGGCCCGCAGTATGCCACGCGCCAGCGTGGTCTTGCCGGCGCCAAGGTCGCCGATCAGGTGCACCTGGCCGCGACCGGCCAGGGCCTGGCCCAGCATTTCACCAAAGGCCACCTGGGCGGCTTCGTCGTTAAGCGTGATCGGCATGACTCGAGACAGGTCGGGGGTTGGCCAAAGTTCGCGCATAGGATGCCAGATCAGTCGCCAGCAGACCACGCTCGCCGGCATCCAGCGCTGCCGCATCCGCCGCCAGGGCATGGAGCAGCACGCCGATCCTCGCAGCCTCTCCGAGCGAGGCGAGCTGGCCGGACAGCCCGGCGATGATACCGGTCAGCGCATCGCCCATCCCGCCGCTGGCCATGCCGGGATTGCCGAACGGGCAGAGCGTGAGCCGATCGCCGTCGTAGACCAGCGTACCGGCCCCCTTGAGCACGACCGTGCCGCCCCAGCGTCGTTGCAGGGCGATCACGGCATCGCGCCGATCCCGCTCCACTTCGGCGGTGGAAATTCCCAGCAGCCTCCCGGCCTCCCCGGGATGCGGCGTCAGCACCCAGTCGTCGCGGTGGACACCGCTCTCCTCGCGAGCCAGCAGGTTGAGCGCATCGGCGTCGACCACGCAGGGCTTGCCGGCGTCGAGCACGCTGCGCAGCGCCGCCTGTCCCCAGGCACCGTTACCGATGCCCGGGCCGATGGCCACCGTGTCGGCGGACTCGATCATCGCCTCCAGATCCGGCGCGCCACGCACGCCTCGCGCCATGATCTCGGGGAACCGGGTCAGGCTGGCGGAGACGTGCGCGGCGTCGGTGGCCAGACTGACCTTGCCGGCACCGACGCGCGCCACCATCTCGCTGGTCATCAGCGCCGCTCCACCCATGCCCGGGGCGCCGGCCACGACCAGCACATGGCCGTAAATCCCCTTGTGGCTGCCGGGCTTCCGCGGTGGCAGGGCCCGGGCCAGATCCTGACGCGTCTGCAGCCAGGCGACCGGCGCGATGTCGCCATGCGACCGTGGATCGACGCCCAGCGGGTCATATATCACATCGCCGACCACGTCGAGGGCCGCACCGGTATGCAGACCCAGCTTGTCGCCAACGAACGTGACCGTCAGCGTCGCCGCCACCGCTTCCGTCTCGACATGACCGGTATCGACATCGACGCCCGACGGCACATCCAGCGCCATGACCGGGCAGCCACTGGCGTTAACCTCCGAAATCGCCGCGGCATAGGGGGGACGCGGCGCACCGTGGGCCCCGGTCCCCAGCATCGCGTCGACCATCAACTCCCCATCCAGCGTCAGTTCGTCATTCCACGCAACCGGCACGACCCCCGCTTCCGCCGCCAGCTCGGCCGCTCGCCGCGCATCGCCCGCGAGCTCGGCCACCGGCTTCAGCGCCACCAGTTCGACCGCCACACCATCGGCGGCAGCCAGCGCGGCGACCATATAGCCATCGCCCCCATTGTTACCTCCGCCGCACAGCACGCAGATACGACGGATGCCAGGCCACCGGGCACACAACGCCTCGTAGGCCGACTCTCCGGCGCGGCGCATCAAGGCAAAGCCGTCACCCTCGGCATCGATGGTGCGGCGGTCCAGTTCACGGACCTGATCGGCCAAATACAGCGGATGCCAGTGAGAGGAGAGCGGCCGCTGCGAGGAGGAAGAAGTAGACATCGTGACTCCTGTGGTCTTGAGACGGCTCGGGGCATCGAACATGGCCCGCCCCGCCGTTCGGCCGGATAATGAGGTGACTCGATAATGAGTTGGTTAGTGGTGTAGGGTAGCGCACCCGACACCCCCATCCCTGCATGCGTCCCTGCGGTATGTCACAACGATCCAGCGTCGATTTCAACGACCTCGCCTCACGTGTCAAACAGTGGGGTCGAGAGCTCGGTTTCCAGGCGATCGGTATCACGGATACCGATCTGCAGACCCATGAGCGCTACCTGCAGCGCTGGCTGGCGGCCGGGCACCACGGCGAGATGCACTACATGGCCAGGCACGGGAGCAAGCGCACGCGACCGCAGCAACTCGTGCCCGGTACGCTGCGTGTAATCAGCGCCCGCATGGATTACCTGCCGCCCGAGGTCGAGACCACCAGGACACTGGGACAGCCGCACAAGGCGTATGTTTCACGCTACGCTCTGGGCCGCGACTATCACAAGCTGATCCGCAAGCGACTGGACCAGCTGGCGCGCAAGATCGAGAACGAAGTCGGCCAGATCGGCTATCGCGCCTTCGTCGACTCCGCCCCGGTGATGGAGCGCGCCCTGGCCCAGAAGGCCGGACTGGGCTGGTTCGGCAAGAACGCCATGCTGCTCGATCCGCAGGCCGGCTCGCTGTTCTTCCTCGGCGAGCTCTATACCGACCTGCCGCTACCGGTGGACCCGCCCTTCGAGCGCGAACACTGCGGCTCCTGCAGCAGTTGCCAGACCGCCTGCCCGACCGATGCCATCATCGACGACAAGGTGATCGATGCCCGGCGCTGCATCTCCTACCTGACCATCGAGCTTCACGGCAACATTCCGCTCGAGTTTCGCCGGGCCATGGGCAACCGGGTCTACGGCTGCGACGACTGCCAACTGTTCTGCCCTTTCACCCGCTTCACTCGCGCCAGCGCAGAGCCGGACTTCGCGCCGCGCCATGAGCTGGACCGCGCCGAACTGATCGACCTGTTCGCCTGGGGCGAGAGCGAATTTCTCAAGCGCACCGAAGGCAGCCCGATCCGGCGCATCGGCTACGAGCGCTGGCTGCGCAACCTGGCGATCGGCCTGGGCAATGCGCCCTGGAGCGAGCGCGTCGAACATGCCCTGCGAGCCCGCCTGGCGTATCCCTCCGACCTGGTTCGCGAGCACGTGCGCTGGGCGCTCGAGGAGCAGCGGATCAAGCGTGAAGCGCGCATCGCCAGCGCCTGAGGCGTGGCCGCGAAGGACCGGCGCCCCGTCGGCGATCAGTCCGGAAGCTTCAGGAAGGTTTCGCGGTAGTGCCTGAGCTCCGCCAGCGACTCGCGAATGTCGTCCAGTGCCTGATGGGTGTTCTGCTTGGTGAAGCCGTTGGCCGCCGCCGGATTCCAGCGCTTGGCCAGCTCCTTCAGCGTCGAGACATCCAGGTTGCGATAGTGGAAGAAGTTGTTGAGCGCCGGCATCTCGCGCTCCATGAAGCGCCGGTCCTGGTGGACGCTGTTGCCGCAGACCGGAGAGGTGCCGGGCAGGACATAGGTGGCCAGGAACTCGAGCGTGCGCCGCTCCGCTTCCGAGGTGTCGATGGTGCTCTCGCGCACCCGTCGAACCAGTCCGGATTCACCATGCGTCTTCTGGTTCCATTCGTCCATCCCGTCGAGCAGGGCATCCGGCTGATGCACCGCCAGTACCGGGCCTTCGGCGATCAGATTGAGTTCACCGTCGGTGATCAAGGTCGCCACTTCGATGATTCGCTCCCGATCCGGGTCGAGGCCGGTCATTTCCAGGTCTATCCAGACCAGAAGATCGCTGCGGGCGCCAGCGGCGGATGGTTCAGACATGAACAACTCCAGGGTCGGTGTCCCCGGTCACACGGACGCGGGCGGACACGGCAGGTCGGTAACGGCTACAATGCCGCCATTCTACCCCCGTGACACGAGGAAGGGGCAAACGCCAGAGGTGAGCTTCACTCCCCTCTTGAGCCTCAGACAACCGCGAGCCGACACCCATCATGAGCCGCCGAAAACTGACCCGCCAGCAGCGCTGGCGGGTCGAGAAGATCCAGGCCGAGCGTGCCGAGCGCGCCTCGAAGAAGGACGAGCGCGACAGCGAGCGCCTCGACGCCGGCGAATACGGCGCCGAGCGCCCGGGCCGGGTCGCCGCCCATTTCGGCCGCTCGCTGGAGGTCGAATCCGTCGAGGGCGACCAGGTTCGACTGCACCGCTGCCATCTGCGCGCCAATCTCGAAGGCCTGGTGACCGGCGATCAGGTGATCTGGCGCCAGGCCAACGACGACAGCGGCGTGGTGGTCGCCCGCGGCGAGCGTCACAGCGTGCTCGAACGCCCCGATGCCCACGGTCAACTGCGCCCGGTGGCCGCCAATATCGACCAGATCCTGATCGTGGTGGCGGTCGAACCGGAACCGCACCCCAATCTGATCGACCGCTACCTGGTCGCCGCCGAGAGCACCGGGATTCCTCCCGTGCTGGTGCTCAACAAGAGCGACCTGCTGCCAGCCGAGGGCGGGCCGTTGCGCGCGACGCTGGCCCGCTACCGTGAGCTGGGGTACCCACTGATCGAAGCCTCGGCGCGCGGCGAGCAGGGGCTGGAAGGGTTATGGGCGCAACTGGCGGCTCGAACCTCCGTCTTCGTTGGCCAGAGCGGGGTCGGCAAATCCTCGTTGATCGACCGGCTGCTTCCCGACGAGACCCTGCGGATCGGGGCGCTGTCGACGGACACCCGCAAGGGCAAACACACCACCACCACGGCCCGCCTCTACCCGCTGCCGCTGGAAACCACGGTCGATGGAGAGCGTCGCGGCGATCTGATCGACTCGCCCGGCATCCGCGAATTCGGGCTATGGCATCTCGACGAGCACGAGCTGGCCGAAGGTTTCATCGAGTTCCGCCCCTATCTCGGCCGCTGCCGCTTCCGCGACTGCCGCCACCGCCAGGAGCCCGGCTGCGCCCTGCTCGACGCCGTCGAGCGCGGCGGGATCCATCCCCTGCGCTTCGCCAGCTTCCAGCGCATCAGAGACGACATCACGAACTCCTGATTCTCAAAATACGATCGCCGCGTCCTGAGACGCGGCGATATCTGATCATCCATAAATG
>NZNW01000007.1 GCA_002695065.1 Salinicola sp. | reverse complement strand
GCCGAGCAGATAGGCGGCGGCGAGCAGGCCCAGGAACAGCGTCGGCAGCCGGCTGTGTTCGAGCCAGTCGGAGAAACTGCCGTCGCCGCGCTGGGCCGGCGCCTCCTCGGCGGGGTCCGCCGCCTCCAGGCGCACGATCTGCTCGGGTTGTTTCTGCAGCATGAAGAAGGCCACCAGCAGGGCCAGCAGCGCCAGGGTCAGGGCGATGTTCCAGCTGGCGTAGAGGGTCTCGGAGACCGGCACGATGCCGATCGCATCCTCCATGAAGTGACCCGGCGTGGCGATCACCAGCGGGATCGAGGTCGAGGGCCCGCGCACCAGCTCGCCACCGTAGGCGGCGGCCACGATCAGCGGGAAGTGCACCGCCACCCGGCGCCCCATCTCGCGGGCCAGGATCGCCCCGGCGACCATGCCGAAGCCCCAGTTGAGGTAGTAGCAGACGAAGCTGACCACGATGGTGATCGCCAGCGCCTGGCGCGGCGTCGAGGCCTGCCGGGTCAGCGCGCCGAGCAGCCGCTGCATCACCGGCGTCAGCGCCAGCACATAGCCGGTCAGCAGCACCAGCACCATCTGCATGCCGAACTTGAACAGCGAGGAGAAGCCCTCGCCCCAGTACTGCGCCATGTCCAGCGGCGTACGCTCACCGAGCACGATGCCGAGGACGAAGACGATGGCGGTGAGAATCACCGCCAGCACGAAGGCGCTGGGCAGATAGCGCTGCACCACACGCACGGAAAACTGCGTCACCGCTTGCATCGAGGTTCCCTCTAGCGATTTGTCGTTACGGGTTGCTGCTGACGAGCGTCACACCCGCTCGATCACCGTGGCGATGCCCTGGCCCACGCCGATGCACATGGTGCACAGAGCGAAGCGCTTGTGGCTGCGCGCCAGTTCGTAGGCCGCCGAGCTGATGATGCGCGCCCCCGACATGCCCAGCGGATGGCCCAGTGCGATGGCGCCGCCGTTGGGGTTGAGCCGCGGGTCGTCGTCGGCCACGCCGAGTTCGCGGGCGCACGCCAGCACCTGGGCGGCGAAGGCTTCGTTGAGTTCGATCACGTCCATCTGGTCGAGGCTCATGCCCAGCCGGTCGAGCAGCTTGCGGGTCGCCGGCACCGGGCCGATACCCATGATGCGCGGCTCGACCCCGGCGGTGGCCATGCCATGAATGCGCGCGATGGGTTCGAGCCCGAAGCGTGTTAGCGCCGCCTCGCTCGCCACCAGCATCGCAGCCGCGCCATCGTTGACCCCGGAGGCGTTGCCGGCAGTGACGGTGCCACCCTCGCGGAACGGCGTCGGCAACTTGGCCAGCGCCTCCAGCGTGGTCTCCGGGCGCGGATGCTCGTCGCGGTCGAAGATCAGCGGCGCCTGCTTGCGCCGCGGAATCTCGATCGGCACGATCCCCTCCACCAGCCGCCCGGCCTCCTGTGCCGCCTGGGTCAGTTGCTGCGAACGGTAGGCGTAGCGGTCCTGATCCTTGCGCGAGATGGCGAACTGCTCGGCCACGTTCTCGGCGGTCTCGGGCATCGAGTCGACCCCGTAGCGCTTCTCCATCAACGGATTGACGAAGCGCCAGCCGATGGTGGTGTCCTCCATCTGCTGGTTGCGCGCATAGGGGGAGCCGGCCTTGCCGATCACGTAGGGGGCCCGCGACATCGACTCGACGCCGCCGGTGAGGATCAGCTCGGCCTCGCCGGCACGGATCGCCCGCGCCGCGGTGCCGATGGCGTCCATGCTCGAGCCGCACAGGCGGTTGATGGTGGAACCCGGCACGCTGGTGGGCAGCCCCGCCAGCAGCGCCGCCATGCGCGCCACGCTGCGGTTGTCTTCGCCGGCCTGGTTGGCGCAGCCCATGATCACGTCGTCGATCGCCGCCGGGTCGAGCTGCGGATGCTGCGCCAGCACCGCCTCGAACAGCCGCGCCGCCAGATCGTCGGGGCGCACGCTCGCCAGGGCGCCACCGAAGCGGCCCACCGCGGAGCGCAGCGGCCGGCACAGATAGACGTCGTTCATGCGTTCTCTCCCATCTCGTTGCCGGCGTGGTGGCGTGCGGTGCGCGCCTTGAGCTCGCGCAGTACCTCGAGCTCCTGCTCACCCGGCTCGGGAGTGGTCTCGAGCCGCTCGGCGAAGCGGATCTCCCAGCCGGTGGCCTCCTGAACCTGCTCGGCGGTCACGCCAGGGTGCAGCGAGACCACCACCAGCTCCTTGGTCTCGGGATCGGGCTTCATCACGCACAGGTCGGTGATCACCCGGGTCGGGCCGCGGCCGATGTGAGGTACGCCGTCGCGGGCGGTTCCGTCGCGGCCGAAGCCGACCGTGGTGACGAAGTCCACCGCCTCGACGAAGGTGCGCTTGGAGTGCTTGACGGTGATGAACACCTCGCCGGCATTGGTGGCGATCTCCGGCGCGCCACCGCCGCCCGGTAGCCGCACCTTGGGCTCGCGGTAGTCACCGATAAGGGTGGTGTTGAGGTTGCAGTAGCGGTCGATCTGGGCTGTGCCCAGGAAACCGACGTCGACGTGCCCGCCCTGCAGCCAGTAGCGGAACATCTCCGGCACCGAGACGGTGGTCAGCGCGGTCTCGCACAGCTCGCCATCGCCGATCGACAGCGGCAGCACATTGGGTTTGGTCTGCAGGGTGCCGGATTCGTAGATCAGCACTACGTCCGGGGCATGGGTCAACCGCGCCAGGTTGGCCGCCTCACTGGGCAGGCCGATCCCGACGAAGCAGGTGGTGCCGTTTTCCAGCGCCCGGGCGGCGGTGACGGTCATCATTTCCGCAGCGGTGTAGTCGAGGCTCATCAGGCGGCTCCTCCGGCGTGATAGACATGTTCCTCGAGCCAGGCGGCGAAGCTCTCGCGGTCGCGGGCGATCGCATCCCAGGCCTTGTAGAAGGCGTTGTCCCGCGGGTAGTAGCCGTGGGCGTAGGAGGGGTAGGCGCCCTGCTCGGCCACGGCGATGGCATCGATGGCCCAGCCGGGGATGACGCAGGCGTTGGGCCCCGCCTCGAGATCGTCGACCACCGCCTCGACGGTGACGATGCTGTGGCGCGCCGCCAGCACCACCTCCTTCTGCACGCCGATGATCCCCTCCACCAGCACGTTGCCGGCGCGATCCGCCTTCTGCGCGTGGACGATACCCACATCCGGGCGCACCGCCGGCACCGCAGCCAGGCGCTCGCCGGTGAACGGGCACTCGATGAACTTGATCTGCGAATTGACCTTGGGCAGATCGCTGCCCACGTAGCCACGCAGCACCGCCAGCGGCAGACCGGCGGCACCGGCCTCGAAGGCGCAGGCCATGGCGGCGTGGCTGTGCTCGAAGATCTCCAGCGGCTGCGGATAGCCGTGTTCCACCGCATCGCGCAGGCGGTGCAGCGAGCCCACGCCGGGGTTGCCACCCCAGGAAAAGATCAGGCGGCGGGCGCAGCCGGCGCCGATCATCTGGTCGAAGATCAGATCCGGGGTCATCCGGATCAGGGTCAGCTCACGCCGCCCCTGGCGGATGATCTCGTGCCCGGCGGCAAACGGAATGAGATGGGTGAACCCTTCCATGGCAAGGGTTGCCCCATCCTCGACATGACGCGCCACGGCGTCGTGGAGTGACAGGAATTCGGCCATCGTGCTCGACTCTCAGGTTGGTCCCACCAGGTTTGTCTCACACACAATGTTCGCTAAACGAACTCTAGTTTGTGATACGAACACGCTATCCTGTCGTCACTTCGTGGTCAAACGCCGAGCACAACGGCTCACGCAGAGCCGCTTTATGGCGTCTCTGTTTTTATGATTTAAAATCAATCATTTAAAAAGATTGCAAATAGGAAAGGCAGCGGTCGACCTGGTGCAGGCTACTACCAATGTATAGTTCGATCGCGAGCGCCGACCGCACCTCGTCAGGATCAAGGCCCTCGGCGACGGCACTGAATTCGAGCAGCACCTCGGCGTAGTCACGACATTCACGGCGGGCCTCTTCTCCCGCACGCTGCGCCAGTTCCAGCGCGTCGTCGCTACTCATGATGTCGCATAACAGGCGCGTCGCCGGTTCGGCCATGATCGCCCCGCCGCTCAAGCGCAGATTGCGCTTCATCGACGCCTCGTGGACTTCCAGGCCCTCGAGCAGCGGCACCATCGATTCCAGCGCCCCCTCCAGACTGAGCACGGCATCCAGTAGTGGCGCCCATTCGGCGTGCCACTCGCCCAGTCCCCGCTCCAGCGGTTGCGCTCCGGCGTTGACGATGACCCCATGCTGACCGTGAATCTGGCGCGCGGCGGCACGGATCCGCGCGCAGGCGACCGGATTGCGCTTGTGCGGCATCGAAGACGATCCGCCCACGCCGGGGGCCGCGGGTTCGCTGAGTTCACCTATCTCGCTCTGGCACAGCAGCGCAATATCCAGTGCCGCTTTCTCCAGCGCCACGGCAACGGCATCGACGGCCCCCATCAGTTCGAGGATCGGCTGGCGGTCGGTATGCCAGGGCAGCAGGGGGCTCTCCAGCCCCAGCGTCCGTGCCAGAGCCTCCATGATCGCGATGCCACTCGGGTCCAGCCCGGAATGGACGCCCACGGCACCGCCGAACTGCACGTAGAGCCTGGTGTCGACCACCGCCTGCAATCTCTGCTCCGCCTGGCACACTCCCCAGGTCCATTGCGCCACCTTGACGCCGAAGGTGATGGGCAATGCCTGCTGCATCAAGGTCCGTCCGATCATCGGCGTATCCCGGTAACGCCGCATCAGCTCGCCCAGGGCCCGGCGAAGACGCGCCAGATGCGACAGGCACGACTGCAACCGGGGTTTCAGCAGCAGCATCAGCGCGGTATCGACGATGTCCTGGCTGGTCGCCCCCCGGTGAAAGGCCGGCTTGAGCGCCTCCGGCAGCATCGACCGCCCCTGCTTGACGAAAGGAATGGCAACATTGCCCCCCTTGCCGACATCGTCCGCCAGCGCAGCGAGATCGAAGGCTTCAGGGCGAAACGCCTGTTTCAGCGCCGCGGCGGTACCGGCTGGCAGCAAGCCTTCGGCCTCCTCTGCCCGAGCCAGTGCCGTTTCGACCTGGCACAGGGCTGCGACGACGGATTCCGCATCCAGGGCGTCAATCCCTGCGCGGCTCATGAAGGGGTGGCGAAAGAAGTGATCGAACATGGAAGGCCCCGTCTGTGCGGGTCGTATGCCCGCCAAGCACTGAGAATGGATGGTGGCGAGCATCGCCGACCGGTGTGGCGCTCGCCGTTGTACAGGAAGCTAAGCGCCCCCGAATCTGGAGCGACACTCGGCTCCGGCAAGCAGCCGTCGATGGTGTTCGAATAGCGTCAACAAGTTCGCATTATGAATTTTCGAAACCTGCCAGTGTCAAGTTGGCGCCTGTCAGCGCCTCACCGAAATCCGGTGGCACCTCGAAAGCATGCGGCAACGGTGGTACTTCACGCCTGGCCATGACCTTCGTCTAACATCAACTCGCCCTTGCCGTCAGGCGTTGCCCCGACGCGGTCTCTTCCTGCGAATCCCGCCATTCCTGGCCCTCGCACCCGGAAAATTCTCTGGAACAGATGTTCGGCTTTCGAACTTTTCTCTGACACCGTAAGCTCACAGCCATCGATCCGGCAGACAGCAAGGAACTTCCAGGCATGCCCAGCAAGGATGAAATGCTTACTCCCGACGACCGAGACTTCGTCACCGCACTCGCCAGTGGGCTCGAAGTCATTCTCGCTTTCGATCAACAGTCGCCACGCATGACCCTCAGCGAGGTGGCAGCCAAGACGGGGATGAACCGAGCTCGTGCGCGTCGCTTCCTGCTCACGCTCCATGCCCTGGGGTACGTGCGCAAGCAGCACCGCTCCTTCGAACTGGCGCCCAAGGCCCTCCAGCTGGGGTATGCCTTTCTCTCCTCCAACGGCTACCGCACGGTGATCCAGCAGCATCTCGAGGCGATCACCGAAGCGACCGGGGAGTCGTCGTCGATGGGCGTGCTGGATGGAGATGAGGTGACCTACGTGGCACGCTCGGCGGCGCCGCACAGGCTGATGTCGATCTCGCTGTCGATCGGCACGCGCCTGCCGGCGGCCTACACCTCGATGGGACGTGTGCTGCTGAGCCAGCTGACGCCGGAGGAGCAGGATGCGTTTCTGGCCCGGGTGACGTTGACGCGGCACACCGAACACAGCCTCACCGACAAGTCGGCGCTGCGCGACTCGCTGAAGGCGGTACGTGAACAGGGTTACTGCGTGCTCGATCAGGAACTGGACTCGGGACTGCGCTCACTGGCCATTCCCGCCTTCGATGCCCATGGCGAGCTGATCGGCGCGATCAACGTCAGCACCAATGCCGCCCGTATCAGCATCGCCACCCTGACCGACGAATTCCTGCCGATGCTGCGCGACAAGGCGGCGCAGATCGCGACACAGGTCAATTGACCCCTGGTGGCACGGGCGCCGCTCAAGTGAATTCACTTGCCGCTGGCGCCCCCGGGGCCCATGCTATTAGCCATAAGTCTAATTGGCAGCGATCAGAGCTTCGTGAACACCATCCTCGGCGCCATCATTCCCATCTTCATTCTGCTGGGTATCGGCTACCTGGCCGTGCTCAAGCGTATCGTCGACAAGGCCCATATCCAGGGCATGGGCCGCTACGTCATCAATATCGCGTTGCCGGCACTGGTGATCCAGGCGCTGCTGGAGCGCCCGCTGGGCGATGTCTTCAACGTTCCCTATCTGCTGACCTACGGCCTCGGCTCGGGACTGGCCTTCGCGGCCATGTTTGCGTGGGTCACCTGGCGCAGCGATCAGCCGCTGGAGCGCCGGGCGATGTATGCGCTGGGCACCTCGGCTTCCAACAGCGGGTTCATCGGCTATCCGGTGGCGGTGCTGGTGATCGGCCCCACGGCGAGCATCGCCATGGCGCTCAACATGCTGATCGAGAATCTGCTGGTGATTCCCACCGCACTGGTGCTGGCGGAGTTCGCCCGCCAGCCCGACAACGGCTTCTGGGCAACGCTCAAACCGGTGGCCGTGCGTATCCTGCGTCATCCCCTGATCATCGCCATCGCGGCCGGCACGATACTGGCGGCGCTGAACCTGCACCCGCCGGAACCGATCGCCCGGGTGCTGCAGATGCTGGCGGCATCGTCGTCGCCGGTGGCACTGTTCGTGATCGGCGGGACGCTGTGCGGCTTGCGAGTGAGAGGCATGGTCGGAGACGTCTCGCAGATCGCCCTGGCCAAGCTGCTGCTGCATCCACTGAGCGTGCTGCTGATGATTCTGCTGATCCCCGGGCTGACGCCGGTGTTCGCCACCGCCGCCATCATCTTCTCCTGCGCGCCGATGCTGAGCATGTATCCCCTGCTCGGGCAGCGTTACGGTTTCGCCGAACTCGGCACCGCTGCGCTGGTGATGGCGACGATGCTCTCCGCAGTGACGCTGGCGCTGGGGATCTGGCTGAGCCATCTGTGGTTGATGTAGGTCGCGCCGGCCCCGCTAGGTTCTCGATGCCAACAGCGATTCCAGGGCGTGCTTCCCCTGCAGCGCGGCCATGCCCGTCGGCATGACCCCGAGCGAATCGCTGAAGATCTCCAGCGACAGCGGCCCCTGATAGCCGGTTCGTTCCAGCGCCGTCATGAAACGCTCGATGGGCAGCTCGCCGTCACCGGGAAACGCCCGCCGGTGGCGGCTCAGCGCTTGCAGATCCTGCCCCCGCGGCCACGGCGAGTCGGCGAGCTGCACCAGGCCGATCCGGTCGCCGGGAATCGTGGCGAGGGTTTCCAGCTCCAGCTCCCGGGCCAGGATGTGATAGCTGTCGAGCACGATGGAGAGCGCCGGATGATCGGCCTGTCGAACGATCTCCCAAGCGTCGCGATAATCGAATACGTGGCGCCCCCAGGCCAGCGCCTCGAATCCCACCCGCAGCTCTCTTTCGGCGGCCAGCTCGGCCAGCTCGCGCAGGGTCTCGGCTGCTCGACCATGATCGTTCGCGGCCTCTTCCCGGGTGCTGCTGCAGGCGAGCAGGAAGTCGCCGCCGAGATCCGCCAGCGTATCGAGGTGGCGCCTGGCCTCGTCGAGCATTTTCCGCTGTAGCTCGGGCGGCAGCGCCTCGACATCGCGAAACGGCTGTAGCGCCACGACCGTCAGGCCAAGCTCCCGACAGCGATCGCCCACGGCTCGCGGCGACAGCCCGCTGGACTGCAGGTCGTCGACGAAGATCTCCACGCCTTCGAATCCGGCCCGCGCGATCGCCTCGAGCTTGTTGGTCAGTTCGCCACTCAGGCAGAGCGTCGCCATCGCTTCCGTCGTCATATCCCCTCCCGATCGTTGCAACACGGCACCGCGCTTAGCGTAGTCGATCCGCCACATCCGCGAGGCGCTGATATACTGCCGCCTCGCTCGTTTCTGGAACCGCCACGATGTCGTCTTCGGTTACCGCTCTTCCCTGGCGCCAGGGGTTGTCACTGTTGGCCCTGCTGGGTGCGCTGGGCTTGCTCCTGCTGGGTAGCGCCGACGGCTCGGTGCTGCAGGCCGGTATCGTCGTGGTGCTCTGTATCGGCCTGTGGGCCACGGGCTGGTTGCCACAGTGGCTGACCGCGCTGATCTTCTTCACGCTGTGCACCGTGGCGAAAGTCGCTCCGGCCTCGACGGCGTTCGCCGGCTTCGAGTCGGCGGCGACCTGGCTGGTATTCTCGGGCATGGTGATCGGCGCCGCGATCAATAACACCGGCCTGGGCGAGCGCGTCGCCGCCAGGATCGGCCCTCACCTCGCATCGGGTTATCCACAGGCGGTCGTGGGCATCGGGCTGCTGGGATTGATCGCCTCGTTCTTCATGCCGTCGGCGATGGGCCGGATCGTGCTGCTGGTGCCGATCCTGCTGACCCTGGCCGACCGCTTCGGCTACGCCCCGGGCAACCCGGGCCGCAGCGGCATTCTGCTCAGCGGCATCATGTCGAGCTTTCTGCCCACCTTCACGATCCTGCCGGCCAATGTGCCCAACAACGTGCTGATGGGGGCCAGTGAAGCGGTGCTCGGCTTCTCGCCCAGTTACGGCGAATACCTGCTGCTGCACTTTCCCGTTCTGGGGCTGCTCAAGTGGGCGCTGATCATGGCGCTGATTCTATGGCAGTTCCGCGCGGAGTCACCGTCGCCGTTCACGGCCGAGGCGGCTCAGCCGCTGGGCCGCGGGGGCACCATGATGGGCGCACTGCTGGCCTTCGCCGTGCTGATGTGGATGACCGATGCCTGGCACGGCATCTCGCCGGCCTGGATCGGCATGCTGGTGGCGCTGGCCTGCCTGTTTCCCGGCAGCGGACTGCTGCCGGCCAGGCCCCTGCAGCAGATGAATCTGGAACCGTTCATCTATGTGGCGGGTATCGTCAGCCTGGGCGCCCTGGCACACCAGAGCGGGCTGGGCGAGGCGATCGCCGGCCGGCTGCTCGAGGTGCTGCCGTTGTCACCCGAGTCGACCGCTGGCAACTTCGCCTGGCTCGCCGTGATCGGTACGGTGCTGGGCATGCTGGTCACGCTGCCCGGCATCCCCGCGGTGATGACGCCGCTGGCGCCGCAGCTGGCCGATGTCACCGGCTGGTCCCCCTCCGCGGTGGTGATGTCCCAGGTCATCGGCTTCTCGACCGTGGTGTTTCCCTATCAGTCACCGCCGCTGATCATCGGCCTGCTCACCTCCGGCGTGACCATCCGCCAGGCCATGCGGATCACGCTGCCGCTGGCGCTGATCACCATCGTGCTGCTGTGGCCGCTCGATTTCGTCTGGTGGCGCTGGCTGGGGGTGATCTGAGCGCAGCCCGGATTTTTTGGCTGGGGCGAGGGAATAGATCACCTAGACTGAGCGTCATACGAAGCTTGCCCCACGAGAATCTGCGCAAGCGGCCTGGACAGCAAGCCCCGGCGCGCGCCGAATGGCGCAATACGCATCCAGCCGCGCGCTGCCCGCGTATCCACGACATGCCACTGTTGGCGGTTGGAGACTCATCATGTTGATCAAGATTGCCAAACCCGGCGACCTGCGCGAATCGGACGTCACCCCAGAATCGGTCTATCTCTCGCGCCGTCGCTTCATGGGCGGCCTGGCGGGCGTCGGAGCGGGGCTGGCGCTGGCCGGCCGCGCCCAGGCCGCCGCGTCCGACTATCAGGACGTACCGGCCGGCAATCCGCCGGGCTGGTTCAAGCCCAAGCTGGAAAACGCCGAGTGGGATAGCGTGGTACCCGCCGATCGGGAGCTGGACAAGCTGACGCCGTTCGAAGACGCCACCCACTACAACAATTTCTACGAATTCGGCACCGGCAAGGGCGACCCGGCGCGCAACGCCGACTCCCTCAAGACCCAGCCGTGGAGCGTGGTGATCGACGGCGAGGTCGCCAACGGCGGGCGCTTCGCCCTCGAGGATATCGCCAAGCCCTCTCGACTGCAGGAGCGCATCTACCGGCTGCGCTGCGTCGAGGCGTGGTCGATGGTGATTCCGTGGCTGGGGATTCCGCTGGGTGACGTCATCAAGCGTGCCGAGCCGACCTCGAAGGCCAAGTACGTCAAGTTCGAGACCCTGGTCGCACCGGATCAGATGCCGGGGCAGGACTCGTCGTTCGCGCTGATCGACTGGCCCTACACCGAAGGCCTGCGCATGGACGAGGCGATGCACCCGCTGGCGATTCTCGGGCTCGGCATGTACGGCCGCGAGCTGCCCAACCAGAACGGCGCGCCGTTCCGGCTGATCGTGCCGTGGAAGTACGGCTTCAAGAGCATCAAGTCGATCGTGCGCATCTCGCTGGTCGAGGAGCAGCCGGTCAACTCCTGGCAGGCGATCGCCCCGGACGAGTACGGCTTCTATGCCAACGTCAATCCGAAGGTCGACCATCCGCGCTGGAGCCAGGCCACCGAGCGCCGGCTGCCCAACAGCCTGTTCAATCCCAACATCATCGATACGCGGATGTTCAACGGCTACGCCGACGAGGTCGCGAGCCTCTATCAGGGCATGGACCTGAGGAAGAACTTCTGATGGCGATGCCGCGCTATACGCTGACGCTGTGGCGCATCGCGGTGTTCATCGCCGCGCTGGTGCCGCTGGCCTGGTGGAGCTCCCAGGTCGCCATCAACGCGGCTGGCCCGGAGCCGGGCAAGTATCTGTTGCTCAATATCGGCCAGGGTATTCTGTGGATGCTGCTGCTGACGCTCTCCCTGACTCCGCTGACCAAGCTGACGCGCTGGAAAGGATTTACCCTGATCCGACGCCAGCTCGGCCTGTGGACGCTGGCCTATGCGTTGCTGCATCTGTTCTGCTACGCCGTCTTCATTCTCGGGCTGGATCTGTCCCGGCTCGGCAGCGAGATCGTTCGTCGCCCCTACATCATCGTCGGCATGCTGGCACTCACCGGGCTGATCGTGATGGGCGTGACCTCCAACAAGTGGTCCATGCGCAAGCTGGGCAAGCGCTGGAAGACGCTGCACAAGATCGTCTATCTGGTGCTCGGCCTGGGGCTGCTGCACTTCCTCTGGGTGGTCCGTGCCGACCTGGAGCAGTGGAGCCTCTACGCCGCCGTCGGCGCCCTGCTGATGATTCTGCGCCTCCCGCCCATCGCCCGGCAGCTGCCGAAATTTCGCCAGTTGATCAAACGGCCCGGGCAGGCTCACGCTTGATCCCGGCGTCATCTCTGGCGGCTTGCGCTCAGAACCGAGTCGGGGCGTAGGGCGCGGGGTCGATATAGGGTGTCTCGCCGCAGATCATTTCCGCCAGCAGCCGTCCGGATGCCGGCCCCAGCGTGAAGCCCTGATGCGCGTGCCCGAAGTGCAGCCACAGCCCAGGGTGTTTCGGCGCCGGGCCGATGATCGGTTTCATGTCGCTGGTGCAGGGTCGCGCACCCAGCCACGACGAGGTTTCGACCGCCTCGCCGAGATCGAGAATCTGGCGCGCCGCGACTTCGGCCTTGCCGGACTGCATCGGCGTGGCGCGGGCATCGAGACGCGCGAATTCGGCGCCCGTGGTGATCCGCAGCCCGCGGTTCATCGGCGCCAGCATGATGCCGTTTTCCGCATCCAGCATCGCCATGCCGAGCGGTTTCTGCATCGCATAGTGGCGATGGTAGCCGCGCTTGACGAACAGCGGCAGGCGATACCCCAGGCGCCGGGTCAGCGTATCCGCCCAGGGGCCGAGAGCGATGACCGCCTGTTCGGCATCGATCACCCCTTCCTGGGTGGTCACGCGCCAGCCGCTGCCGTGTCGTACCAGCGTCGTCGCGTCGCCGTTGGCGAAATGGCCGCCCCGCTGTCGGAACAGCTCGGCGTAGCTCGCGACCAGTGCGCCGGGATCGCGCACCGACCAGGGCTGGGTCCAGTGCACCGCACCGGCCAGTTCGCGCTTGATGCCCGGTTCCTGTCGGCTGAGTTCCGAACCCTCGACGATCGCGTGCTCGACGCCATACTCGCGCTGCAGCCGCTCGGCGTGCGCGATGCCCTGCGCCATGGCGCCCGGTGTCCGAAACGCCGTGCGCCAGCCGGTCTGGCGCACCAGCGCCTCGGCGCCCGCCTCTCGGATCAGGCTGTCGTGCTCGCTCAGGCAGTGCTCGATCAGCCGGCTGTATTCCCGCGCGACCCTGGCGTAGCGCGACGGTGACGACCACCACCAGTACTGCGCCAGTGGCGAGGCCAGCTTGGGCAGCGCCAGCGGATGATAGTTGACGTCGATGCCGCCCTTGCGCATGACCTTGAAGATCATGCGGCTGTCGTGGGGGAACGGATAGGGCTCGACGGCCTCGCGCTGAATCAGCCCGGCGTTGCCATAGGAAGTCTCCTCCCCCGGCGCCCGCCGATCGATCAGCGCCACCTGCCTGCTCCGCCGCTGCAACTGCAACGCCGTCGACACGCCGATCATGCCGGCACCCAGCACCACAACGTCCGCTTGCATCGTCACGCCTCGCCTCATCACGAATAGACCGTCCACATTACAAGGTTCCGCCAACGGCGCCACCCCAGGGCGGCAGCCATCGGTCCGAGTTTCACTCGCCCAGGCGTTCGTCGGACCAGGTACACGGTGACATTCCCGGCCACTCGCGCGCTCACTGGTCTAGACTTTCGTCGGAGCATCGCCTCAAGGGGCCGGGTTTGTCGGTAAGCTCGTGCGTCCCTCGTCTCGCGGGCGTCGACGTCATCGCCCGCGGCATCATGCATCTTCCAGCCGGAGAGTCTTCCATGCGCAAGCGCATCCTGGCGTACCGCCGCCTCAACGACCAGCAACTCGACCAGCTTCGCGAACGCTTCCACGTCGACTACTTCGGCAAGCTCGAGTCCCCCGACGACCCGGCGTTTCGCGAAGCACTGGGCGAGGCCCACGGCCTGATCGGTGCCGGGGTCACCCTGACGCCAGAGCTGCTCGACGCCGCCCCCAGCCTCGAAGCGATCGCCAGCATCTCGGTGGGTGTGGACAACTACCCGGTCGAGGAACTGACCCGACGCGGCATTCTGCTCTGCAACACCCCGGACGTGCTCACCGAGACCACCGCCGATACCGGCTTCTCGCTGATCATGGCGAGTGCGCGTCGGGTGGTGGAGCTGGCCGAGTACGTCAGGCGCGGCGACTGGAAGGCGAGCATCGGGCCCGAGCAGTTCGGCAGCGACGTCCACGGCAAGACGCTGGGCATGGTCGGTTTCGGCCGTATCGGCCAGGCCGTGGCTCGCCGGGGCGCACTCGGCTTCGGCATGAAGATCCTCTACGCCAACGCCTCGCCCAAGCCGGCGCTCGACGCGGAACTGGGCGCCCGCCACTGCGAACTGGACGAGTTGCTGCAGCAGTCCGATTTCGTCTGCGCCATCGTCCCGCTGACCCCGGAGACCCGCCAGCTCATCGGTGCCCGCGAATTCGGGCTGATGAAGGAGAGCGCCATCTTCATCAACATCTCCCGCGGCCAGGTGGTGGACGAGGCGGCGCTGATCGAAGCCCTCGAAAGCGGCCGCATTCGCGGTGCCGGTCTCGACGTGTTCGAACAGGAGCCGCTGCCGGCGGACTCCCCGCTGCCCAGGATGCCCAACGTCGTCGCACTGCCGCATATCGGCTCCGCCACCCATGAAACGCGCACGGCAATGGCGCAGCGTGCGGTGGACAACATCATGCTGGCGCTGGAGGGCAAGCGTCCGCTCAGCCCGTTCAACGAGGAAGCCTGGACAGGCCGTCTCGACTGATATCACGCTCGTGTCTTTGACAGTGCCGCGCTCATCCGGCCGGGGCCTCTGCGTCGAGGCTCCCGACTGCCGGTGATGGGATATACCACCAAAGGGGGATAGGCGACATCGTCGTGGCGCACTAGCCTTTTCGACACTTTTGGATCGATCCAAACACGAGGATACGATGGGATCCACTGCCCGAACCCGCGTGACGCTCAAGGACATCGCCGCCCATGCGGGCGTGTCTCGTTCGACCGTCTCGCTGGTGATGCAAGAGAGTGAATTGGTGGCGGGGGCGACCCGAAAGCGGGTGCAGGAAGCCGCCGCCGCGCTGGGTTACGTCTACAATCGCGGCGCCGCGACCTTGAGAAGCTCGCGCACCGCCACCGTCGGGGTGGTTGTCCACGATATCGCCAATCCGTTCTTCGGGGCCTTGATGGCGGGGATCGACGAGACGCTGCAGGCCGCCGACTACATCCCCTTCCTGGCCAGCAGCGGCGACAGCCTGGATCGTCAGGCTCGGTTTCTCGCCCGCATGCGTGAGCATCGGGTCGATGCACTACTGCTGTGCCCGGCGGAAGAGACACCGGCGGCGTCGATCGAAGCGATTGCCGACTGGGGCATGCCTTGTATCGAGGTCATGCGACACGTCGGCAAGTCGCCGCTCGGCGACTATGTCGGCGCCGATCTCCGCACCGGCGTCATCAATGCCGTTCGTCATCTCGTCATCCAGGGGCATCGCCGCATCACGCTGCTCGCGGGTATCGCCGATCACTCCGCCGACCGGGAGCGCCTCGCGGGCTATCGACACGCCATGCACGAAGCCGGTCTCGACGATCTGTCGCACGTCGATCGCGGGCCATTGACCCGTTGCGCGGGGCGCGAACGAACCCTGGCGCTGTTGCGCGGTAACACCGCGCCTACCGCACTGATCTGCCACAACGATCTGGTCGCGCTCGGCGCCCTGCTGGCGCTGTCGCATCTCGGGCTTCGCGCGGGACGGGATTGCGCGGTGATCGGCGTCGACGACATCGAGGAAGCCGCTCTCGCCGAGCCCGCCCTGAGCAGCATCGCGACGCATCCTCGTGCCATCGGTCGCAACGCCGCCGAACTGGCCCTGAAGCGGATAGCGCAGCCCGAAGGCGAGCGACAGCGCATCGTGCTCGAGGCGCCCCTGGTGATTCGCGCCAGTTCCCGAATCTCATCCGCTGTCGCGCAGGAGTCGACATGAGCCATCGCCCCTCGGCCCATCGCGGGTTCGCCACCGCCCTGCTGATGACACTGGCCCTCGTCGCCATCGTTCCTCACGCCCAGGCCCGAGAGCTGATCTTCGGCCATGGCGCCACCGAGGACACGGCCTATCACCTCAGTGCAGAGCGCTTCAAGCAGCTGCTGGAGGAGAAGACCGACGGCGGCCTGACGGTCAACATCTACAGCAACTCGGTGCTGGGTCACGAAACCGAGATGTTCGAGCAGCAGACCGCCGGTGCGCTGGACCTCTCGATCGTCAACCCGGGACTGATCTCGGAGTTCTCGCATACCGCCAGCATCTTCTCGATTCCCTTTCTGTATCGCGATCTCGACCACTGGCGTCACGTGCTGGATGGCGAGCCGGGCCGGGAAATCGCCCGGCGTATCGAGAAGGAAACCGGGGTCAAGGTGCTCGCCTACTACGGCGGGAGCACGCGTCAGATCGTCAGCACGCGACCGCTCGAGAATCTCGACGCGCTCCGGGGCATGAAGCTGCGCACCAATCCGACCCGCCCGGTGATCACCGCCTGGGCGGCGCTGGGTACCCAGCCGACGGTGATGGCCTACAAGGAGATCTACACCGGCCTGCAGCTCGGCGCCATCGACGGCCTGCTCAACGAGGCGGAGTGGATCTACCGCATGCGTTTCCACGAGGTCGCGCCCTATATCGGGCTCTCCGAGCACGACATCACCGTACGCCTGCTGACGCTCTCCGACGACACCTGGGACTCGCTGACGCCGGCACAGCGGCAGGCGGTGCAAGCGGCTGCCGACGAGAGCGAGCAGTACGCGCGCAACCTGCAGATCCGGCTCGACAAAGAGTCCCGGGACAAGCTGAAAGAGGAAGGCGCCACTTTCTACCCCATGGACCGTGAGCGGATGCAGCAGCTCGTCGCCGAACCGCTGGGGCGGGTCATCGACGACATGGGGCTAGGCGATCTCCACGAACTCATCATCGACACGGATTGAGGAGCACCTCATGCCATTCGCAATGGCCCTGGGCCGCGTCAACCGCCAGCTGGAGCGCTTCCTCAATGGCGTGTTGCTGCTGTTACTGGCCAGTTTCATCGTACTGATCGTCTATCAGATCGCGAGCCGCAACCTGGGCTTCATGCCGCGGCTCTACTGGACCGAGGAGATGAGCCGTTTGGCCTTCCAGTGGATGATCATGCTGGGCACCGCCATCGGCGTGCTGCATGCCGACCACTTCGTGCTGGAGGCATTCCCGCGCGGTTCCCGGCCGGACCGGATCACGCGAGTGATTCGCGACGTTGCCTGCCTGCTGGTGGGCGTGATCTTCGTCGTGTTCGGCTTCGACTTCCTGCGCTCCGGTTTCGATCGCATCGCCAGCGCCTCGCAGCTGCCGATGGTGGTGACCTACTCGACCTTCTTCGTCAGCGGCCTACTGATCGTGCTGTTCAGCCTGCAGCGCCTGCTGGTGACGATGGCCCACGGCGTCGACGCCATGGAGCGCGAGCTCGACACGCCTTCCGAAATCGATGAGCTGAGGGACGCGCCACCGACGCAGATACTCGACTCGCCGGAGAACAGATCATGATGCCCACTGACTGGTTACCCCTGCTGCCGTGGCTTCTGTTCGCGCTGCTCGGCGTATTCATCATACTCGGCGTCCCAATCGCCATGTCGCTGGTGCTGACGTCGTTCTCGATCATCGTGCTCGACCCACGTCTCATACCCTGGGTCATGTTCCAGCGCATGTACTACGGCATGGATTCGTTCGTGCTACTGGCGGTCCCGCTGTTCCTGCTCGCCGGCAACCTGATGAACGCGGCCAGGATCACCGACCGCCTGATCACGCTGTGTCTCAATCTGGTCGGCCATGTCAAAGGTGCACTGGCCCACGTCAACGTGCTGGTGAGCATGCTGTTCGCCGGGGTTTCGGGCTCATCGACGGCGGATAGCGCCGGCATCGGTACGGTGCTGATCCCGGCAATGAAGAGAGAGGGCTACCCGGCCCATTTCAGCGTCGCTGTCACCGCGGCCTCCTCGGTGATGGGCATCATCATTCCGCCGTCGATCAACATGATCGTCTGGGGTGCGCTGACCAGCACCTCGATCGCCGGGCTGTTCTTGGGTGGAATCATCCCCGGGGTCCTGATCGCGGTGGCACAACTGCTGCTCAACCTCGGCTATGTGCGCCGCTACGACGTGCCGACGCGCAACCGGGCCACGCTCAGGCAGTTGGCCAGCTCGGGCAAGGACGGCCTGCTCGCCGCCGGCATACCGGTGTTGATCATCGGTGGCATTACCCTCGGTATCGTCACGCCGACCGAGGCGGCGGTAATGGCGGTGCTCTATGCCCTGCTGCTGGGTTTCATCGTTTACCGCGAGCTGACCTTCAGAAGCGTGCTGGACGCCTCGACCGACACCGTTCGACTCTGCTCGCTGTCGCTATTCAGCCTGGTGGGTGCCGCCATCTTCGGCTACCTGATCAGCTTCTATCGCATTCCACCGCAGCTGATGGCTGGCGTCGAGATCAGCGACCCGACCACGCTGCTGATCATCGCCACCATCGTCATGCTGCTGGTCGGCACCTTCATGGATTCGCTGCCGGCGATGGCGATTCTGGCACCGATCTTCCAACCGCTGGCGGCGCAGGCGGGCGTCGATCCGCTGCAGTTTGGCGTGATCAGCGTCATGGCGCTCGGCCTTGGCCTGATCACCCCGCCTTACGGCCTGTGCCTGATGATCTCGGCCAAGATCGGCGGCATCCCCCTGCTCGCGGCGCTGGGCACGACGATGATCTATCTGTTGGTCATGCTGCTGGTGATCGGCCTGCTGATCGCCTTCCCCGACCTGATCCTCTACCTGCCCCAGACTTTCGGCCCGGACGCCGGCTGATACCGGCCGATCAAAAAGTGTGCAATTTCTGGGGAGTCATCCGCCCCGGCTTGTGATTTCCAGCCGGGGCGACTAAAGTTGCAAGATAGATTAAAAACAGTGTTCCGTAATCCTACAGTCTTCGATCACGGGGCCGATAATCAGAGAACTGGAGTCAACCGCAACGGCCCGACGTCATCAACGGCCGGCGTAACATCCACTGACAGCGCCCTCGAGGCGACCCACCATGCCCGATCCCCTCTGCTTGCTTTTCGATTGCGACGGTACTCTGGTCGATAGCGAACCCCTCCTCGCCGAAGTCATGGCAAAGTATCTGAATCAGGCGGGCCTGCCCTTCCAGGCCGGCGATTACATGACGGACTTTCGTGGCGCACGGTTCGCCAGCATCGTGTCCCATCTGGAACGACTGCACGGACGCCTCGAGGATCCCGTTCGCCAGCGGATCGAGACGGCCATGCGCCAGGAGATGCACGAGCGCATGGTCGACGAGCTCGAGCCCATCGCTGGCGTGCCGGAAGCGCTCGACGCGCTCGGTTCCCTGCCGCGCTGCGTTGCCTCCAACGGGCCCGAGACCAAGATTCGGCGAGCGCTGGACAGCACGGGATTGCGGGGCTTCTTCGGCGATCGCATCTACAGCGCCTACACCGTGGGCAGTTGGAAGCCGGCGCCGGGCCTGTTCCTGCACGCCGGCCGCGACATGGGCTTCGCACCGTCCGACTGCATCGTGATCGACGACGCCCAGGTGGGCGTCCGCGCCGCGCTGGCCGCGGGAATGCGGGTCGTCCATCTCAATCGCTTCCCCGAGCTCGAGCCCACGCCCTCCGGCGCCATCGGGATTCGCCACATGCGCGAACTGCCGGCGGTGATCGACAAGCTGATCCCGGCCCTCGCCGTCGGCAACCTCTAGCAGCTCGACCGAGCGCGTTCGGCGGCAGCCACCGACCGAGGATCCACCGCTGACGGCGATGATCGCGGCCCGAGCCCCTGGCTCGGGCCGCGATCGTTGTGGATCGCTCGTTAGCGGCCGGATGGCCGCGTTATCATGTGCCCTTCACGTCTTATCGGAGTTCCCATGCCTTCGTTACAGGATCAACTGCGCGGCCTGGTCTATTCGACCGAACATGGCGAGACCTGCCCCGACTGCCGTCGCCCTGTCGCCGAGTGCGAGTGCCGGGCGCGCGAGGAAGCCGAACGGATCGCCGCGCTCGACGGCATCGTTCGCATCCGGCGCGAGACCAGTGGCCGCAAGGGCAAGGGGGTGACGACGATTCAAGGCGTGCCGCTGGATGCCGAAGCGCTGAAGACGCTGGCCAAGTCGCTCAAGAAACGCTGTGGAACGGGCGGCGCGGTCAAGGATGGCGTGATCGAGATCCAGGGCGACCATCGCGATGTGCTCAAGCGCGAGCTGGAATTGCTGGGCTACAAGGTCAAACTCGCCGGGGGGTGATCCCGGAGAGCTCCCGCGCCCTGCCCGGGGCGGGGAATTTACGCTCCGTTCTCCTGTCCCACTGGTACCGCCGCGCGCTTCAACGCTCCACGCTCAAGGGGATTCGATGTTCTCGTTCAACGCTTCACGGTGGCTCCGACTCGCCACTGCCGCACTGGCACTCGGGATGCTGGCGGGCTGTGCCAGTGGCCCCCAGTTCGACACCCTCGCGGCTCGCGTGGTTGCCGACGAG
>NZNW01000084.1 GCA_002695065.1 Salinicola sp. | reverse complement strand
GCCGTCGGTGGAGGCATCATCGGCCACGATGATCTCGGCGACCTCGACGCTCTGGCGCAGGACCGAAGCGATGGCCCCCTCGATCAGGCCTCGTCCGTTGAAGTTGGTGATGACACAGCTGACCGGAACCTTGCCAGGCATCAGGAAACCTCCGCGTGTACCGGGATCAGGATGCCGCCCCGGTGGTCGTCGGTGCCGTGAACAGATCCACGTAGTCCTGGTAGCGGCGCTGCAAGGCGTCGACACGGGCCTTGCGTGCTCCGAGGCCGGCGCGCTGGCGTTCGAGCAGGCGCAGGACACGCTTGGGGGTCAGGAAGCGATGTGTCCGGATGCTGTGCGCATGGCGCTGCATGCCGACCTCGCGCAGGAGCAACCAGGTCTTGGAGCGATGGCGCTGGAGAGGATGCGAATGGTACATGTCGAAGGCCACGACCGGAATTCCTGCCAAGAGCGAGACCACCACCGGGTGGAAGCGTACGCCGACATAGCCCTCGGCGCCGGCGATCAGTCGCATCCAGTCGAGCGGGGGGAGCGGGAAACCGGGTTGGTGCGTGGTTCCCGCGTGCGTATGTCCTTCGGGCAGTGGCAGGGAAACCGTGTCATACCCTGCTGCGTCGGCCAGTTCGGTGAAGGCGGCAGCCCATCCTGAGTCCGTTTTTCGGGGCGGGCAGACGAGGATGTAGGGACGCCCGCCGGGGCGCTCCTCCCGCATCTTCGAGACCATCTCTCCGAGCGAGAAGACGGGATCCGGAACCTCGGTCATGGGGCCGGTGAAGCCGCTGGCACGGAGCTGCTTTGCGCTCCAGGCATCGCGTACCGAGACATGGCCGAAGTTTTCCAGCTGGGCACGGATGCCGGAACGCGTGGTCTCCGGCAAACGGCCGAAATCGGCGCCCATGGCGCTCGGGCTGAGTGCGGCGAGGCGCGCACCGGGAAGCTTCTCGGCGCCACAGAGCCAGTAGGGATTGGGAAAGACCAAGTCTGCGCGTTGGCTGAAAGGATCCAGGCGGAAGACCGCGTCGGAGCCCGTCACGAAGAGATCCCGGGGGGCCTCCTGGATCATCTCCTCGAATTCCGCCAGCGTGGTGATCCGGGGCGAGAGCGGCAGGTGCTCGGACACGAAGGCCTCGTGTGCGGCGAGTTGCTCGGCCGGGATAATTCCTTCGTACTTCTCGATCAGGTCCGCGGGGCGGAAATCGACGAACTGCACATCGATCCCCTTCCTGCCGAGAGCCCGCGCCGTGGCCAGCGCCTGGAGGTTTGCTCCGAAATTCGGGACCCAGTGGTGGGTGGCGACATAGGCGGTACGCGGCGAGGCGCCGACGGTGTCCTGGGACATTTCGATCATCCGGTCACTGGCTGGAGGAGGAAGCGTAGAGCCGCTTCGTCAGGAGGTGTGCAAGCCGCAGATCCATCGGATCGCCCGGTTCGACCAGGTCCGCGAGCCCCTGATCGGCCATCAGGACGGGGCGATCCCCCTTCTGCCCCGAATGCATCCCCGACACCCCGAGGATCGAGGTGACAGGAGCAAAATCGGGGTTCGGCTCGTACCAGTTTTCTCCCAGCCAGATCGGGAAGGCGAAACCGGATTGGTGTATCTTGATGTCGGGCATGAGATCGGCCTTCGGGGCCCCCTCGTAATTGGCACGATAGGGTGCCGCCCGCATGGGAATCTGCGCCTGCATGGTTTCCCAGTTGAACAGAGCCACCAGGCGGTTCACCTCGGCTTCGATGTTCTCTTCCGCGATGGGGCCACCGAACCGTTTCGCGTCGTTGATGTAGAATCCGTGCACGTAGGGCGCGGAAAAGGCCGGCGCGTCAGGCCGAATCCGTCCGCCGTCGCTGGAAAGCATACCCGGGATACGCGAGAGAGGGGTCCGGGACAGGCGCGCGCGGAAGCGCGGGCGCGCGACAACACGCATGAGATTGCGGGCGCGATCCTTCGGACCAAGGTCGTAGCGGCTCAGCCCCTGGGCCGCGAGGAACCCGTTGAAATCGACGTTATGCGTCCACGGAACCATGCTGTGGTCCGAGACGATCAGGTGATGCTTCGGGGAGAGTTCGGTGAACAGCCGCTCGAGACACTGGTCGAGCGTGCGGAAATGCCGGTCGAGATGGGGAAGCCACTCCGGAGACCACGAGGCCCGGTCCGTCTTTCCCCGGGGGCCGTCGGACGCGAAGGCGATCTCGGACATGGCGAGGTAGAGCAGGACGGTCGTCGCTCGGTAGGCTAGGAAGCCGAAGCCGATGCCATGCGTCTTGGCCAGTTCTATGAAACTGTCCGTACGGGCGACCATCATCTTCTCGAGGCGGTCGCAAAGCTCGGGGATCGTCTGGAAGCCCTCGGCCCCGAGCCGGATGTCGAAGATATAGCCGTTTCGCTCGAGGATCTCCTGGGCGCTGGAAGGGTAGAGCGCGTCATCGGGAAGACCGCCCTGGAAGATCCCGCCGCCGCCGCCTGCGACATAGAACCCGTCCACTTTCTGTGCGGGAGATGTGGTGGGAATGTTCATCAGCCCGATGGACTGACCGGCATCCTGGGCGAATTTCCAGATCGGCGCGAAGCCTCGGGCCGAACTCATTTCCTTGTAGCCGAATTTCGGCGTGAAGTCGCGGGTGCCGTCGAGCTTCGGCATCATGTAGAGGCCGCCGTTTTCCTCGGCTCCCTGGCCGGAGAGAATACGCGCCCACCCGCGCTGGACGATGTCCTCCTCTACATCCAGAAGCTTGGCGGACGCTCGCAGCTTCTGCCAGAACGGCATGTCGAAGGCATCGAATATCTCGGCGGTGCCCCCGTCGATTCCTGCAATTAGTAGCTCCATGAAACCTCCGCCGCGGCGCAGAAATGCCACGAATACTCGCGTCCGCCCGTGGCCCGAACCCCCCGGATCCACCAAGCAACTCACTGATTGCAGTGTATAGAGAAGGTTCCAGGAGGTCACAACGCCATGCTGGGTCTGGATGCTGCATCGCGGCGAAGATGCCGGTTAATCGTGCGGACGCCGGTGACAGCCTCCCCTAATCATTGCCTTCCATCTTCCCCGGGAACTTCTGGCGGCCCCCCGATGCCGGCCGGATCTCATCAAGGGAGCGGAAACCCATGGGGATATTGAACCCGAACGACGCGAGCCAACTGCCCGACTACGGTTCCCAGCCAGTACCACATGCTAGGGCTCATGTTTATTGGGCCGGTACGGAGGTGATGTCCCCGCTCTACAAGGACCCTCATCTCACGGTCTCCTGTTCCAATCCCCTTGTGGCGGATGAAAACGGCCAGTTCGACCTGTGCTACGTGGTGAATGGAAACTACCGTCTGCAGGTCGTTGATCCCTGGGGGCGCGAGGTTGCCCATGCGGACGCCATTCCCGTGCACGTCCCGAAGGCACACGGGATCTTCAAGGGGTTCGAGACGGTTTCCGAGCTGCTTGCGGATCATGTCCTTTCCTATGCCCCGGGGCGCGGACGCGAGCAGGTCCGGCCGGGGCAACTGGTGCGGGTGAACGACGGCGGTTTCGCCTACCGCGTCGCTCCCGAAGGCGCCCAGGATGCTAACCTTGTCACGGCCGGCGGGATCCAGCTGTTTCTGGCCGATCCCAGCGTGATCGATATTGTGGCCCTGGGCGCCCGGAAGGGTTCGGATGCCTCCGGGCCCCTGCAGGCTGCCTTGGATCTCTGGAAGTCGGAAATGGCAGCCGGCCGCAGCTGCCAGCTGCGCATTCGCGGGGAATACACTTTCTCCACGCCGTTGGAGGTGGAATTTACGAACAACACCACCGCAGGCGGCTGCATCGACATGACGGGAGGACGACTGCTTTCGAACGTTTCCGCTGGGAATGGCGCGGCCCTTCGGATCGTCTCGCGCAGGACCGTGCGCAAGGTCGATCTCATCAATCTGAACATACGCGGCTCAGGCTCCGAGGACGTCCTGCTTGAGATCGAAGGGGGAGATGCACACGACGCTGCGCGGGGCTTCTTCTATGGCTGGAACCTCGTCTCGCCCAAGCTGGAGGGCTTTTCGACTATCGGTCTCTGGCTGCACAACAATGCCTTCGAGGGCAACATTACCGAGCCTTATTTTGCCTGTAGCTCCACCGCCGAGGGCAGCTATTGCATGCTCTGTGAAGACAACACCGGTGGCACGAGCTCGGGAAACGTCTCATCGATAACCCTGCGTGGCGGCGTCATGCGGGGTGGACGGCACAACCTGCTGTGCAGGGACAACGCCGATATTCGCTGCTACGGGACCACGTTCCTTCTGGCAGGGCAGGAAGCGGTCGTTGAACAGAACATGATCGGCGGTTGCTACGTCGGGATTCACGTAGAAAACGCTTGGGAAGATGGCGGCGGTTCGCCAATGGCCGGCATGAAGCTTCTGAACAGTGCCAACCTGTCGCGGATCTATGTCTTGGGTAACAACGGCAACGTCGACACCGGAGTCACGGTATTTCTTGCCGGAGGCGAAAGTCACATCGATGGAGTGATCATCAGCTCCGACCTCACCCATGCCGTGCATGTGCGCAACCAGTCCGACAATGGCGGCCGCCTTCTCCTGACTGGCGTGCGGCGCCACCGCGTGGCCTTCAACTCGTCTGCCGCAGAGGGGATGATCAGTTTTCCCGAGCGGCAGAGCATATTCCAGACCGCGGCGAACGGCAGCCTGCCGGTTCCCATCGATGTGTCGCGCAACAACATTTTTGACATCATCTGCAGCGGCAACGTCGAGATCTCACCTCCCGAGCACATGATCCGCGGGGACCGGATCACCGTGATCCTCACGCAGGATGCCACTGGAAATCGCAGCGTCACCTGGCCCGGAAATTTCCGCGTGACACGCGCTTTTGAACCGGGGCCGGACACCACGACCACCTGGAATTTCCTATGGACCGGCAGTCTTTGGCTCCAGTTGGATGCCGGGGGACTCTGAGTTGCGTCTCAGGCCGGTCCCACGCCGGCCTAGACAGGCTCCTTCTTGCGGTACTGGTCTGCAAGCCACAGACCTGAGAGGAAGATGGCAAGTTGACCCCAGTAGAAGGGGGTGTTGATCACGCCGATGAAGAAGCCGAAAGAAACGAAAAACAGCCAGAAGATCGACATGTAGCCTTCCAGCACCGAGCGCACGAAGCGGGCGATCGCGGTGATCCAGATCAGCCCGCCGATCGCTCCGAGTTGGATGAACAGCGCGAAGTGGGAAGCGCCCCAAGCCCGGTTTGTCGTTCCGATTTCCCGCCGGAGATAGACCGGGGCATTCGCAGAAGTGGAGATCTCCTCGAACAATCCGGCAATCTGCCGGTCGCTTCCGATCCCGTAGCCTAGGAGCGGACGTGCCTCGATCGTCCTCAGCACAAGTTGAAAGGGGCGAACCAGGCGGATGTAGAGGCTGGGGTCCATCGTCTGGATCAGCCTCGTGCGTATCGTCTCCACGATCTCGTAGACGAAGAACCCGCAGAATACGACGAGCATCACCAGAATGAACGGGTTCAAGAGTATCCGCCTGGGTCCGATACGCAAGGTCACCAGCGCGCAGGTGCACATAAGCCCCGGCAGGACCGCAGGGCTTCGCACCAAGATGATGAACGGAAGGGATATTAAGAGGAGCCAAACCTGAAACCTCAGCTTCGGGCTACATGCAACTGCCATGAAAAGGCAGAGGCCGTAGAACTTCCCTAAGTGTGAAGGCTCCGAAGTGAAGAGTTTCGGCCGGATCCAACCGTACGAACCAATATCCCTCGTATCGTTGCTATAGAGGCCGAAGTCGTAGATCGCGCCGCGTATGGCATCGCTGACCGGACGCAGAGGGCCTGCAACCTCAAGCGCAATTCCGAGGCTCATCAGGACGAAAATCCATAGTGCAGTCCTCGACAATCCGGCCGGGTTGAGCCGCCCCACCATCTGCAGAGAGCGAAAGACGCCTATGCTTGAAGTAATGGCAAGGACAAGCTGGACATAGGACGTGAGCTGTTCGGGCAAGTAGCCGGCGAGGGAGGGCGAGAAGATGAACCAAAAAATCGATGCCAGGGAGAGCAGGCATATCGTGCTCGCAAACCACAGGTCATTCGCTCTGGGTATGAGGGTGACAAAGAGCAGAAGTCCCGACAGGTAATGGAGCGAGAACGGCAGGCCAAAGGATATCTGGAGATAGAAACCGAGCAGTGCGAACGTCAGCAGGACGCCAACGGCCACTCGGGTCACCGGCATACTGCGCGTCTCGCCGACGAACCCGCTCATGAATGCCACGTGCACTGTCTCCCGGAAGGGTCTCATCCAAGGGCCCCGAGAGCCCGAGAGCCATCTATCATGCAGCCCGTGCCAAGGCCATGGGCCGATGGCAAGTCAACCCTTCGTCCTCAGCCGGTCAGAAGCAGCCAAGCCTTTCGTAATCGACGCTGTAGGCTGCCCTGAGACGCTGTACTGTCTCCTCGGCAGGCTTTACCTTCGTGCGGACGGCATCGGGGGTCGCGTTTTCCTTCTTCGGCGGAGGTTCCACGCCGAAACTCTCTCGAAGTGCCACATCAAGCCCACTGGCGGGCACGATCTCATCCACAAGGCGTCTACCATTCCGGTCGAATACAAAATCCGACTGGGGGCGCAGGAAGTTGATGTCCAGGAACTTCTCAAAAACTCCCCCCTGAACGAACTCGTCGAAGCTCTGGCAGGACCGGATGGCCTCGAATGCCTCGCGGGTTCGAGGCACGGCGGGCATCTTTGCGTCATTCCTAGCATAGGTATAAGCGGAAACGGCCCGGGCGACCGGTTCTCGGACGACGCAGAAAGTACGATAAACATCAAAGACTCTCGGGAAGAAACCACGGAGTTCCTCTGCGGAGGAATGCTTGAGTGGTATCAGTCGCCCGAGGCGCGACTTTGCCCCCCTTACATCGTTGAGAACCCGACTTCGCAACGGAGCCCCGACGATCTCGATCCTTGGCCCTGTCAGGAATACATCTCCGGGAGCCGCCTTGGACCGAAAGCTCTTGGACACATGCATCCCGGCCGCTTTCGGCACGTGCACGGTCCGGGAGCTATGCAAAATGAACATCAATTACCTTTCATGTCTGCCCAGGAAAGCTCTGCATTACATTCTGTCTGACCCGGCTCAGTCAGAGGCAGCGGCACTACTGCGCCTGAAGAGTCCGTCCGGCCCCAGATGAATACCGCATTCCACTTTTTCGGGGCTTTCGGCCCACCGGCCCGCCCGGGCGTCTTCGCCCTCCGCCACGGGGCGTGTGCAGGGGGCACAACCGATCGACAGATAATTCTGTGCTTCCAGAGGATGGCGTGGCAGGCGATGGAAGGCGAAGTAGGCCTCAATGTCTTCGCGCGTCCAGAAGGCCATGGGGTTGACCTTCAGACGCTCACCGTCGCGTTCGATGACACCGATGTGGCTGCGGCTGTCGGCCTGGTAACGCTTGCGCCCACTGATCCAGCTGTCGAACCCCTCGAGCGCATCCTGCAGCGGGAAGACCTTGCGAAGCCGGCAACAGGTATTCGGCTCACGGCTGTGCAGCTGACCATCGGGGTCCTCGGCATGAAGGCTCAAGGCTTCCGGTTCAAGCACCCGGAGATTCAGACCCAGGTCCTTCACAACCTGGTCGCGATAGCTCAAGGTTTCGGGGAAGTGCTTGCCGGTGTCCAGAAACAGGACCGTAACCTCCGGCAAGATCCGGGAAACGTAATGCAGAAGCACGATGCTCTCTGCCCCGAAGGACGAAACCAACGCCATGTTTCCCAGACGCCGATCACGTAACAGCCCCGAGATATCATAGGCGTCCTTGCGGGGCAGATAGGTTTCCTGCAGATTGGCGAGTTCGGGATCGTGAGCCCCGGGAGGCCAGCTTTCCATGGTCAACACCCTTATAAAGAGATCACTTCTCAACTATTCACCGATAACGTGTAACCCGCTCCCGGCATCCCGGGGAGGGCCCGCCTGCACGGCTCTCTTCCGGCAGGCTCAACCTGCTCAAAAAAGAGACCACGCCACCGGGCGGGACCGCTAGTTGCCCGCCAGATACGCTTCATAGGCATTCGCGATGCCATCCTCGAGAGAGCGCGCGTTGTTCCATCCCATGTCATGCAGACGCGAACTGTCCATGAGCTTGCGCGGCGTCCCGTCTGGCTTGGTCGCATCGAAGCTCAGCTCGGCTTGGTATCCGACCACGCGGGCGATGGTCTCGGCGAGTTCCCGGATCGTCACCTCGACGCCGCTTCCCACGTTCACGTGCTCGTAGCCGGAATAGTTCTTGAGCAGGAAAACCAGCGCATCGGCGAGATCGTCGCAGTGCAGGAACTCGCGCAGGGGCGTTCCTGACCCCCAGAGCTCCACCGAGGGCGCCCCCGCTTCCTTGGCCTCGTGGAACTTGCGCAAGAGGGCAGGCAGGACGTGGCTGCTTTGCAGGTCGTAGTTGTCGCCGGGTCCGTAGAGATTGGTCGGCATGGCCGAAATCCAGTCACGCCCGTACTGCGTCCGGTAGGCCTGGCAGAGCTTGATGCCGGCGATCTTGGCGATGGCATACCACTCGTTGGTGGGTTCCAGGGGCCCCGTCAGAAGGCTGTCCTCGGGGATCGGTTGCGGTGCCATCTTGGGATAGATGCAGGAGGACCCAAGGAAGAGGAAACGCCCCACGTCGGCCTCGTGGGCCGCCTGTGCGATGTTCGCCTCGATCATCAGGTTCTGGTAAAGGAAATCGACCGGGTAGTCGTTGTTGGCCTTGATGCCGCCGACCTTGGCCGCGGCCATGACGACCACGTCGGGACGGGTGTCGAGCATCCATGCCCGCACCGCAGCCTGGTCGACCAGATCGACCACGTCACGCCCCGCCGTGATAACCTCGCAGTTCTCCCGGGCAAGCCGACGAACCACCGCACCGCCAACCATTCCGCGATGACCGGCGACCCAGACGCGCTTACCAGTCAGATCGTATGTCATTGGGATTCCTTCGTATTACTGGAGGTGTCTGCGACGTCTCGCAGTTTCAGGCGTGACCCGAATTCCGGAGAAGCCACGAAGCAGTCGGGAAGCTTGGCGAGTTCGTCATCAAGCGGGCCGTAGACGGCCCGGGCCCTCTCGAGGACCTCCGGCTCGACCTTCTTGGGGGCACGCTCCCGGCGCTCGGGAAGCCTCACTTCGAGCCCGCAGAATTCCGAAATCTTATCAAGGTTATCCCAGAGCCCTTCGTACCGGAGACACAGAACCGGGACGCCTTCGAAGCTCATCCACGCCACGCATTGATCCCGGAACCCCAACACATCCTCCTGCAGAAGATCATCGTAGCGATAGGGTCTGCGGAGATGCTCGAAATGTAACTTGACCCAATCCTCGCTGCGGGCAGCTTTCTGAGCGTGAACTGAAAGAGCTGCTTCTTCCGCAGAACCGAACAGGAATATGCCGCGCACTTTCTGCCGCCCGGCAAGAGAGTCGGGATAGTCATGCGTTTTGTAGACCACTCCGGAGCGCAGTTCGCAGTTGGGGAGATCCATTGCCACGTCGCGTGTGATCTTCTGAAAGGCGCTTGCGCTTATGCCGAAACGGGAGCGAGCCATTGCTTCGTTCACCGCATCGTAGATGAGCGTGCTGCCCGCACGACCGAAGCTCGCCACAAGGATTGCATCCTTCTGACTCGGTATCTTCTGGGCAAGCTCCTTCAGGGGATGAAATATTCCGCCCGAAGTCTCTTCATTTTCCATCTTAACATCGCTCTTCGCCATGACTTTTTTGCCATATCCCAGTCGTTTCACCTGAAGCGCTTAAGCCCTAGAGGAACGGGATAAACCCCTGACCCGGAGTATACTCAAATTCCAGATTTGGCCGTTCACCCACTCTGCGGGAGGGGACACCGGCATATAGTCCGTAAGGCTCGGTTGATTTTGTCACCACGCTGCCCGCAGCGACCACACAGCCCCTTGCGACGGTTACCCCGGGAAGCACGATTACCCTCGGACCGATCCAGACCCAATCCTCGATGGCCACCGGAGAGAAGCGTGTCGGAAAGCCGGCATCTCGGTAATCGTGCTGGGCCGTCCAGAACATCGCCTCGGAAGAAACATTGACGTTGCACCCGAATTGAAGACCGCCCCGGCCGTCCAGTTCACACCGATCGCCGATGGAGGTTCCTGACCCTATTGCAATCTTGCGCCCCCCGCGGATCCGGGCGCCTCGATAAATGGCAACGTGTTCACCCAAGCGCATCCGGCCAAACTTTTTGTAGAGCAGGCGCCTGAGCCGCTGGGAGGGAAGAAACCCCACCGCCTCAAGCGCAAGGGTATATGCTCCGTAAAGGGTGATACGCAGTGACATCCTGCTCTCAGCGGTCCTCGACCGAGAGCGGCAGCGCGTAGCCATGCTCCTTCAAAAGCGCATGACGCTTGGCGGTATGCAGGTCCTCATTCACCATTTCGACACACATTTCCTGGGCCGTGATCTCGGGGACCCAGCCAAGTTTTTCCTTGGCCTTGGTCGGGTCACCCAGAAGAGTTTCGACTTCGGCGGGTCGGAAATAACGAGGATCGATACGCACCAGCACGTCTCCGGTTTTCACGGCCGGCGCGACATTGTTATCGACAGACTTGACCGTACCGATCTCCTCCACGCCTTCGCCCGAAAACTCGAGCTCGATCGAAAGCTCTCGCGCGCTCCAGTCGATGAACTCCCGCACCGAATACTGCTTGCCCGTGGCAATGACGAAGTCATCGGGCTCATCCTGCTGCAGCATCATCCACTGCATGCGGACATAGTCCTTTGCGTGCCCCCAGTCCCGCAGGCTGTCGATGTTGCCCATGTAGAGGCAATCCTCGAGTCCCATGGCAATGTTGGCCATGCCGCGGGTGATCTTGCGGGTCACGAAGGTTTCGCCGCGCCGCGGGCTCTCGTGATTGAAGAGCACGCCGTTGCAGGCGTACATCCCGTAGGCTTCGCGGTAGTTTACCGCGATCCAGTAAGCGTAGAGCTTAGCAACAGCATAAGGAGAACGCGGGTGGAAGGGCGTGGTCTCGCGCTGCGGAATCTCCTGAACGAGCCCATAGAGCTCCGAGGTCGACGCTTGGTAGAACCGGGTCTTTTTCTCCAGACCAAGAAAGCGGATCGCCTCGAGGAGGCGCAGTGTGCCCGTTCCATCGACGTCGGCAGTATATTCGGGGGCTTCGAAGCTGACAGCCACGTGGGATTGGGCGCCGAGGTTGTATACTTCGTCCGGCTCAATCTCGGACATGATGCGGGTCAGGTTCGAAGTGTCGGTCAAATCCCCATAATGCAGCTTGAGCTTAGGGTTCGGCTCATGAGGATCCTGATAGATATGATCGACCCGCTGCGTATTAAAAAGCGAGGCGCGGCGCTTGATGCCATGAACCTCGTAACCTTTTTCCAGAAGAAATTCGGCCAAGTAGGATCCATCCTGGCCGGTAACGCCAGTAATCAGGGCTTTTTTCATTATATCTTCCTCGAACTGTCTAGAGAGCACTCTGCCTCGGCAGGGGTACCGGACAGGGTTTCAAACTCGTTCCTGAGACGGCTCAGAATGGCCGTCATGTCCCATCTTTCGATCGCCCGTTGGCGCGCTGCAGCCCCCAGACATTTCCGCTCTTCCGGGGCATCGAGAAGCTCTTCCAAGGCTTTTGCCATAGCCCTCGGATCACCCGGAGGCACCAGCCGACCAACACCTTCCACCTCACGCCCCAAGGCAGTGTCTGCAGTGGTCGTGGCAATCATCGGACGCCCTGATGCCAACATGTTAGTTAGCTTAGAGGGAAGAACGAGATCCGCTGCCCCTGCAATCTGGGGCAGAAGATGTACATCGGCCATTCCCAGAAGGTCGCTCAGCTTTTCGATTGGCTGGAGCGGAAAGAAACGGATCATCGGCAAATCGCGCGCCATTTTCTGTAGAGGAGCCCGCATGGGGCCGTCTCCGCAAATGGCAATGGTGAGATCTTCGCGATGTCTCAGATGTCGTGCCATCTGAGGCAAAAGCTCCAGTCCTTGCTTATTGGCTAGATTGCCAGAATAAAGCGCCACGTGACGGGTCTTGATACCCAGCTCGTCCTTGAGCGGAGAGGGCGCCGTCAGAGGCGTAACCTTCTCCAGGTTGGCCCAATTGCGCAGTTCATAGATCCTCTCATCGACCACGCCTTTGTCCCGCAACTTGTCCAGCATCGGGGCAGAGATCGAGCTAATCCTGTCGAACCGGCCCAGCACCCATTTCTCGAAGGCCTTCGCAGCACGGCCCACCCGACCATCTTCTCTCAGCAACCCCGTGGCGAAGGCAGCTTCCACCTCATAATCCTGAATATGCAGCCAGCTCGCCCCACCACCCAACTTGGCAGCTCCCAAAGCAACTGGAAACGCAATCAACGAAGGAGCCACCATGACCACCACGTCAGGCCGACGTCTCAATCCTTTCCACAAACCAACAGGTAATGCGGAGAGGGCGAAAGATATGTAATGCAGAATGCGCCTTGACCCAGTGGGATTGCGGGGCACATAGATCGGGCAATGCACGACCCTCACACCGTTCTCACTACGGCGAGACTTCCAGAAAGGGCGGCGCCAGCCTTCGAAGGTCTTCCAGGCAGGATAATACGGCAGGGCGGTGATCACGTCAGTCTCAACACCGTCCTGCTGCATGTATTCAGCCAAACCAGTGGTGTAGAGGCCTGTCGAAATGATCTCAGGCGCATAGTTGATGCATATTACCAGTAGTCGCATTAGAGTTCTTCGAGAGCTCCAGGCACGCAGGATGTGCAAGACGCAACTATCTCAAGGCTCTCGGCGCAGGTGGCCGCGAACCGGACCGGGGCAAGCTCGCCCTCCAGCCCCATATCCAAACCGTACATTGCGTCTCCCCTTACCACCGAACTGAAATCTGCTCGTCTTCGTAGAAGACGGTCAGCGAGGATGAAGCGCTCGTGTCAGACGCTAGCGGCCCGCGCTTCGGATCTGCCGAGGTAATACTCTGTTAAGGTTGGCCTGTCGATATGCATGCGCAGAAAGACAAGGGGAGCCAGCATCACTTCACCACCAGAAGACAACAAGCCCTAATGGATTTTCTTGAAAAATATACAGCAAAAACAATGAATTATCTCCAATCCCTTCACTTTGCATTTCGGAAGACAGGAGATGCTGCATCGCAGCATATCCGCGAAATTGCGCAAGAAAGTGCCAGTGATTTCGGCGCTCGCGAGCACACCTCAAGGAAGAACGCGTGCGAAGAAAACTTTCAATGGTTGTACTTTACACATAACATAGATTATGGGCTAAAATCTCGACCTGACACTGATCCCCGTACCGGAGTACGCAGCATCACGGGCCGATACCGCTGAACGGAGCTTTACGGCTGGCCGACCTCAAAGGTCGGAGAACCCGACACGCCCGATACTGTCATAAGCGGAAAAACCGGCTTCGCGCGCGGCCTCGGCCGTATAGATATTGCGAAGATCTGCCATACGACGCGTGCGCATCAGTTGTGCCAATCGTCCCAAATCGAGAGCACGGAACTCGTTCCACTCAGTCAGAACGACGAGCAAATCTGTCCCAGCGGCGGCGGCATAGGCATCTTCCCACCAAGTGACACCCGGCAAGAGAGCTTCGCCCTCGCGGCGGCCTTGAGGATCGGTGACCCGCACGTTTGCCCCCCCGCCTACCATTGCAGGGAGTAGCGTAAGGGCGGGAGCTTCGCGCATGTCATCGGTATTGGGTTTAAAGGTCACACCAAGCACCGCAATTGTCTTACCGTTGAAGCTGCCGCCGCAAAGCTCGAGCAACTTGTCCGTCATGCGTCGTTTCGTCTCCTCGTTCACCTTGATTACGGTCTCGGTGATGGACATCGGGCACGCATGCTCCTGCCCTATCCGAGCCAACGCTCGCGTATCCTTGGGAAAGCAAGATCCACCGTAGCCAGGTCCGGCATGCAGGAATGTCTTTCCGATGCGCCCGTCGAGGCCCATACCTCTAGCAACCTGCTTTACATCAGAGCCGACCTTTTCACAGAGCGCCGCGATCTCATTGATGAACGTGATCTTGGTCGCCAAGAAAGCGTTCGCCGCATACTTGATCATTTCCGCGGACTCCAGATCAGTGGTCACGATCGGGAATTCACGTAGGTAGAGAGGGCGATAAATCTCCGCCATGACCTCTCCCGCGCGCTCGGTCTGCACCCCGACAACAACTCGATCCGGCTTCATGAAGTCATCGATCGCGGCGCCTTCCCGTAGAAACTCGGGGTTTGAAGCGACATCGAAGTCGAGCTCAGGATTGGCGGCGGCCACCACTTGTGCGACCTGCCGATTGGTCCCGACCGGAACCGTCGATTTTGTCACGATCACAACATAGTCACGTGCAGCCCGAGCGATCTCTTCCGCAGCAGCCATCACGTAGGTCAGGTCAGCATGTCCATCTCCACGACGCGTTGGTGTGCCTACGGCAATAAAAACTGCCTCTGCCCCTTCGATTGCCGTGGCGAGATCCTGCGTAAACCGAAGCCTGCCAGCCTCTACGTTGCGAGCCATGAGCTGATCCAGACCAGGCTCAAAGATCGGAACCTCGCCCTTCTCCAGCATCTCGATCTTTCCCGGATCGCGATCAACGCAAACCACTTCGTGCCCGAAGTCGGAAAAGCATACCCCGGAAACAAGCCCCACGTAGCCGGTGCCAATCATCGCGATTTTCATGGTCTTCGCCTTTCATGCTGCAAGAGCATACATGTGTTGGCCCAGCCCGAAGGGCACGTCAACGCTCTTAAAAAATCTCAGCGGCCACGACGAAGTAGTGGCCGCCGCAAAGGGTTAGTTGGAGGCACGCGCCGCGGTATTCGCTGCCGTGGTGACCAGTGAGGGCGTAATCTGCTGGATCACGCGGTTCCACTTCGTGACCGGTTGTTCGGCAACGAAGATGACATCGTTGGGACGAAGCTCGAATCGAGTAGCAAGCAGGATATTGCCCGCATTGGTAGTGTTCAAACGCCATGCCGTGGTCGCGCCGAACTCGCGTGGGTCTGAAGAGCCGCGCAACACATAGATTTCGCTGGCGTCGCCTGTTTTGACGGGAACCCCGCCGCTACCGTAGAGAGCCTCGGCAAGAACCGCCGTGCGTCCGAAGGGCAGCTCATAGCGACTCTGCCTGTCAACTTCGCCGGTCAGGTAGACATAGTCCCGATCAACAGAATCGAGATTGAGACGATCCAGATAGTTTTTTCGCTCATCCTGTTGATTGTCGCGCCGGATACCAATCTCAGTATTCAGCGTACTGAGCGCGATACTCCTGGAGCTTTGTTTGAACTGCGCCAAGCGAATTTGTTCCTCGAAATAGGCCTGCGCCAAATCCAGCTCATAGGAAGTATCGACAAATACACTATCTCCATCAATCAACTGAATGCGCCGCAGTCCATCCTGTGCGTAAAGTTGAGTAAGCGGGATCTGGTAAAGTGTTCCATCCCTATAAATGCGCACAGAAGCATAATCCTGATCTTCGACGGTAATTCCACCAGCTGCCGCCAAGGCTTCGTCAAGGTAGAGGGCCGTCAGAGAGATCGGTGCCACAGTTGGCTGGGACACCGCCCCTCCAATTGAGACCTTCTTCGAATTGAACTCGGCAATCTCCAAGCTAAAGGTGGGATCAATCTGATTTTCGACAAGCCGCTGGAACAACGCCGCTTCGGCTTCTTCCAGTGTCAAACCGGCAATCTGCACTCGCCCCACATTAGGGATAGCGATCGCACCATCATCTTGCACTGTGTAGCCTTGTCGTGCGTTCGTAGCTGCCAGCAGGCCTGACAGCTGTTCTACCGTTGATCCCGTCTGTGGAGTGGCAAGCAGCAGTACATCTCCCGTACCGATCCGATAGGGACCGGGGTTGACCTCGGGAGGCAAGCGCGTCTCCAAGAAATCCTCCTGCGGCCGACGGTCGAACGCTGGCTCGGGCGTCGGGCCGGCTCCCCGCAAGCCGCTACCGTAACCTGCAGTCGTAAAGAAGACCGGCGGAAGCGTCTTGGGTTGGTAGGTAGACCTGTTAGCCACCAGAACCGTCTCCGGAGTCATGTCGACTACGCGCAGCTTACCGTCGGCGCCCGCCATGCGTTCCACCGACGGAGATTTGTAGACTACGCCGCAGCCGGCGAGGCCGAGCATCAGGCTCAGCAAGATGACGAGTGCACGCATCATGGGGTCTCCTTCACTGTCGGCATCGCAGCACTGGGGGCCTCGATAGGCCCAAATTGCCAGATGCCTCTTCCGGCCTGCTGGCGGGAGGACAGCACCCTCCCCGTACCGGGTGAAATTTGGTAGGTGTTGATGAAATTCTCGGATAGGCCCGCGCAGTCCTCTCGAGCAATCTGTCCGCTGATCGTGACAAAGCAGACATAGCTCCTCAGCACGATCCGCCCTTCTCCATCCAGGAGACTGTGAAAGCGCTTGGCGGTACCATCGCGCCCGGCCCGCAATAGCGCGCGAAGCTGGGACAGGTCGGATGACATCAGGTCGTTGCCCACCCCGCGCGTGGCGACCAGAAGGCCTTCGTCGAAGGTGAAACCGCTACCATCGGGGGCCAGCCAGAGCGTGTTGCCATCCGGCAGCACCGCGAGCCGGCGCAGGTCCAGTACCCTACCTTCGCCGACCAGCGCGGCGGACCTCGACTGGGCTCCGGTGCGCACCAGCGCGTCATGACGCGCATCGTGCCGCTCAAGGAAGGGCAAAAGCCCCACGGTAGCCTCTCGAACCAGCCTTTGCGGTTCGCCCGAGGAAGCGCAGCCGGACAACACGGCCAGAAGGCCCAAGCAGGAGAGCATGCGCCTCATCGCCAAAAGCTCCCCCAGTCTTCCTGCAGCTCGCGTGCCTGGCCATGGCGCACCCGCTCGTAAAGCCGGTTGGCCTGTTTCACGCGGGCCCCGCCGTCGCCGGTGGTCGGACGCCAGGTGGTCGCGAATTCCCGCCGCGAGGGATACCCCAACAGCCAGCTTGCCGGCACCGAAAAGCGGATACCCTTGTCGAATGAGCCCTCGCCGAACTCATCTGTCGGCATATCCGTGATCGTGGCATAGGCTCCGATCCGGAAGCCGTTGTCGAACTCACGGTCAAACGACACCGTGGCCCCGGTATCCCCCGCGAGGTACTGACCGACGTCGATCTGGCCGAGGTAGCCTTCGCTGAATTCGTAGTAGGCCGACACGAAGCCGGTGGTGGTATCGAAATCCTCGAACCCGAAGGGATCGTTCGGCTGACGCTTGCGGGCATAAGTGATCTCCCCACCGAGCCCCAGCCGGCTGTCGGCCGGCTTCCATAGAAGTTCAGCGGAGGCACCACCATACATCTGCTCGAACTGGCCCACGGAGACACGCCCGAAAAGATCCTCTCCCGGACGAAAGACGTAGTCGGCGGTCAGGCGTCGCAGTTCCAGATCCGTGTCGTCATCGTAGCGCGCCCCATCCGTACGCACGACGGGGTAGTCGCTTTCTCCTTCGGGCTGGTTCGGCAACGGCTCGACCCTGTTCACGAGCAGCGGCTGGCGCAACTCCGTATCAAGCGTCAGCCCCGGTGCCAGCGCCAGGAGCGCGTCGAAGCGCAGGCCGCTTTCGGCGACGAAGTTGTCGGGATCCGACAGGGTAGGGCCGGCGTAGAGATCGACACCATAGATGAAACGGGGGTAGGCCCCGGGTGTGCGGAGCGATAGCGGGTGCGCCCGACCGTCATCGATCTCGGCACGGGCAAAGCTCTTCCAGCTGCCATCAAGATCATCCTGCAGCGCCACGAGGTCTGCCCGCTCCAGCGTGACGGCGCTGGGGGCCAGTTCACCCTGCCGCGGGACCAGAACCATCCGCTCCACTCCGGCGGGAAGCTCCCCCGCGATCGCCCGCGCCGCACGTCCGATCCCTTCCGCTTCAGCGAGATAGCGGTCGTTGCGATAGTGAACCTCCAGCATGTCGCCGCTGCGTTTCAGCGCGATCAGCCACAATCCCTGTGCCCCAAGGCGGGAGCGCAGGCGGGCCTCGAGGCTGTCCCCCGCGCCAGCGTCTCCGACCGCGCCGCCTGTCATGCCGCCCCAGCCAAGCGCCACCGCGCTGCTGGCGGCCACGACAGGCCCCTGGCCTTCACGACCGCTCGCCGGGCCCGGGGCCGTTTTCGGGTTGAAGCTGTAGCTCAGCTGCACCCCGATCGCATCACCGTAGAGCCATGCTGCCGTCAGATCGAGACCGCTGTCGAACCGGTAGCTGGCCGCCACGCTCACCGGGCTCTGCCGGGTGAATCCGGTATTGGCCTCTTCCAGATCGTAGCCATCCGAGGAGTATTCCGCACTGAGCACCAGCCGGTCGCCCACCGCGTACTGCAGCCCGCCGAAGAAGGCGGCATCTCCCCGGAACCATTGATCAGCATCGAACTGGCCCGTCTGGGTGACGTTCACCGCAGTCTCAGGGCGATTCTTGAAACGGTTTCCGAAAACGCCCAGTGGGTTCTCGAAACCGCCCTCGCTTCCGAAACGGCCCCAGCCGAGGCCTGCAGTTGCGCGCAGCCGGCCGAAGGTCTTGCCGGCAACCACGTATTCGCCTGCATAGATGCCGGTGCCGCCGAAGTCCTGCAGACCCACCGTCAGCGCTGGCCATGTCAGGCTTTCCTCGACCAGCTGGTAGCGAATATCGAAGCTCCGGTCGTAATAGGCGCCGGTGTTGCGGAGGTTGTCCCCGTAGACATACCGGAAGACCCCGGAAAGCCGGGGGCCTATCTGAAAATGAAAGATGTTACGCTGCACGTCCGAGCCGAAGGCGTTCACGGTGATCGTGCCTTCCGCGTCGGGCATCTGGTGCGCGCCAGGCATATCCACGAGGCCAGGCACCCCCTGAAAGTTCAGGGCAGGACGTTGCCAGGGGGCCTCCTGCGGGATGGCGGGAATCGGCCACGCGCAGGTCAGGCCGAGCGCGCTGCACAGCAAAGCCTGCCGGATCCCCTTCCGTCCCATGTGTCCCCTTGCTCCCCGGCGCGGATGCCGATCGTTATGCTTCTTTTTCATTCCGGCGCTCGGGTGATTCCTGACCGCCCAGCCCGGTGTCTGTCCTTTTGACGCCTCGGCCCGAGATAATAAACGTCATACATCTCTATCGGACGATTTCGGCATAATCGACGTGCCCTGGAACCCACATTTTTGGCGCTGCCAGCCCCGGGACACGAGGGTGGTCCCGGGCAGGGGCGCCCAGCGGGGCCCGTAGAAACAAGGACTTGGCAACCCGAATTCAGACATTGTTCACACTTCGACCGTACCGGCCCCTCCTGAGGCCCGGTCCAAGCCCCGGGTTTCAGCCGCGCAGCTGCGTGGCCAGCTTGTCCAGGTGGCGCCCCACCAGCGCCTCGGCCGCCTCGAAACTCGCCGCTTCGGCGTAGCAGCGCAGCTCGGGGGCGTTGCCCGAGGGGCGCAGGTGGACGATGTCGCCGCTCTCGAAGCGCACGCGCAGCCCGTCGGTCAGATCCGTGTCCGCCTCGGGGCCGGTGCCCTCGAAGAAGGCGGCCCGGGCGCCGGGATCGCCGGTCAGCTCCGCGATGAAGGCCTTCGAGGCCTCGGTCGGCACCTCCTGGATGCGGTCGGCGGCGGTGTAGCGCGGCGGCAGCGCGGCCACGAGATCGGCGAGGCTCTGGCCAGCCGCAGTCGCGGCAGCCAGCGGGGCGATGATCGGCAGCAGGCAGTCGCGGGTCATCAGCGGCGCAAGTGGGCCGGCCGGGCCGCGCGCCTCGAAGCCCAGAAGGAAACCGCCGTTGGCCTCGTAGCCCACCACGCGCGCGCCCCTGTCGGCGGCGAGCGCCTCTTCCATGGCGGCGATCACGAAGGGCGATCCGATGCGGGTCTGGGTGACCGCGTCGAAATCGGACATCTCGCGCACCAGCGTGTTCGACGAGACCGGCGTGCAGACCAGTTTCGCCCCGAGCGCCCGGGCGGTGAGCGCGCCCAGCACGTCGCCGGGCACCACGCGGCCGGTGGCATCGGCCACCATGGGCCGGTCGGCGTCGCCATCGGTCGAGATCACCGCGTCGAGCCGATGTTCCTCGCACCAGCCGCCCAGCATGCCCCGGGTCTCGGGGTCGAGCGCCTCGGTGTCGACGGGGATGAAACTCTCAGAGAGCGCCAGCGGCACCGGCGTGCCGCCGAGCGCCTCGACGACATCGACCATCACGTCGCGGGCCACCGAGCTGTGCTGGTAGACCCCCACCCGCAGGCCCGAAAGCGCCTTGCCGCCGTAGGCCGAAACATAACGGTCGCGGTAGAGCGCGGCGGCCGCGCTGCCGTCCTTCAGTGCGCCCTCGCCGCTGCCCGCGGGCCGGCCCAGGTGGTCGAGGATCGCCGCCTCGTCGGACTTGGCGATCTCGCCGGTAGGGAGGTAGAACTTGAGCCCGTTTCGGTCGGCCGGGATGTGGCTGCCGGTGACCATGATGGCCGCCTGCCCCGCGCGCATGGCCGCCAGCGCCAGCGCCGGCGTCGGCAGCACCCCGCAGTCGGTCACATCCAGCCCCTCGGCCCGGGCGGTGGCGACCACGACCTCGGCGATTTCGGGGGAGGAGGCGCGCAGGTCGCGCCCCACGAAGAGCCCGCCGCCCGTGGGGCAGGCCGCCAGGAAGGCGCGGGTGTGGTCGGCGACAAGATCCGGTGTCAGCTCGGTGACGAGGCCGCGCAGGCCGCTGGTACCGAATTTGGGGGCCATGAAATCTCTCCGTGGAAAAGCTGTCCCGCAGGGTGTCGCCCGAAAAGGGGCCGATCTCAATGGCAAACCGCCACAACCCTGGCGTGTGGCGTCTGGTCCGCCTGCTCGGTAATCTCAGAAGCGGTTGTAGCCCCGGTACCACTCGACGAAGCGGGCCACGCCCTCGGCCACGGGGGTGTGCGTACCGTCGCCCGTGAGGGTTTCGAGCAGGGTGGTATCGGCCCAGGTCGCGGGCACGTCACCGGGCTGCATGGGCAGCATGTTGCGCTGCGCGGTGCGCCCGGTCGCCGCCTCGATGGCGGCGATGAACTCGGTCAGGGCCACGGGGGCGGAATTGCCGATGTTCACCACCCGGAAGGGCGCCACCGGCGAGAGGCTGTCGCCCTCGGGCGCCTGCCCCGCCGCGGGCCGTTCGGGCACGGCATCCATCAGCCGGCGCATGGCCCCCACCAGGTCGTCGATATAGGTGAAGTCGCGCTTCATGTCGCCGTGGTTGTAGACGTCGATCGGCACGTCCTCGAGGATCGCCCGGGTGAACTTGAACAGCGCCATGTCCGGCCGCCCCCAGGGCCCGTAGACGGTGAAGAAGCGGAACATGGTGACCGGCAGCCCGAACAGGTGGGCATAGGAATGGGCCATGCTCTCGGTCGCCTTCTTGGTGGCGGCGTAGAAGGACATCTGGTGATCGGCGCGCATGGTCTCGCGGTAGGGCATCTCGGTGTTGGAGCCATAGACCGAGGAGGTGGAGGCCAGCAGCATGTGGCGCGGCGGATGCGCGCGCGCGGCCTCGAGCAGTTCGAAGGTGCCGGTAACGTTGCTCTCGAGATAGGCGCGGGGCGCCTCGATCGAGTAGCGCACCCCGGCCTGGGCCGCGAGGTGGATGACGAAGTCGGGACGATGCTGCTCGAAGAGCTCCATCAGCAGGCCGGGCGTTTCCACCCGGTCAATGACGGCGGTGAACCCCTCGGAGGGGCTCAGCCGGTCCAGCCGCGCCTGCTTGAGCGTGACGTCGTAGTAGTCCGTCATGGCATCGAGCCCGACGACCGCATGGCCCTCGTCAAGCAGCAGGCGACTGACGTGGTAGCCTATGAAGCCGGCAGCGCCGGTGACGAGGATCGTGGCCATCTGCGGGGTCCTTCCGGGCGAGAAGAGCACTCAATACGGGGATTCTTGTGAAACATCTGCGCGCCCTTGGCCAGCCCGGGCCGGGATCTCAGCCCGCAGAGACGGAAAACCCGAAGCGGATGCTGTCACCGGGGGCAAGTGTCACGGTGCCGGGACGGGCGGTCATCTCGGGGCCGGCGCCTTCCTCGGCGGCCATGCCGTGCCAGGGCTCGATGCAGATGTAGGGCGCGCCGGGTTTCTGCCAGATGCCGAGATGCGGCGTGTTCTCGAAGGCAAAGCGCAGCGCGGGTACGCCCTGGCCGTCCGCCTCGAGCCGCAGCGCAGTGCCCGCCCCTTCGGGAAAGATCATGGCGTCCGCCTCGAAAAGTGCGGGATCGAGGGTCAGCAAGCCCGCGGAGAAGGGCGAGGGCAGCCGCGCGGGCGCGAGCAGCCCGTCGGCCCCGAGCCGGGCCAGCGGCGGCTCGGCACCGTTTTCCAGCACGACACGGTGGGGCTGGCCTTCGGCGCCCGGCAGCGGCCAGCGAAAGGCGGGATGAAAGCCGAAGCCGAAGGGCAGCGGCATCTCGCCGGGGTTCTCGACCTCGGCGGTGACGGTCAGTGTGGCGCCCTCCAGCGCGTGGGTCACGGCGAGGCGGAAGGCAAAGGGATAGGCGGCGCGGGTCTCGTCGCTGTCGGTGAGCACGTGGCGACACCAGTCCGGCCCGGCCTCTTCCAGCACGAAGGTGCTGCGGCGGGCGAAGCCGTGCTTGGCCATGGGGTATGTCACGCCGTCGAAGGCCACCATGTCCCCCGGCGCGCCACCGACCATGGGAAAGAGGATGGGTGCGCGGCCCGACCACCACGCGGGATCGCCGTTCCAGAGCAGCTCTCCCCTGCCCTTCAGCGTGAGGCTCTGCGTCTCGGCGCCGAGGGCCGCGATACTGGCGCTAAGGCGCTCGGAGGCGATGGTGACACTGTCGGACATGGTGCTGGGTCTCCGGCGGGTTCTGCCTATCGGGGTAGGCCGCGAACCGGGGGCCCGCAAGCCCCCTGCCCCGGAGCTTGCGGGCCTGCCGGAACGAATGCCCGCGCCGCGCACGAAACGGATCGCCAATGGCCTCGCAAAAAGCGTCGGGACACACCGACCGGAGGCGTTTCAGCGGCTCGAAACCGAGCTGCCCGGCTCAGCCCTTGGTCAGCGCGTCGATGGCGGCAAGCCGCCCGAGAAGTTGCGGCAGCCGGTCCACGGGCACCATGTTGGGCCCGTCCGAGGGGGCGTTGTCGGGGTCCTCGTGGGTCTCGACGAAAAGCCCCGCGGCGCCCACGGCCAGCGCAGCCCGCGCCAGCGGCTCGACGAATTCGCGCTGCCCGCCCGAGGTGCCGCCCTGCCCCCCGGGCAGCTGCACCGAGTGGGTGGCGTCGAAGATGACCGGGTAGCCGGTCCCGGCCATGATCGGCAGCGCGCGGAAGTCGCTCACCAGCATGTTGTAGCCGAAACTCGCGCCGCGTTCGCAGAGCAGGATGTTCTCGTTGCCCGTGGAGGCGATCTTGGCGGCGACGTTGGCCATGTCCCAGGGCGCGAGGAACTGGCCCTTCTTGACGTTGATGACGCGGCCGGTTTCGCCCGCGGCGAGCAGCAGGTCGGTCTGGCGCGACAGAAAGGCGGGGATCTGCAGGATGTCGGCCACCTCGCCCGCCCGGGCCACCTGGGCGGTGTCATGCACGTCAGTCAGCACCGGGCAGCCGAATTCCTCGCGGATGGCGGCGAGGATCTCGAGCCCCTTCTCGATGCCGAGCCCGCGCTCGCTGCCCAGCGAAGACCGGTTGGCCTTGTCGTAGCTGGCTTTGAAGACGAAGGGGATGCCGTGGGGGGCGGCGGCCTCGGCGATCTTAGCACACAGCATGCGCGAATGCTCGAGGCTCTCCATCTGGCAGGGCCCGGCGATGAGCGCGAAGGGGGCCGCGTTGGAGAAGCGGACCGGGCCGGCGGCCACGGTGCGGGGGGAAACGGGATCGGTCATGTGCTCTCCGCGCGCAGGATGGTTTCGATGCGGTCGACGTCCTCGGGGTTGTTGAGTTCCCAGAAGACGCGGCCCCGGCCCTCGACCGCGACGCATTGCAGGCGGGCGCCGTTCTCGAGGAAGCGCAGCTGTTCGAGGCCTTCGAGCGTCTCGAGCGGGCCCGGCGTCCAGCCAAGGTAGGCGGCGAGCGCCGCGGGCCGGTAGGCGTAGACGCCCACGTGGTGGAATACGGGCACCGTGTCGCCGGCGGCAAAGACCGCGTCGCCGGTGAAGGGGATGACCTCCTTCGAGAAGTAGAGCCCGCGCCCTGCCCCGTCGAAGACGGCGGTGGTGCCGCCCACCCGGCCGGCGCGCCGGTCCTGGCGGAACATCTCGAGCGTGGCGGGATCGCAGCGCAGCACCGGCGTCGCCGCGTCCAGCGTGGCGTCGGCGCGCATGGCGCCGATGAGATCGGAGAGGAACCAGGCGGGCGTCAGCGGCGCGTCGCCCTGCAGGTTCACCACCACCTCGGGGGAAAGCCCGGCGCGCGCCAGCGCGTCGGCGCAGCGCTCGGTCCCGTTGCGGCAGTCGGGATCGGTCATGACGACCTCGGCGCCGAAGCCGCGGGCGGCCTCGGCGATGCGGTCGTCGTCGGTGGCCACGTAGACGGCATCGGCCTCGGGCACGGCGCGAGCCACCTCCCAGGTCCATTGCAGAAGCGGCTTCGCCACGCCGTCGGCCCCGCGCAGGGGGGCCAGCGGCTTGCCCGGGTAGCGGGTCGAGGCATAGCGCGCGGGGATCAGGATCACGGTCTTCACGTCTGTCACCTTGGACACCTCTCAGGCCACGCCGGCGCGCAGCAGGTCGTGGATATGCAGCAGGCCCTGCACGCGGTGGTCTGCGTCCACCACGAAGAGCGCGCTGATCTTGGCCTCGTTCATCATCTTGAGCGCCTCGGAGGCGAGCGTGTCGGGGGACACGGTCTTGGGGTTTCGCGTCGCAACCTCGCCCGCCGTGCTGTCGAGCAGCCGGTGCATGTTGCGGCGCAGGTCACCGTCGGTGACGATCCCCGCGAGACGCCCGTCGTCGATCAGCCCGGCAAGGCCGAAGCCCTTGGCCGACATGAGCACCAGTCCCTCGGACATGGGCGTGTCGGGCGAGACCAGCGGCAGCTCCTCGCCCGAATGCATGAGCCGCGCCACGCTGAGAAGCTGCGCCCCGAGCTTGCCGCCGGGGTGGAACACCTCGAAATCCTCGCGCCGGAAGCCGCGCCGTTCCATGAGCGCCACCGCCAGCGCATCGCCGAGCGCCAGCGTCGCGGTGGTCGAGGTGGTAGGCGCCACGCCGATCGGGCAGGCCTCGGGCGCGTCGGGCAGCAGCAGGGTCACGTCGGCCTGGCGCGCCAGCGTGCTGCCCGCGCGGCCGGTGATGGCGATGAGCGGGATGGCGAAGCGGCGGCTGTAGGTGACGAGATCGGCCAGTTCGGCGGTTTCGCCGGAATTGGAGATCGCCAGGCAGACGTCGTTTTCGGTGATCATGCCGAGATCGCCGTGGCTGGCCTCGGTCGGGTGGACGAACTGCGCGGGCTGGCCGGTCGAGGCGAAGGTGGCGGCGATCTTGCGGCCCACGTGGCCGGACTTGCCGATGCCGCTGACGATGACGCGGCCGCGCACGGCCTGCAGGATCTCGAGCGCGCGGGCGTGGTCGGGCCCGAGCGAGGCGCTCATCTGCACCAGCGCCTCGGCCTCGATGCGCAGCACGCGGGCAATCCGGTCCAGCCCTTCCTGCGCCCCGGCGGGCGCGGCTGCGTTCTCGCGCATATCGATGTCCTCGCTGAGACTTACAAAGGCGTGGGCGTACCCCGAAGGTTGCGGGCCCACTTATCCGGCCAGGGCCGGAGGCTTCAACCGTTGAAAGGCTTGGCCATGTTCGAGCACTGGTGACAGATCATGTCCGGTGAGTTGGTATAGCTCCCGACGGGCCTGACCGGAGTCGGCCTATGCGTGCCCTGCGAAGTTAACGCCTCTATTTCTTGCTACCTTCTCCCCAATAAGCCCTCACGCCCCACCGATCAACGGAAGCGCAAGCTTCCACTGAACGACCTGGGGCGTCTTCCGCTT
>NZNW01000083.1 GCA_002695065.1 Salinicola sp. | reverse complement strand
GGTCATGGGCGCGCCGTCACCGCGTCGGCGCGCGCCAGACGAAGCGGCCATCGCCGTCCTCGTCGGTGTAGAGAGGGGTGGCCCGGCCGATCACGGCGGCGGCCGGAAGCGGCCCGAAGTAGCGACCGTCGAGGCTGTCGCGGACCTGCCAGTTCATCAGGAACAGCTCACCATCCGCGACCGACCGGCAGCCCTGCCACACGGGGAGCGGGCGACCGCGACGATCGCGATCGAGCGCCTCGCCGATTGGCACGCCGTCGACGGTGATGGCGAGCCCGGTCCGGCAGACCCGCTGTCCCGGGACGGCGGCGACTCGCTTCAGCAGCGGTACGCCGCGCGGCAGATAGCCGCCGTCGGACAGGAAGGTGGCGAGTGGTTCGGGGGCGTCGACGGCCACCAGATCGGTCACATCGAGCGCGCCCACTTCGCCGATCGTGTAGAAGCCAACCGGCGTGCTGGCGGAGGCGTTCCAGACCAGCTTCGGCGCGAACGAAGCGATCGACGCCACGCCGATAAGCGAGACGGCAGCCGTCGTAACGATGGCGTAGGATAGCCGGGTCATGCGCCGATCTCCCGACGCAGGAGAAAGGCGCGATGCTGGCGCGGATCATAGGCGCGCGGTGTTTCGCCGACGGTCATTCGGTTGTGGACGTGGCGCCAATGGTCCGGCGAAACCTCGATCGGATCGATGCCGCGCGCCTCGATGGCGTCGATGAGCTGGAGCACGCGCTCAACCTTCGGCCAGCCATCGACATGCAGCAGGACCTCTGCGCCGGGCGTGACCGTCGGAAGGGTCTGGCACGCTGCGCCGCGTTCAACCGTGCGCAGGATGTCGAGCCGCGAGAGAACGGTGCCATGCTCGTTCGCCGCCCAGCGCACGAGCGCGAAGACGCTGCCGGGAGGGAAAAAGAGGATGCGACGGCGCCGATCGAGGATCTGTTCGCGCCGCTCGCGGCCGAAGCGGACCCAGTGCTCGGTCTGCTTCTCGATCCAGACGAGTTCGACCTGGGTGAACGCTTCGGGCGGCGGCTCGGCGGCAGCACGGCCGGCGCGTATTGGCGCGGCGACAAAGCCGGTCATTGTCCTTCTCCTGACGGGGGCGGGAATTCGCGCTCAAACAGCGCGCGCAGCATGTCGGCGACGGTCTGGCCGCGCCGGAAGGCGGCGATCTTGATGCGGCCCCGCATGTCGACCGTGACGTCGATCGTCAGCCGGGCCGAGAAATCCTCAGAGGCCTGGCTGCGGGGTGCGTGGCGATCGGGCGCCTTGATCCAGCTTTCGGGATCGGCGGGACGCGCCGCAAAGCTGCGTTTCGGGGAACGCGCGCTCATGCGCCGATCCTCGCGACTTCCGCTGCGAGCGCGGCGATCTCGCGTGCTCCGGGGCAACCCTCGTCCTGCTCGGCAGCGAGCCGGCCGGTCTGCACGACGTCGGCGAAGATGATGCGCTGTCCGATCGTGGTCGCGAGCAAGGGCGGGTCGTGATCCGCCAGCGTCTCGGCGGTCTCGCGGGCGAGCACAGTGCGGGCCGCGCAGCGGTTAAGCACGAAGCGCGCAGCGAGCTGCGGGCGGTAGATCCGCGCCTCGCCGAGCAACGCGAGCATTTCGGCGGACGCCCAGCCATCGAGCGGCGAAGGCTGCACCGGGATCAGTACGAGGTCGGCGGCGAGCAGCGCCGATCGCATCAACCCGGCGACGCGTGGCGGGCCGTCGATGACGACATAGTCGGCGTCGCGAGCCAGCTCCGGCGCTTCACGATGTAGGGTGTCGCGAGCCAACCCGACGACACCGAACAGCCGCTCCAGCCCTTCCCGGCTGCGTTGCTGTGACCAGTCGAGCGCTGACCCTTGAGGATCGGCGTCGATCAGCGTGACACGCTGTCCATGGCGAGCCCACTCGCCTGCCAGGTGCAAGGCGAGCGTCGTCTTACCGACGCCGCCCTTCTGATTGAGCAGAGCGACGATCATGACGGTTTCCCGGGAAACGGGGACCCGTCCACAGCGGCCGAAAAGCGTGGTCGCGTTAGAAGAATTACGTAGTAATTCTGGTTAGATAAGTTACGGGACCTGCAAGTTACTGATTCAGCAAGCAGATTCGGCGATTTCGGTCCCCGATAGCACGAGGGTCCGGTCCCCGATGGCACGATAGTGCCGGTCCCTGATAGCACGAGACGATTCACAGCTTATCCCCAGGGCGAGGTTTGGTCCGGCGACGACGGCGTGGGATGCCGAGGGCATCCGGATCGGTCGGCACGAAGGAGAGGATTTCCGGGCCGCCGACGCATTGCTCGATGGTCAGGCGGTAGCCTGGAAGCGGTTGGCGTTTGACGATGTCACGGAGATCGTAGGCGAAGTGCTTGAGCGGCGAGAGGCTGCCGGACTTCGAATGGAGATGCGGAAAGTCGAAGCTCCAGCCGAACTCCTGGCGGCCGCCATGCTTGCGCACCAGGCGATAGAGCCAGCGTTCAAGCCCGCCGGTCAGGCCGAAATAGTTGCGGTCGATCGTGAGCACGAGGGCGTCATCGAGGACGGCGCCGTAGAACCAGTCAGGCAGGATCAGTTCGAGACCGAGTGGCCGACCGCGATGATCGGCGCGCTCCTTCCATTCGTTGATCCACGAGAAGCGGTGCATGCGCCGCTCGGTCGGCTGTCGGATCGACGTCGCGACCGTGGTCGACTGAAGCCGGTCGAGCGCGGCCTTCAAGCGGTCGTAGTCGCGCAGCGACACGCCGCGACCAATGAAGTTCAGGATTTCATAGGGCGTCGTAGCCATCAGGCGCGACGGCCGCAGGCCGAGGTCGCGTGCTTCGACGATCTGCGAGGCGGCCCAGATCAGGACGTCGGCGTCCCAGATCGTCGCCATGCCATGCTCCGCGACGGCTTCGACGCGGATCTTGACCGAGCCGGCCTTGAAGTCGATCGGCGCCAAGCGCTTCGACTTAGCGAGCGAAAAGAATGGATAGGCCATGAGGTCTTGCGCATCTCGCGGTGCAAGATCGCCGGGCAGAGCCCGGAACAGATCGAGCTGAGCGCGTTCCGCTTGATGACCGAACGACATCTGCAGCCGGCTCAGCGGATGCCGCGAGCGCCGGCGCCCGCATCGGCCGCACTCGCGGGTTTAGCTGGAGCGACGATGCCGCCTCGGGGGTCAGATGTTGATGTGACCGTGCCCCGGTCGGCCCAGGCCTGAAGGTCCTCCAGCCCATACACGACACGCCCGCCCAGTTTTCGGTAGGTCGGTCCGGTGCCGTAGGTTCGATGCTTTTCTAGCGTACGCTCGGAAAGGCCGAGAAAGCGCGCCGCCTCCTGGGTCCTAAGGTAGCGTGGCGGTATTTGGGCGGCTGTTTCGGCCATGATCGAACCTCCGTGATCTCGCGGCGACCGCTTCGAACAAGCGGCGGATTGCGAGCACGGTGGCGCAAGGGCGGCGGGCCGGACGATGTCGAAGTACGAAACACAATTTCGACACCCTGAGGGACGTCAGCGATTTCGGCGTGGTCGGCGAAGAAGCTTGCGGTATCCGCCTTGGACGAGTGCTGCGCCGTCTCTGGCGAGGCGGATAGTCGTCTCTCGAATTGCGCTTCCTACCCACGATGCAGCATCGTGGTCGTGCTTGGGAAACACAGCTTCGGCGATGGTCCGGTAGGTGGCTCCGGAAGCACGGCCATCTACGACGCGAAGCATCTCTTTCGAGCGTTTCTGGCGCGTCCGCGTTACCCGTGGATCAGGGGCAAGGCTCTTGCCAGCGAGAGCCGCCCAGAAGCGAGCAAGTGCGTTCAGGCGATCCGGTGTGAGCTCGTCGAGCAGGACAACGGCCGCGAGCATTCCGCGATCGTCATTAAACGCTGCGTCGAACCTCTCGCCGCGGATCTGCAGGCGCAGTATCTCCGACTCAGAGACGATAGCGGGATGTGCTCTGATGATGTCGTCAGCGAAAGTCGAAGCGTGGAGAACGGGATTTTTTCCCAGAACCACAATCGAAGGATCGAGGCTCACGTCCCAAAAGATGGGCAATGTTGTTGCCGAAAACGAGGGATCTGCTGCGAAATCGCAACCCCCAGCGAGAGGTGAACTCCCGGGTCACTTCTTCAGACTTTTCGCTCCGTTGAAGGAACTCGTCGTAAGACCGCTTATACTCGATGTTCCGGCGCAAAAACTCCCAGGCGAGATCACCCGGAGAGAGAGTATCGACATAGTTATAGGCGGCTTCTGACCGCCACGCATCGTCTTCTGACATCCTCCACAGCCTCCGCTATTTTTCGGGCGCGAATTAAGCTGCAAAAACGATCCCAAGTTGTGCGGAGGCTGGGAATAACGAAGGTGAAGCAACGTGATGCAAAACCCGCATCACGCTCAGTGCGCTGGACCTGCGAGAAGCCCGTTGTAGCCGTTTCTCGTCATCCACTTTGCGCGCTCGAGATGCGAACGATGCACGCGCTCGGCACGATCGGGCTCGCGAGAAGCTGAGATTCCGAAGATCGTTTCGACAACTTCGGCCCAGTTCGCACCCTGTGCTTCCGCGTCGAGGAGCCGCAGGTAAGTCTTTACGTTCGCCATGTCGTAAGCGGTCGGTGTTGGCCCTCTTGGCGGCTCGTCGAGATATCGGCTCGTCGTCACTGCGTTCCCCAGCGCGGACATCCATCCATATTGGAGCAGTTTGTTACCGATGTTGCGGACACGCTTCCAGCGCAACACGCCGACACGAGCATTTGCGAGCCTACGATTCGCTGGTCGTCACCCTTGCGCCTTGCGATCAACCAACATCACTCCTACGCCTCGGTCGGAGCTCAGAAACACCACGCCACTATGCTCAAAGGCTCGTCTGACCTCATCCCGCGTGCTCTCGAAAACCTCAAGGCCGCTTTCGGACTCGAGGCGCTTGAGCGCGGTTAGAGATACGCGGGCCTTGTCAGCGAGCGTCTCCTGCGTCCATCCCAGCAACGCGCGCGCGGCCCGCGATTGTCGGGCGGTGATCATGCATGATCACCTCCACCCGGACCTACGCGCACGCCAGAACTACGACTATAATAGTCGCTTTCGACCTTCGGTTCCAGCACTTTGCGTCTCCGACAAGCCTGTCGGGGATCGTCGGAGCCGCTAACTGATTCGGTCGTCTGCAACACTGGAGGCTCCAGCCTTGCGGCCGGAGCCTTGTGTGTCGCGTCAGTCGCCGCGCCGCCCGTTGGGGCGGGACCAGATCAGCGAAAAGGTATCGCCGTCCTCGTCGTCGAAGAGGTTTGCGTAGATGGGAGCGTTGAAGCTCGGATCGTCGAGCTTGAGGCCCAGATAGTCGCGGCCCTCGTTGGAGCGCTTGGACCAGGCGGCCCCGATTTCGGCGCGGCCGACCAGAACTCGATGGCTGGGGGCGTTCTCGCCGGTAGCGCGGGTGTCGGGGACGATGCGCACGCCCTTGGCCTGGACGCTGAGAGTAACGATTTCGCCGGTGAACTCGTTCGAGCCGGTCTTCTTGAAGGTGCCGATGGTCGCCATTGTAAGTCTCCGTTTTCCGTATCCGAGCCCGCACCATTGCGGCCTCGATGGCGATCGGTTGGCCGGAGGCGATCGGCAGCGCACCCCGAAGGGGCTTGACAGCAAAGGAGGGCTTTCTTGTCTCGCGAGGAATGGCGGCGCAGCCGGCAGGGGAAGAAAGTTTGACGCCGCTGTTGCGTCATAGGCGATCGAGGCTTTAGCCGTCCTTCGGTCAGATCAGGCCATTGAAGAGGCCGTTTGGAGCGGTCGAGTCACGGTTAAAAATGGGAGAAGATGGCCGCCGGCCCGCACCGACCAAACGGCGTCGATAGAGGCTACACCAGCCTTCGCTCCCGTTCCCGGCCGTGCGTCGCATCCTCGTTGTCGCCACTACCGGAAAGATCGTCCCGCTCGGTTGTCGTCGGACGGCCCCTGGTCGCGCGTTGGGACTGCCGCCCGCACTCCAATAATAGCCGCCTGAAGCCGGATCTAGCATCGATCCTTGCGCTACTCCCCATCTGCAACCGCGTCGGACAAGGCGGACGTGTCGAGCAGAAGCTGTTCCGGTCCGCCGATGGGTGTCGAGCGCAATCAGGCCTGCGCAAGGCCCTGGCCGGACGAGGCTGGAGCCGTTGCCATCCCCGCGACCCGCATCAGGGCGGTGATGCCGACCGCAATGGCGCCGAGGACGGAGAAGCTGATCTGCCAGGCCTCGGACGGCATTAGATGCTTGACGATGCCGTGTGTGGCGTGGAACCCGGCGAGTGCGGCTGGGGCGACGAAAGCGATCGCGACGATCAGCTTCAGCCAGACGGGCCGCCCGAACATCATCACGAGCTGGCCGACCGCTAGAGTGACGGCCGCGGCGACCAAGCCGATAAGAATTGCGCCCGGCACGCCGGCGCCAGTCCCGTGGGCCCAAGCGCCCACGGTCACGCCGACGAAGGCCGGCAGAGCGAACACGGCCAGGGTGAATAGCAGCCAGCACAGCGCGCCGATGGCGGCCAGCGAGGCGAGGATTGCGAGAATGATCATGGCGGTGGCCTCCGTAAGATAAGTCTGACGGTCGCGCCTCCACCACCACCACGGCGCGCTCGAACTATAGCTGAAAATCGGTTTTGGCAGGAGCGGAAAGCGCGAGCGCCTTCCGCACGACGGCGCCGGTTCGCCCCAGTTAAGGGGCGAAGGGATCGATCTCGTGGACGATCGCGGCCATGTCGCCGTCATATTCGCTCGCGGGCGTCACCGAGAGGGTGCCGTCGCCGGCCTGGAAGATGACGATCGCGGCCATCATGGTCGTGGCGAGGCTGAAAGCGAAGGCCTGGGCGTCGTTGAGGGACATGTTGCGGCTCCTGTTGGAGCGGGGGACCATCCCCCGCCGACAGGCGCCCGAAGTGTCCGGCCGTGGACTGCAATCACCGCATAGGCGCAGCCGAAGCGGCGGCATGCTCGCATAGCCGACCCTTTACGGGTTGATGGCGCCAAGTCCGCGGATGGACCAAGGATCAGCGCTGATAGGCGGAGGTGGCTTCGCGTCGGGAGACCATCCCATAGTCTCGATGCTCGCATTGCTTAGTTCGCCTCGGAGTCTTCTGAAGGTGATATTTGCGCTATGCTCGACGTAGCGGGCGTGGAGTCGCGAAGGACTGATGATGGCCGAGTTCACAGGCAGAGATCTGCACCTCGTGAAGAAAGCTCTGACGATCGCGGTGCTGGCGATCGAGCGGCAACCGGGACCTTTTCAATCGGCCTCCGATCAGGCCGACATGAAGGGGCTGCTCGATGTGCTGATCGAGAACGATACCGAGCTTGCCTTTTACGCGCGTTCCGCTCGGATCGCCGTTACTGGCGAGCCTGACTGAGCGCGAGGCGCGAAATGGCGGAGATGGTCCCCTTCGAGAAGCTACACAAGGACGGCAGCTTGTGGGTCGTAGGCCAGACGATGGATGGGCAACCTACCGGATATTGGGAGTGGTTTCGCCGCGATGGCTCGAAGCTGCGGTCCGGCCACTTTGATCAAGGTCGGCAAGTCGGTGAGTGGACGACCTACGATAGCTCCGGGCGCGTCTACAAAGTTACGAAGATGAAGCGCTAAGTGGATTGCGTGCGGGGCGGCGCTTACGCGCCGCCGTGCTTCCACACCGGAATGCCGAGCTTTTTGGCCTTGTCGGCGAGATTGTCGTTGATGCCCGTGCCGGGGAAGTGCAGCACGCCCTTCGGCAAGATCTCCAGCATCTGGTCGTTGCGCTTGAACGGCGCTGCCCGACCGTGCTTGGCCCAGTCGGGCGCGAAGCCGATCTGTGGGACATTGCGGTTCTTCGCCCAGAGCGACGCAATCTTTTCGGCGCCTTTGGGCGACTTGCCGTGCACCAGCACCATGTCGGGGTGCTTCGTATGAACCTGATCGAGCTTGGCCCAGATCAGCCGGTGATCGTCATAGTCGAGCCCGCCGGTGACGACGATCTTGGGACCGGGTGGTAGAAGCACCTCCTGGTCGGCGCGCTTCTTCGCCGTCAGGAAGTCGCGGCTGTCGATCATGGCCGAGGTCAGGTTGCGATGGTTGACCTTCGATCCGCTGCGCGGGAGCCAGGGCTTTCCGATCTGGCGTTCGTAGTGCTCGGCGGCCTGGTCGCGCATAAGCTCGAAGGCGTTCTGGCGCTCGATCAGCGTCATGCCCTCGGCGATCAGTCGCTCCAGCTCGACCGATTTGACCTCGCTGCCATCCTGTTCGCGCTGTCCGCGCTTCTGGGCCTGCTCGTTGTCGTCCAGTTCGCGAGCGATCCGGTCGGTGGCGCGGTGGAAGACGTTGACGGTCGACCAGAGGAGATCGTCGAGGTCCGGTTCGAGGCGGGTGTCCTCCAGAGTGCTGATCAGGGCGTCGAAGATGTCGGCGACAGCGCCCGCGACCTGGTTGCCGTCAGGGAGAAGCCGCTGATCGGGCTCGTCGGTGAAAGGACGGTAGCCGTGAAGCTGGAGTTCGTTGAGGACATGGTCGGTGGGTGAGGATTCGTGGTGCGGTTCGTAATCGTGATCGCGCATGGGATGCTCCGTCGGTTGGACCGCTTGCCGTCGCGGCCTTCATGGCGACGAAGCCCACGGGCCGGACGGCCGGGCACCCGGAGCGCGAGCGCAGGGCTCGATGGCTAAGGCCGGCTATTTTGCCTCGCGATGGAAAGGCCCGCAGGGCCGCCGGAAAATAGTCGGCCGCCGCCATTGCCTGGTTGGCCGGCTTGTGGGCCGATCGCCCTCTCGAAGGCCGAGGCGCGGCCCCCCTCCGATGGATTGATGCATCCGCCGAGCGCGGCGGCGAAACCGCAGGCCCGTTCTCCTGCCGGCTATGCCGCCAACGCCATGAAGCGGGCGACGTCCTGCGGCGCGACCTGCAACCGGGCTTCCATGCGCAGTGCCTCCAAGCCGAGGGTGCGCAGATCCTCGTTGAAGTCGCCCAGCTTGGGCGAGATGACGATCGCCTCGATCCCGGCCGCGTCGGCCCGTTCGATCAGTGTATCGCGCGCGCCGTCGCCGGCCGGATCCTTGTCGCGGACGATGTAGAGCCGCCGCAGCGTGTCGGGGAACAGGATGGCGGCGAGATGCGCCGCTGAGAGCGCCGCCAGCATCGGCATGTCGGGAAGGACTTGCCGGAGCGACAGGACGGTCTCGATGCCTTCGCCGGCAGCCATCACATCGCTGCTGATGCCAAAGCGCACGGCGTTGCCAAGGAGATCGCCCATCGCCCGCCTCGGCGTGTCGATTGGCGCCTTGTCGCGGCGGCGCGGATCGAGCCAGGTGCGATGCGCCCCGGTGATCTTGCCGTCGAGGTCGGTGACTGCCGCAATCATCGCCGGCCAAGTCTCGGTCAGCGAATGCTCGTCAGGGCGATAGTAGCATCGCGGATGAGAATGCAGGCGTCCCGTTCCGCGTAAATCCGTAATGCCGCGTTCCCGTAAATACGCCTGTACGAGCGTGCCATAGATCGGCTCCGACATGCGGATCAGCCGGCGCGCCGCTTCGGGGGAGCCGTGCGGTGCCGGGCTTTGCCGCTGGTGCTCGCGAGGTTCTGGCTCCGGCTGCGGCATCGAGAGGAAGGACCGGGCCTCGTCGGCGACGTCCTTGAAGTCGATGAGGCCGCAGCTTTCCCGGATGACGTCGAGGAGATCGCCATGCTCGCCTGTCGCCGCGTCGGTCCATTTGCCGGCTGGACCTTTGGGCGTTTCCTTGAGCCGGACGTACATCGAGCGTCCGGCCGCATTGCGCGCGTCGCCGACCAGCCAGTAGTTGCCTTCGCGGCGGCCGCTCGAAAGATAGTGTCGGCACACCGCCTCGGCCTGGCGGCCGAGACTGTGCGCGAGATCGGAAGCGTCCTGACGTGCCATCACGCGGCCCTTCGCTCGGAGATGCGCGCCACGGGGAAGGTGTCGAGCAACTTGGCGAGGATTGCTGGCCCGGTGTCGTCGACGGGGACGAAGAAGCGCAGCTTCCAGGAGATGATCTCGCTAAACATGCCATATGCCCGCAGCCGGTCGCGCATCGCCTCGGTGAACCCGGTCAGTTCCAACCTTTGGGCGTTCATCACGCGGGCGCGCCTAAGCTGAAGGCCATCGGCGAGATCGAGGATCGTCGTGCCGTTAATCAGAGCCGCGAAGGCCTGCTCCGGGGTCAGCGACGGGGTCCCTGTGGTGACGGCGTTTGCCGCCCAGGCGGGCGACACGCGCCGGCCTATGATGCGCTCGCCCGCATCGGTCTGGAGCCGGTAGACGCGGGTCGATTCGTTCGGCAGGCGCTTCCAGATCGGCAGCAGCAGGCCGGAGACGATATGGATGGTGCTGTCGGAGAAGTCCGGCACGTCGTTCAGCTCCGCCCACCACGCGGCAGCGAAGGCGGCGCGATCGACTTTTTCCCAATGACTCTCCTCCATCATGCGCAGCGGCGCATAGTGCTGCTCCATCGGCCGGATCAGGCAGACACGGCGCTCGATCTCGCCATCGTCGAGCATCATTGACGACGCGGGAATTTGCACAGCGGCGCGTCCCGAGCGGCCGTTGACCAGCAACCGCGTCCGTGGATCGGAGAGATGATCGAGCGCATCGGCCAAGCTCGTCGGACGATTGCGCTCCCGGCGGGTGATAGTGAGAAGCCGCGTTTCCGCGCCGCTGCCCGGATGGGTGTGGATCACTTGGGCGTCGGTGACGATGAAGCTCTCGGCCTGCAGCGTCTCGAGCCCGATGTCGTAGACACCGCTGCGGATCGCCCCCTCGACCTTCGCGGCCAGGAGTTGCTCGAACGCCGTGAACAGCACGCCTTGCAGGTCGATGGTGAGCGCCAGCAGCCTGTTGAGGAAGGTGGTGATCGGCGGCAGCTCGTCCTTGATGCCGTTGTCGTCCGTGAGCTTGAGGCCGGTGGCGGACTCGAAGCGGCGGAGCGAACAGCCCTCGACCTTGCCGCGGATGAGCAGGAGATAGAGCTGGCGCAACGCATCGCGGGCGTAAGGGCTTTCCAGATTGTCCTCGGGACGGAACAGGCCCTGGCCGCCGGTCTGGCGCTGACCGCGCGTGATGGCGCCGAGCGTGTCGAGCCGACGCGCGATCGTCGAGAGGAAGCGTTTCTCGGCCTTCACGTCGCTGGCGATCGGCCGGAAGAGCGGCGGCTGCGCCTGGTTGGTGCGGTTGGTGCGACCGAGCCCCTGGATCGCAGCGTCAGCCTTCCACCCGGGCTCCAGCAGATAATGGATGCGCAGTCGTTGATTCTTCGCGCCAAGGTCCGCGTGATAGCTGCGCCCCGTGCCGCCGGCATCCGAGAAGATCAGGATGCGCTTCTGGTCATCCATGAAGGCGGCCGCCTCGGCAAGATTGGCCGATCCTGCACGGTTCTCGACTGCAAGGCGTTCGCCCTCGCGCACGACGCGGCGCGAGCGGCCGGTGACCTCGGCGACGAGGTCGGTGCCGAAGCGCTGGACAAGCTGGTCGAGGGCACCGGGGACGGGCTCAAGCGATGCGAGCCGCTCGATCAGTTCGTCGCGCCGGGCAACGGCTTCCCGGCTCTCTACGGGCTGGCCGTCCCGGTAGACCGGCCGTGACGACAGATTACCCTCGCTGTCGGAGAACGGCTCGTAGAGCTGCACCGGGAAGGAATGGGCGAGGTAGTCGAGAACATATTCGCGCGGCGTGATGTCGACACGCACGTCGTTCCATTCCTCGGTCGGGATCTCGGCCAGGCGCCGTTCCATCAGCGCTTCGCCGGTCGAGACGATCTGGATGACGGCGGTGTGGCCGCTTGCCAGGTCCTGCTCGATAGAACGGATCAGCGTCGGCGTCTTCATGCTGGTCAGGAGATGGCCGAAGAAGCGCTGCTTGGCGCTCTCGAAGGCGCTCCGCGCGGCCGACTTCGCCTGCCGGTTCAGCGTCCCCGTCGAGCCGGTGATGTTGGCCGCCTGCATCGCCGCATCGAGATGATTGTGGATGATGGCGAAGGCGCCGGCATAGGCATCGTAGATGCGGGTCTGCTCGTGCGTGAGTTGATGCTCGACCAGCTCATATTCGACCCCGTCATAGGAGAGCGACCTGGCCGTGTAGAGGCCGAGCGCGCGCAGGTCGCGGGCGAGCACTTCCATGGCCGCGACGCCGCCATCCTCGACGGCTTCGACGAACTCGGCGCGGGTGGCGAAGGGGAAATCCTCGCCTCCCCACAGGCCGAGCCGCTGGGCATAGGCAAGATTGTGGACGGTCGTCGCGCCGGTCGCCGAGACGTAGACGACGCGGGCGTTCGGAAGCGCGTGCTGGAGCCGGAGCCCCGCACGACCTTGCTGCGATGGGGCCACGTCGCCCCGTTCTCCCTTCCCGCCTCCGGCGTTCTGCATCGCGTGGGACTCGTCGAAAATGACCACTCCATCGAAGTCGGAGCCCAACCATTCGACGATCTGCTTGACCCGCGAAAGCTTCTCGCCCCGGTCGTCGGACCGTAGCGTAGCGTAGGTGGTGAATAGGACGCCTTCGTTCAGCCGGATGGACGCGCTCTGCGGGAAGCGCGACAGGGGCGTGACCAGCAGGCGCTCCATGCCGAGCGCCGACCAGTCGCGCTGCGCATCCTCCAGGAGCTTGTCGGATTTGGAGATCCAAAGAGCCTTGCGGCGACCCTGCAGCCAGTTGTCGAGGATGATGCCGGCGGACTGACGACCCTTGCCGGCGCCGGTGCCGTCGCCGAGCATGAAGCCTCGACGGAAGCGGATGGCGTCGGGCGCGTCGTCCCGCGCGGCGGCGACGAGATCGCCGGTCTCGTCAACGGTCCACGCGCCCGCGAGATATTCGCCATGGGCCTCGCCGGCATAGATAACGGTCTCAAGCTGGGCATCGGACAGCACACCCTCGGTGACGATCGCGGCGGGAAGCGTCGGTCGATAGCTCGGCTTCGGGGGCGCGACCGATGCCATGGCGGCCGACTGGACCAATTTTGTGGGATGGGGCTGCGCCTTCGGGATGCGGATCGACTGGAGCGCATAGGCCTCATAGATCGAGTCCGACAGTCGGCATGCTTCTGGAGGCATCCGCTCCACGGTCTCATAGTCGAGCGGCAGGCCTTCGATCTCAGCCGTGGGCCGGGCGGGCATGGATGCTGCGCCCTTGGCGAGAGAGCCGCGAACGGTGCGCAGCGCCTTGCCCGGGGAGATCTTGGGCAGCGCGACCGCCATGCGCGGGGGCAAGTCGCGTTGGATCCAAGCGAGGAGCGTCGCCACGTCGTGCGCGATGCCGGGGGATGCCGGGAAGCGTGCAGCATCCTCGGCCGGCGCCTTGTCGATGACGGTCAGGCGGGTTTCGATGGTCGTGCCGTGCTTGGCATAGACAGAGCCCGCGATCGCCGCACTGAACACGACGCGGCCGCGCTCCTGCAGCCGGGCGAAGTGGTCCCGCCAGGCCGGCAGCTCGGGCGAGAAATTCGCGCCGGTGATCGCGACCAACCGGCCGCCCGGCGCGAGCCGCGCCAGAGCGGAAGCGATATGGCGATAGGCGGCGTCGGCGACGCGTCCGGAGACGTTCGCCATCACCGAGAACGGCGGGTTCATGATGATGACGCTGGGAATGGCGGCGCGATCGAGATGATCATCGATCTGCGCGGCGTCAAAACGCGTGACCGCTTTAGCCGGAAAGAGATAGGCAAGAAGATCGGCGCGGGTCTCGGCCAGCTCATTTAGGATAAGGTCGGATCCTTCGATCTCGGCAAGGATCGCAAGCAGGCCCGTGCCGGCCGAGGGCTCCAGCACCCGGTCGGCGGACGTTAGCGCTGCGGCGGTCAAAGCCGCGAGACCAAGCGGCGTCGGCGTCGAAAATTGCTGGAAGGCTTGGGTTTCCTCGGACCGGCGCGTGTGCGTCGGCAGCAGACTGGCGATCTTGCCGAGTGCGGCGAGCCGTGCAGCCGGAGACGAGGCTTTGCGGAAAAGCGGCTTTCCGTATTTGCGCAGGAAAAGCACTGTCGTCGCCTCGCAGGCGTCGTAGGCCGTCTTCCAATCCCAGGCGCCGCAGGCGTCGTAGGCCGTCTTCCAATCCCAGGCGCCGGTGGCGTCAGAGGCACCGAAGGCCTGTTCCATAGCCGAGCGCAGGATCGCGGCGTCGATCTTGCGGCCTTGTTCGAGATGAGGAAGGAGATGACCAGCGGCGGCGAGAATGGCTGCGGCCGGAGGCGCGTCGGGCGCGAGCGCAAGCGAGGCCGCCGGAGCGGCTCCAGACACGGGAGCGTGAAGCATGGATGATACCTCGAGAGAGCGGGAGACGGGCGAGCCAGCCCGGCGCTCTCTCTCGACCGGACGGGCTCAACCCCGTCCCGGCCGACCTCTCACTCTCTGGATCACGCGCCGGAAAAAAGCGTAGCCACGGCTACATTCAGGCGATCACGCTGCTCGCGCGTCGAGGGCGTTGCCATCGTCCTGGAGCTGGGTCGCCAATGTCAGGAAACGGGCGCGATCCTCGGAGGTGCGTCTGACGCGAAAGGAGGCGTCCACCACATTGTTGACGCGCGCCCATTGATTCCAGGCGAAGCTGCGGCCGAGGCCGACTGTCGTGGATGTGCTGGGAAATCGGTCTGCGACGCGGACGAGCTCGTCCCACGGCGCGCCGAACTCGACCTCACGGAACCGGCTATGGCGCCCGGTCAGCGCGTTCCGCTCAAGAATGAGGGCACGTTCCAGAAGATCGGGATGGTGACCCGCCAGCCAATACAGCTCCCAGATCTTTGACGCCGGACAGAAGAAGCATGCCGACTTGATAGGCACGATGTGCGCACCAAGGGTCTCAGCGATGACGCGAATGCAATCGCCCCGGTCCCACCCGAGAATCTGGAGCGGATAGGCGTAGTCGAAGTCCGCATCCGCGTCGGGAAGGCGACGCGAGCGGCGCATGTCGGCGCGCCCGCAGTCATAGCCGATCAGCTTGACGATCCGGTCGCCTCGGCGACAAGCCTCCAGCCAGATGGGATGGGCTACGGATGCGTTCGGACCAGATGCCGCCCCCTTGATCGCCTGATCCTGGGGCAGCTGCTTCCATTTGATCGAGCAGGATTTGAGGCCGAACGCCAGGGACGGCAGCGTCTCGTTGGCGATGCAATTGCCATAAAGATCCTCGTAGCCGGTGGCAGGAAGGGTCTTCTTTCGACAGCGAACGATAGGCTCCCATCCCCAGCCCGCGAGCACGTCGTCGATCCGATCGAGATGCTGAAGCGTGGGCGGCTTCTCTGCCACCGTGTTCGCAAAGGTGATAATGCCGGGGCGTAGCCCGGCGAGTTTCAGAGCGACCAGCATGGCGGTCGAATCGACGCCCGCGCCGTAGCAAACGGCGAGAGGACGGCCGGCAAGCGCCGCGCGCAGCCGGCGGCGCTGTTCGAGCGTAAGCGGCATGGGAGGCCTCCAGCATGGCAGCGGGGAGCGGGATGATTGGCGCAGCGCGATATGCGCGGCCGACGAGGGATTATTCGACCGTAGGTGCCCTCAGCCCGTCGGTTCGGGCGGGCGATACAGTTCGAACGGATCGCCGTCGGCCAGATGGCCAAACGGCGTGAACACGAATTCGCCGCCGTCGCGTCCGACGGCGCAGATGACGTAGCGGGTCTCGCCGGTCGCGATCTCGGTGCATTCCATCAGCGCGAGATCGCCGCCCATCGCGGCGCGCAGCAAGGTCTGGAAATTGGTACGGGCGTGGTCGGGAATGCTCATCGCGCGTCCCCTTCCGCCAGACGCTCCGCCAGCCAGCGCCCCGTGTTCATCCACTCGAGCGTCGCGCCGGTCGAGAGGTCGAGCACATGAGCGCCACCGTAGAAGCCGTTCACCACAGGATCGGACGGGATGTTGGCCCATTGAAATCCCCAGCGCCCGGTCAACCCGAACGCCTCGGCGCAGCGCGTCACGAAGGTGATGAGAAGTTGCTGGTCGGCGCTGCCCGGGTCGCGGAGCCATAGCCGGGCGGGCCCATGTTCTGGCGTCAGCGAGAGCAGAAACGGCTCGGCGGGCGGATCCTCAATGGCGTTCTCCGCCATCAGCGCGGTGTAGATGTCGAAGGCGCGCACGGCGTTCGCGGCGGTGCCGACGTCGAGAAGGCAGGAAAAGCGGGTGAAGAAATCGGTCATGGCGGGCTCCTGAGACGAAAAAGCCCGGCGCTGGGCCGGGCTCGGAAAGGATCGTTGGTTGGAAGGATGGGCAGAGCGGCCAAAGCCGCTCCGCCTTGGCGATCACTCGGCCGCGACCAGGTGATAGTCCTCGTCTTCGCCGGCAGACTCCTCGTCCTCGCCCGCAAGGAAGTCAGGCAGCGCCGCGCCGTCATCCTCGCCATCGACCTCGCTATCCGTCGTGGACGCCTCGACCTCTGCGACCAGGCGCAACGGCTCGGGTAGCCAGCCGGTGTCGGCCAGCAGGCGCTCCGCCTCCTTGGCCATGTCACCCTTCTTCAGATGGTCGATGAGCTGCGCGGCCTGCTCGCCGGCACCCTCGCGGACTGCCTGCAGGATGCGGGGCTTGGTCACCCGGTTGAGGTAATTGCCGAAGGTCGGACGCCAGCCGGCCTCGACCAAATCGAGTCCGGTCGCCCGGCTCAGGCGGTCGGCCTGGGCGAGCCGCATATCGAGCGTATGCTGGGATACGCCGCTGGCGTTGTGCGGGTTCGGGCGCTCATAGAGAGCGTTGATGCCAAAGCTGACGCAATGTGCGAGCAGCGCCATCCGGCTCGGATCGTCCAAGCTCGCGAGCCAGTCCCACAAGGCATCGTCGTCCTTCGGAATGTCGCCCGCCCAGGCGGCGTGGCGGTCCTGCACCGCGCGCGCCGACGGACTGTCCTTCAGCGCATCGTCCTGGGCCGGGAAGAAGACATGCTTCACTCCGGCTTCCATGGCGCCGGTATACATCCGGGTCATGAAGGTGTCCGAGACGAGCTTGTGGAGCAGCGCGGTCATGGCGACGTGCGGATTCTCGGCAACGGCGTTACGCAGCGCGAGCGTGCGATAGGCCGTCAGCTCGACGACCAGGCGTTCCGGCAGCGGCTTGATGACGCCGTCATCCTCGTCGTCCTCGGGCTCGGCAGGCTGCCCGCCGATGTTGATGACCGCCCGCTGCACCACGGGCTCGGCCGGATCACCGCCGACTTCCGCGCCGATCTCGCCCTCGGGCTTGGTCGGCTCTTCGTCCTCGGGCCGCACGTAACCGCGGTCGATGTCGAGACTGCCGTCATGGGCGATGCTGATGAACACGCCCGCGCGGGGGATCTCATCCGGCTCGAAGCGCAGCGGCCGGGTCTCGAAGGCAGCGAGCGCCGTCTCGATCTCGCCGAGGCGCTGATCGACCTCGTCCGGCAGCTCATCGGCGCCCTCATATTCGGCCTCGAGCTTCTGATATTCGGCGTTGAGCGCCGCGATGGTGGCCTGTTCCTCAGCCGAGAGATCGAGCGGTTCGCCCTCCAGCCCGCGAAGGCCGCGCGTCACGTCATAAGGGAAGCTGGCCGCGACCTCGATCCACTTCCAGCCTTCCGCCGCGATCGTCTCCGCCGCAACCTTCAGCTTATCGGTGACCAGACGGTCGAGCAGGGAAGCGTTCTCCAGCCAGCCTCCGTCGTCGGACTGAAAGAGGTCACGCGTGGTGACGCCGCCCGCCGCCTCATAGGCCTCGATGCCGACGAACACGGCCCGCTTGTCGGAGGCGCGCACCGTGGTCTCGGTGAGCATGCGCCGGATCTGGTACGGCTCCTTCGACCAGGCGTCCTTGATCGCGTCCCAGACCTGTTCCTGGCGAGCATGGTCGGTCGACACGGTGAAAGCCATGAGCTGCTCCAGCGTCATGCCGTCGTCGGCATAGACCTCGAGCAGCACGGGTGACACGGAGGCGAGCCGCAGCCGCTGTTTCACGACCTGAGCTGGCACGAAGAAGGCCGCAGCGATCTCCTCCTCGGTCATGCCCTTGTCGCGCATGTCCTGGAAGGCGCGGTACTGGTCGAAGGGATGGAGCGGTGCGCGCTCAATATTCTCTGCGAGCGAAACTTCTTCAGCGAGGATAGCGCTGTCGCGCTCCCGCACGACACAGGGCACCGGCGCGATCTTGGCGAGGCGCTTCTGCTTGACCAGCATCTCCAGCGCCCGGAAACGGCGGCCGCCGGCGGGCACCTCGAACATTCCGGTCTCGTTGCCCTCGGCGTCAGCGACGGGCACGACGCTGATGCTCTGGATCAGGCCGCGCCGGGCGATCGAGGCCGCCAGGTCCTCGATCGAGACGCCGGCCTTCACGCGACGGACGTTCGACTGGCTGAGCACCAGCTTGTTGAAGGGAATGTCACGCGAGGACGCGAGGGTGATCTTCTGAACCGCAGTAGCCATCGGGATTTACTCCGCGACGGGCGACCGAAAGACTCTCTCTCGACCTCCAACCCGTCACGAAATCCCGTCCCCTCTCTCCCTCTAGGACCTCGCCGGTTGGCGGTGCGCAAAGGCGTAAAGCCGACTATCCGGCTCCACGCCTTTGCGGGTTTGCGTCACATGCGGGACGCATCGGGCCTACGCCGCGCGTCTGTCCAGCTCCACCGCAGCCACCGGCGCGTGGGCGAGCAACCAGTCGGCCGCCTTGCTCGCCTGGCTGGCGGCGCGGACGATCGCGCGATTGTCCTCGCGAAGCACTTCGAGCCACGAACCTATGTAGTCGGCATGGCGAACGGTCGGCACGATGCCGAGCGTCGCGCAACAGAATGCGGCGTTGATCTCGGCGACCAACTCCTCGAACGCATATTTCTTCGTGCCGAAGCCGCCGCTCAGGTCACGGCCGACCCGCGAGACATGCCCTGTCGCGTGCCCGAGTTCGTGCAGTGCCGTGCGATGCCAGTTGATCGGCTCGAAATAGGCTTGCGGCGGGGGCACCTGCACATAGTCCAGCGCGGGATGATAATAGGCGCGCGCGCCGCCGATGCGGAAGTCGATGCCCGTAGCGGCGATCAGCGCCTCCACCTGAGGCTCGATCAGGCTAGCGGGCGGCGGTGTCGCAGCGGCGCCGGCTTCCTCGGGCAGGTTCTCGCATTGCGCGGTGTTGAAGACGGTGAAGCGCTTGAGGAAGGGGATGGCCTGGGCGTCTTCTCCGGTTTCGCGCGCCCGCTGCTTCTCGTCGTCAGGGACGAAGCGATCGGCATAGACGACCGTCGTACCTTTCTCTCCCTTGCGGACGTTGCCGCCAAGCGCGAGCGCCTGCCGGAAGGTGAGCCAGCGCTGGCCGGGAAAGCCTTGGGTGATGACCGCGCCCCAGAGAATGAGGACGTTGATCCCCGAATAGGCCCGGCCGGTAGCTGCGTTGGCCGGCATGCCGACCGGTGCATTGGCGCCGGTCGCGCCCCACGGCTGGACCCAGGGCAGCCGGCCGGCCTCCAGTTCGGCGATGATCTTGTTGGTGATTTCATCATAGAGGCTCACCCGTTCGGTCGCGGGGCGTGTGGTGCGTTGCTTTGTCATCGCGGATCTCCGCGACGGGCGCCGGGAGCCACTCTCCCAGCCTTCAACCCGTCACGGAAAACCCGTCCGCACTCTCACTCTCGCGGGGCGTTGCGGGGCGGCAAGCCCCGCAGAAGGGGTCGGCCGAGACTGGGCTCGGCCGCAGGGGAATGCCTTCCCCTTTTCGGTTCGCGGGGAATATTAAATCGTCTCAACAGTTGTCCCGGCTTGAACGACCCTCGTGCCCAGACGTCATCGGCGCTATGAACGACGACATGAACAACGATCACGATCGTCGCACGGCACGACGAGAATATTACAGACCAGCATGGTCGTTGATACTCGACACGATCCGGTCGCGAGGCGCGGCTTGCAGCTTGCTTCTAGGTGCGATGACCGTTGGAGCTTGCACAGCGGAGCCTGAGGCGTCCGTCGCGGACACGTCGTCAAGCTCCGTCGCGCTCGCTACTCCGTCGGTGAAGATGGAGGCTAACCCGCCACCGGCCTTCACCTATTGGGCGCCAGAGGGATCGACGATCCGGAATCATCCGCAGGATCCAAACATATGGATCGCCGAAGGCACGGACGGGTCGAGGACCTACTATTTCGGCGACCAGTGTCGTGCGTCCGAACGTCAGGATTGGATTGGACAGCCCGTCGAGACTCTGCCCAAGCCGCCCGTTGACGCGGTCTGGCGTATCGGCACCACCACCTCGCCCCAAACGTCAGACCTGCGGCGCGAGCGACTGAACATTTCATTCGACGAGAATACTCGTCGGGTCGCTAGCGTGGCCTGCGGCTAGATGGCGAGGCTTGGCAAGATGCGC
>NZNW01000082.1 GCA_002695065.1 Salinicola sp. | reverse complement strand
GGATGAAGCGCCCCAGCCATAGGGTGAAACGGTTGGGTGTCGTGTTCTGGGCCGCGATGTAGGCGATCGGCAGCGACACGAAGACGGCCACGAAGGTGGCGATCGTGGCGATATTGAGCGTCTCGACCAGTGCCCACAGAATCGCCCGCAGATTGCTCACGTCCGGCGGCACCATGCGTCCGAACAGGTCGCCGACCTGGGCCGGGGCATCCCACACCCACGGCCAGATGATATCGATGCTCTCCACCGCCCAGACCACGGCAGCTGCAACCACCAGCATCGTGGCGAAGCGCTTCCAGCGCTGTTGCGGGGTGTAGCGCGCCCAGGTGCGCTCGGCAACGGTCGTGGTCGTCTGTAGGGTCATCCGATGTTCCTCCTGATCCGACCGCTGATCGCTTCGCTGACCAGAATCACGCCGATGATCACCAGCGTGATCGCCAGGGCGAAGTCGTAGTCGTAGCGACCGAAGGCGTTCATCAGCGTGGAGCCGATGCCGCCGGCGCCGACGATGCCGACCACCGCCGAGGCCCGCAGGTTGCTGTCGAGTTGATAGATGCCGAGGCCGATCTGGCGCGGCATGATCTGCGGCAGCACGGCGAACTGCAGCACGCCGATATAGCGGGTGCCGCTGGCCCGAAGCGCTTCCACCTGACCCCAGTCGATCTCCTCGATCCGTTCGGCCAGCATCTTGGCGACGAAACCGATCGAGTAGAGCGTCAGCGTCAGGATGCCGGCCACCGGACCGAAGCCAACGGCCTTGACGAACAGGATCGCCACGATCACCGGATGGAAACTGCGCGCCAGAATGATGATCGCTCGCCCGATCACGTAGATCGGCCTGGCGGCGATGTTGCGGGCCGCCATGAACGCGATGGGTAGGCTCAACGCGAGACCCAGAAGCGTTGCCAGGATGGCGATCTGCAGGCTTTCGAGAAAGCCGTCGATGAGCAGTTCGTAACGGTCGAAGTTGGGCGGGAAGGCGCCGGAGAAGATGCGTGCGGCTCGGGTCATGCCCTGGCTGATGCGATCGAGATCGAAAGGCAGGATCGAGATCGCCCAGATGGCATAGATCGCGACGCCGACGACCAGGCCCCAGCGCAGCAGCGGGTTGGCGATGAACGGTGGCTTGCGCCAGTGTCGTGGCGATGGAGGCGCTGTCCGGTCTGTGCCCGTGCTCATGACACCACCGTCCTGGCCTGCGCCGGGCCAGCGTCGGCTTGTTGGCGCTCGTCGCCCGGCGTGCCGCTGTAGACGGCGTCCATCGCTTCCTGATCCAGATCGGCGGGAACGCCGTCGAAGATCAGCTTGCCGAAGCGCATGCCGACGATACGCTGGGTGTATTCCCGTGCCTCGGCCACGTTGTGGATATTGATCAGTACCGGTAGCGACAGCTCCCGGGACAGATTCTGCAGCAGCTCCATGATCTGGCGCGAACTGACCGGGTCCAGCGAGGCCGTGGGTTCGTCGGCGAGCAGAATTTCCGGTTGCTGCATCAACGCACGCACCACGCCGACGCGCTGGCGCTCGCCGCCGGAGAGCGCATCGGCGCGCTTGTTGGCGTAGTGGGCGATGCCGACGCGCTCCATCAGGTGATAGGCGCGCTCGATGTCTTCCGCCGGGTACTTGCGCAGCGCCGCCCGCCAGTAGGGGATGTAGCCCAGCCTCCCGCACTGGACGTTCTCCATCACCGTCAGCCGGTCCACCAGGTTGAAGCCCTGGAAGATCATCCCGATTCGCCGGCGCGCCTTGCGCAGCTCTTCGCGTTTGAGAGACGTCAGCTCCAGGCCATTGAGCTCGATACTGCCTTCCGTGGGTTCCACCAGGCGGTTGATGCAGCGCAGCAGGGTGCTCTTTCCGGCTCCCGAGGCGCCGATGATCGAGACCACCGATTCACCGGGGACGTCGAGATCGAGCCCGCGCAGCACCGGCTCGCCATGGCCGTACCGTTTGACCAGATTCTGAATGCGCAGCATGAGGGATCCTCGTGGAGAAACGGCGCCGAGTGTCGGCGCCGTCCGGTTGGTCTGCAGGATGACCGTGCTAGATCACGAACCGGGCTATTCGATGTTTTCCTGTGAGTAGACGACGCCGTTGGCATCCTGGATGTCACGAATCACTTCCCAATCCTTCTGGTACGTCACCGGGACGAACTTGGTCACGCCGTCGAACTCCTCGCCCAGTTCGGTACCTTTCATGTCGAAGCTGAAGAAGGCTTCCTTGATCTTGTCGATCAGCTCGGGCTTGAGGTTGTAGGCGTAGGTATAGGAGGTGGTGGGGAAGCGCTTGGATTCGAACACGATCTTGACCTCTTCCGGGTCGTAGAGGCCGCGTTCGGCCATGCGATCGACCACCTCGGAGGCGACCGGCGCGGCATCATAGTCACCCGCGACCACGCCCAGCATCGACTGATCGTGGGAGCCCGAATAGACCACCTCGTAGTCCTCGTCGGGGGTGATGCCCTGCTCGGGGAACAGGGCGCGTGGCGCCAGGTTGCCGGAGTTGGACGTGGGCGAGGTGTGTGCGACGCGCTTGCCCTTGAGATCGCTCAGCTCGTCGATGCCGCTGTCCTTGCGGGTGTAGACCTGCAGGGTGTAGCCGAACTCGCCATCGTCGCTGCCCATGATCGCGAACGGCACCGCCCCGGCGAGATTGACCGCGAACGGCGTCGGCCCGGTGGAGAAGCCCGCGACCTGGATGCGTCCGCTGCGCATCGCTTCGATCTCGGCGGCGTTGGACTGCACGGCGTAGAAGCGCACGTCCTTGCCGGTCACGTCGCGGAGGTGCTCGATGAACGGTTCCCAGATATCGGCGTAGATCGCCGGATCCTCGACCGGGGTGTAGGCGAAGACCAGCGGATCGGGATCGAGGAGTTGGGATTCGTCGCTCGGCGCATCCGCGACCAGGTCGCCGTCGGCATCGCAGTACATGGGCGCCAGATCCCCGCGCTGCGGGCACTCCTCGGCGCCCTGTGCCGCAACGGTGAGGCCGCAGCCGAGTAGCAGCGTGGCCAACAGGGAAAGCGGCAGGCGTAGCGAGAGGGAGCTGGAGGGTTCGAGACGTCGTGGCATGGCGGATCTCCTGGGACGGAGGTTGTTATAGGCGACACCGACCGCGCGATTTGTCGATCTTTTTAGGGGCGCTTTCGGTGTCATGGTTTTGTCACAGTGTGGGCAAAATCCGCCGCAAAGCGCATTCGACTTTCGCTAATGACTGCATTTCATGTTCGTTTCCGAGCAGGGAGAGAAGAGTGTTGGCGTTTTTACTGTTATGTTATAACATTAATTGGTCGAGACGCTCCCGAGGAGGCCGCCATGCCGTTACCGCTTATCGAGGATGAGAGCCAACTGCTGGCAATGCCCGAAGGTGCCTACATGAACGAGGCTCAGCTCGACTTCTTCAGGCGGCGTCTACTGGCGGAGCAGGCTGAGCTGGAAGCCGCGCTGGAAGAGACCCGCCGCACCATCGTCGACAGCCGTGGTGCTGGCGACGAAGCCGATCTGGCCGCCAACGAGGAGACGCTGCGTCTGCTGCTGCGCCAGGCCGACCGCGAGACACGCCTGCTGCGCAAGATCGTCGGCACGCTGAAGCGGCTGAATGAGGGCGGCGACGTACAGGGCTACGGCTTCTGCGAGGAGACCGGCGCGCCCATCGGCCTGCGGCGATTGCTGCTGAGACCCACCGCCACGCTGTGTCTCGAGGCCAAGCAGCGTCAGGAGCAGCGCGAGCATCACTACGCCAGGCGGCACAGCGCCTGACACGCCGAGTGCCGGCGACCCCAACATCCATGGCCCATTCGATACCGAGGCCGACCCGGACCGACCTTGCTGGAGGAATCCATGAACCCATTGCCCGTTACCGTGCTGTCCGGCTTTCTCGGCGCCGGCAAGACGACGGTGCTGAATCATCTGCTCAACAATCGCGACGGCCGGCGCATCGCGGTGATCGTCAACGACATGAGCGAGATCAATATCGATGCCGCCCTGGTGGAGCGCGAGGTCGATCTCAACCGTGCCGAAGAGAAACTGGTCGAGATGAGCAACGGCTGCATCTGCTGCACGCTGCGCGAGGATCTGCTGATCGAGGTGAATCGGCTCGCCGACGAAGGACGCTTCGACTACCTGGTGATCGAGTCCACCGGCATCTCCGAGCCGCTGCCGGTGGCGGAGACCTTCACCTTCGAGGATGAACAGGGGCGCAGCCTGTCCCAGGTCGCCCGACTGGACACCCTGGTCACCGTGGTCGACGGCGCCAACTTCCTTTCGCAATACCATGAGGCCAAGTCGCTGGCGGAAGCCGGCGAAAGCCTGGGCGAAGAGGACGAGCGCAACGTCGCCGACCTGCTGGTGGATCAGATCGAATTCTGCGACGTGTTGCTGATCTCGAAATCCGATCTGATCGATACGCGCACCCTTGGCGAACTGGAGGCGGTGTTGAAAAGCCTCAACCCCGAGGCCGAGATCCTGCCCATCAGTCACGGTCAGGTCGCGCTGGATCGGGTGCTCGACACCGGCCGCTTCAGCTTCGAGAAGGCCCAGCTCGCCCCTGGCTGGCTCAAGGAGCTGCGCGGCGAGCACGTCCCCGAGACCGAGGAGTACGGGATCTCCAGTTTCAGCTTCGAGGCGCGCCGCCCGTTCCACCCGCAGCGCTTCTTCGAGTTGTTGCACGGCGACTGGGGCGACGGCCGCCTGCTGCGCTCCAAGGGTTTCTTCTGGCTCGCCAGCCGGCCACAGTTCGCCGGCCAGTGGAGCCAGGCCGGCGGCATCGCCCACCACGGCTTCGCCGGCCTGTTCTGGCGTGCGGTGCCCGAGTCGCGCTGGCCGCAGGATCCCGAATACCGCGCCTCCATCCTGGAGAAGTGGCAGGAACCCTTCGGCGACATGCGCCAGGAGCTGGTCTTCATCGGCCAGGGCCTGGATGCCGTCGAGATTCGCCGGCGCCTCGAGGCTTGCCTGCTCACCGACGACGAACTGGCGCGCGGCAAGGACTACTGGGTGACGCTGCCGGACCCCTTTCCCGAGTGGGCCGCTGCCGCCTGAGTCCATCGTGGCCGGCTCGCTGGTGCCGCCTCGCTGTGGTCTGGTCTCCACCAGAGCTTCCCCGGTAGTCCCTTGTGGGCTTCACCGGGGTTTTTTATGGTCGCCGTTCTCCTGATGCCCACTTCGCGACCTCGACGACCGCCCGGTGGGTTTTTGTTTTCGTCATCGAGAGGCAGGCATTGCCAAAGAATTATTAGCAAGCTACATTTTCGCCATCATCCATCTCAGGAACAGGATTCATGGCCTCTCCCAAGCTGTTTACGCCGCTCGAGCTCGCCGGGCTCGAGCTGGCCAATCGCATCATGATTTCACCGATGTGCCAGTACTCCGCCGACGAGCACGGCAACATGACCGACTGGCACACCATCCATCTCGGCAACCTGGCGCTCTCCGGCGCCGGGCTGCTGGTGATCGAGGCGTCGGCGGTGGCGCCGGAAGGGCGCATCACCCCAGGGGACGTCGGGCTCTATTCCGACGCCAACGAGCAGGCGATGGCGCGCACGCTGGAGGCGGTACGGGCCCATTCACCGATGCCGATCGGCATTCAACTGGGCCACGCCGGGCGCAAGGCCTCCTGCCAGGCACCCTGGGAAGGCGGCGCGCAGTTGAGTCTGGACGCGGGAGGATGGCAGACCCTGGCGCCCTCCGATGTGCCCTATCAGGCCGATCAGCGTCCGCCGAAAGCGATGAGCCTCGACGATATCGAAGCGCTCAAGGCGGGCTTCGTCGCGTCGGCCAGGCGTGCCGAGCGCCTCGGCTTCGAGCTGATCGAGCTCCACGCCGCCCACGGCTATCTGCTGCATGAATTTCTGTCGCCGCTCTCCAACCGGCGCGAAGACGCCTACGGTGGCAGCCTGGAAAATCGGATGCGGATCGTGCTGGAGATCTTCGATGCCGTGCGCGAGGTGTTCCCGTCGGACAAGCCGGTGGGCGTTCGCATTTCCGGCAGCGACTGGGTCGAGGGCGGCTGGGACCTGGAGCAGAGCGTTGCGCTGGCCAAGGCCCTCGATGCCCGAGGCTGCAGCTTCATCGACTGTTCCGGTGGGGGGCTCGACCCGCGCCAGGCGCTCGATGTCGGCCCCAGCTACCAGGTGCCGTTCGCCCGTCGCATCAAGCAGGAGGTCGCCATGCCGGTGATCGCGGTGGGCCTGATCACCGAGCCGGAGCAGGCCGAAGGCATCGTCTTCAGCGGTGAAGCCGACGCCGTGGCGCTGGCCCGCGGCATGCTCTTCGATCCGCGCTGGCCGTGGCACGCCGCCGCCAAGCTCGGCGCCAGCGTGCACGCGCCCAAGCAGTATCTGCGTAGCCAGCCGCATACCTTGAAAGGGCTATTCGGCTAGATACCCTCTCCCCTGACCGGTCACAACCGTCTCATCGAGCGGTTTGTGGCTGGTATTCGGTTTGCGTCTCGAGGACCCCGTAGGCGATCTGGATCAGCTTGCGCATCGCCGCCCCCAGGCCGCCATCTTGCTCTTGCCATTGGCTATTCGTCGCCGGTAGAGCGCCGTGACCTGCGTCGCAGGCGAGTGGGGCATGAGGTCACCCCATCGTCTGTGTCGTCAACCCGACGCGAGCCGGGCCGGGAATCTCCGGCAGCACGCCGCGCCGCATCCGCTCGATGCGCTCGACACAGCGCAGCCCCGCCGACTGCAGCCAGTCGTCGTCCGGGTCCGGATCGACCAGGTCGAGTCGCACGAAACTGCCTTCATGCTCGGCGAACAGGGCCTGGATGAGCGCGCGGGCCGCCGTGTCGGAGTCGGCGAGTATCGGCCCGATATGGTGGCCGCGTCCGAAATCCCGCCATAGCGCGCACCCTTCGATTCGCCCCTCCACCGCCAGCACCACCCCGTGGGTGGCCTCGCGCACCGCCAGTGCGTGAACGGGGTTGCCGGGCACCAGCGCCAGCAGGGCGTCCCTGTCCGAGGCTCGTATCTGTCGCAGGTTCGGCATCGACGGCGCCGGAGTCGGCTCGATGATGCCCTGGTACTGACAGACGAGATTGCAGGTCTCGAAACCCAGCTTGCGGTAGAGCGGAGCGCCTGCCGTCGTCGCTACCAGGGCGATCGGTCGCTCACCGGCCAGGGCCATGAGATGCATCATGATCTCGCGCCCCAGGCCGCGCCCCTGCCAGGCGTCGTCGACGATGATCAGGCCGATCGTCGCCATGCTCCCGTGGTCGGTGCAGAAGCCGGTGCCCACCAGCTGGCCGCTGTCGCTGCGCAGGGCGATGCCCTGGCCGACCTCGAGCATCTGGGCCCAGTCCTCGCGTCGGTGGGGCCAGCCGAGCCGGCGCGACAGCAGCACGGCATCGTCGAGGTCCTGGGTATCGAAACGGCGATAGCCGAGCGTGGCATCGCGGGATGACGGATGGATTTCCGCAGTCGGGGCGTGGGGCATGTCGGCGTTCTCCTGTAGTCGATGGCGCAGGAGCGGTGATCCGGCAACGACCGCTATCGCAGGCTCCTGGGCGGGTACTTTACTCAGCGCGAGACGCAGCCCGCCACGCGGGACCTACGGATTATCGGAATTCGGCAGAATGCACCGAGAGAGGGGCGGTTCGGCGCATCAACTGCGCCAGGTAGGTGGACACTCGGCACCCTGTGCTGGACGTTCCGCCATACGATGGGAGCAGACGACGACGGTGGCTTTCGAGGTCTCCCGACTCGATGTCGTTCCACGTATCCCTCACGGCAAGGTCCCCCATGGCGAGCTTCGATCCCGATCGCATTTCCCTTCCTGGCGGGCACTACATTCACGGTCGTCTCGTCCAGGAGACTGGGACGCTCCCGGTTTCCCGGCCGTCGGACGGTAAGGTCTACGCGATGCTGCCCAGTGCCGATGCCGGGTGTGTCGATGCCGCCGTCGATAGCGCGCGGCGCGCGTTCGGCGGCAGCGATTGGGCGCGTCGTCCGCCGCGCGACCGGGCCAGGGCGATGCGCCGCTGGGCGGATCTGATCGAGGCCGACATCGATTATCTCGCGGCGCTGGAGTCCCTCGGTTCCACCCGGCCCATCGACCAGGCCCGCGCCTGGGATGTGCCCTATACCGCCGAAGGCATTCGCTTCTTCGCCGAGTTCGCCGACAAGTGCGGTGGCGAAGTGGCGGCCACGGCGCACGATCATCTGGGGATGCAGATCGCCGAGCCGCTCGGGGTGGTGGGGGCCATCGCGCCGTGGAACTTCCCGCTCAGCATGACCTGCTGGAAGGTCGCGCCGGCGCTGGCGGCCGGCAACACGGTGGTCTTGAAACCCTCGGAGATGACGCCGTTCTCGGCGGTGCGGCTGGCCACGCTGGCGGTGGAGGCGGGCGTTCCCCCCGGGGTATTCAACGTGATCCAGGGCAGTGGACCGGTCGCCGGAGAGGCGCTCTGCCGGCATCCCGGTGTCGCCAAGGTGACGTTCACCGGCTCGACCGGGACCGGGCGCGCGGTCATGCGCGCCTGTGCCGAGACCGGACCGAAACCGGTCACGCTGGAGCTGGGCGGCAAGAGTCCGCAACTGGTTTTCGCCGACGTGCCCGATCTCGACCGTACCGCGCAGACCCTGGCCGCCGCCATCACCGGCAACGCCGGCCAGGTCTGCGTCGCCGGCTCGCGACTGCTGGTCGAGCGGCCGCTGCTGGAACCGCTGGTCGAGCGCCTGCAGCAATGCTTCGCCACGCTGGAGCCGGGCTTGACCTGGCATGCGGGTACGCGATTTTCGCCGCTCATTTCCGACGCCCAGGCCAGACGCGTGGAGACGATCGTCTCCCGCGCCCGCGAGGCCGGGGCCGAGCTCCTCACCGGCGGAACCCGCTTCGACACCGAGAGCGGGGGCTGCTTCTATCGACCGACGATCCTGCAGGTGGGGGCCTCCGACAATCCGGCCGTGCGGGAGGAGATCTTCGGCCCCGTGCTGACGATCCAGGCTTTCGACGACGAAGAGGAGGCGCTGGGCCTGGCCGAACACGAGATCTACGGGCTCGCGGCGGGGGTGCATACCGCCGACCTGGGGCGGGCGCTGCGGGCGGTCCGGCGGCTGTCGGCGGGCACCGTGTGGGTCAACCGCTATGGACGCAGCCGCGACTACATCCTGCCCACGGGGGGCTACAAGCGTTCCGGGATCGGCCGCGACCTGGGCCGGGCGGCCTACGAGGCCAATCTGCACCACAAGAGCGTGCTGGTCGACCTGACCCCGTGAGGTTCCGCATCCCCCATCCAATACGTCGCCGGCCTGGCTGGCGTCGTCCAAACCGACAAGAGGCTCTCGATCATGTTCGTCAATGTGGATCCCGTTTTTGACAGTCCCGACTTTCCCGAGCAGGTGGATGTGGTGGTGATCGGCGGCGGCATCCTGGGCACTTGTGCCGCCTATGAGCTGGCCCGCCGGGGTATCTCGGTGGCGCTGCTGGAGAAGGGGCTGATCGGTTGCGAGCAGTCGAGTCGCAACTGGGGCTGGGTGCGTCAACAGAACCGCGCCCTGTATGAGCTGCCGCTGGCGATGCACAGCCTGAGCCGCTGGGAGGCCCTGTCGAAGGAGGTCGGGCGTGACGTCGGTTTTCGGCGCAGCGGAATCGTCTATACCACCGACAGCCAGGAGAGCCTGGATAACTGGGAAACCTGGGGGCGCCAGGCCCGCGAACAGGGCTTCGTCGGCCAGATGCTGAGCGCCGCGGAGGCGCATGAGCGCGCGCCCGGTACCACCTCGCGCTGGCTGGGCGGGGTCTGGTCGCCCACCGACGGTCGTGCCGAGCCGGCCATGGCGTGTCCGGCGATCGCGCACGGCGCCCAGGCGCACGGCGCGTCTGTGCATCAGAACTGTGCGGTGCGAGGACTGGATCTCACCGCGGGCCGTGTCAGCGGGGTATGGACCGAGCGCGGGTTGATCCGCACCTCGAGTGTGATCTGCGCGGGGGGCGCCTGGAGCTCGCGGTTTTGCCGGCGTCACGGGGTGGACCTGCCCTCGGCCAACATCATGGGCACCGCCATTCAAACCACGGCGGCGCCCGAAGTGACTCCCGGCTGCCTGACCACACCGAAAATCGCGCTGCGGCGGCGGCTCGATGGCAGCTATACGCTGGCCATGCCCGGGCTGGGCCGGGTCGAGATCAGCCCCCAGGGGCTGCGTTACGCCACCCGATTCTACAGCGCCTATCGCAGCAAGCTGGCCAAGAAGCTCCAGATCAGGCTGGGGCGCTCTTTCTTCAGCGGCCCGGAAGCGGCCGGACGCTGGGAGTTCGACCAGGTCTCGCCGTTCGAACGGCAGCGCATTCTCGACCCCATGCCGGACATGGCGCTGGCCCGGGCGACGCTGGCCGGGCTGCACGCCGAGTATCCGGCGCTGAAGGGGGTGCATCTGGCACGTGCCTGGGCCGGCATGATCGATACGACACCGGATCTGGTGCCGGTGATCTCGCCGATCGAAGCGATCCCGGGCTTCACGGTCGCGTCCGGCTGCAGCGGCCACGGCTTCGGCATCGGTCCCGCGTCCGGGCAACTGGCGGCGGACATCGCCACCGGTGCCACGCCGGCGGTGGACCCGGCCCCTTTCCATCTGTCGCGCTTTTCCGATGGCAGTCGCATCCGACAGCCCGAGATGATGTGAATCCGTCGCCGCAGCCTGTGCTGTTCCTGGATCCAAAAAGGGCGATTTGTGCCAGCCCGGCACCCGCTTTCAGCGTCAGCCACCGTGGACCAGGTGCTGTAATGAAGGCGATCGGATCGGCACCGGTTCGCGCTGGCATCCCGAGCCGTCCAGATCGCCGGTGGCCCATGGCCCCGGCATGTCACGACAACGCCACAGCACTGCCACAGCAACGCCACAACGACAGGACGAAGCCCCATGAGCGACATCATGCGCCCCAAGTACATCACCTTCGACTGCTACGGCACCTTGACCAACTTCCAGATGGGGAGTCTGACCCGCGAGATATTTGCCGACCGGATTCCCGAGGCCGGGCGCATGGATGGCTTCGTGAAGGACTTCGGCGCCTATCGCTTCGACGAGGTGCTGGGGCCGTGGAAGCCCTACGCCGAGATCCTTTGTACCGCCCTCGAGCGGACGTGCCGGCGCTGGGGCGTCGAATATCGCGACAACGAAGGCATGCGCTACTACGAGGCGGTGCCCACCTGGGGGCCGCATCCCGACGTGATCGAGGGGCTGTCGAAGATCGCCGGCAGGATTCCGCTGGTGATCTACTCCAATGCCGATGACACTCAGATCATGTCCAATGTCGAGAAGTTGGAAGTGCCGTTTCACGAGGTGTTCACCGCCGACACCTTCAAGGTCTACAAGCCCCGCCTGGCCGCCTTCGAAGCCATGATCGACACCCTGGGCTGCCGCCCCGAGGAGCTGCTGCACGTCTCTTCGAGCTTTCGCTACGACCTGATCTCGGCCTCGCTGATGGGGATCGAGAACAAGGCGTTCGTGGCGCGGGGGCACGAGCCCTACTGCGCCGGCTACGGCGCCACCGAGATTGCCGATATCCGTGGCCTGCCGGCACTGGTCGGGCTCTGAGCGTCGATCTCGCCACCGTTCCCATATCGCTCGAGCGGGAAGCTCGACCGAAGGCATCGATCCGTACCCATGGCCAGGGAGAAGCCGTCATTCAGTAAGCGCTAAATCCGAGTTCCATAACAATTCCAGTCGATCTAGGAGAAGGCTAATGACGCGTCACGACAACAACAGTCACGACAACCGTCGCGACAACAAGAGCGACCAGCTGACCTCTCCCCAGGAGAGTCTTCAGATCTATCGGGCCATGCAGCGCGGGCTGTCCCGGCGCGATGCCATGAAATTGCTCGGCGCGGCCGGCGTGCTGGCCATGGGCGTGGGCGGGGTGCCCGGCTTGTCGCCGGCCTTCGCGGCGGAGGGCGAGGCGTCGCCGCAACGCGGCGGGCGTATCCGCGTCGCCGCCCACTCCTCCTCGACCAAGGATTCGCTCGATCCGGCGCAGGGCTCGACGGCGATCGACTACTGTCGTGCCTACATGTTCTACAACGGCCTGACCCAGTTCGACCCGGACCTGCGCCCGCAGCCGTGCCTGGCCGAGAGCTTCGAGACCACCGACAACGGCAGCCACTGGATCTTCGTCCTGCGCCAGGGGGTGACGTTCCACGATGGCAAGGCGCTCACGCCCCAGGACGTGATCTACTCGATCATGCGCCACAAGGAGCCCGCGGTCGGCTCCAAGGTGCTGTCGATGGTCGAGCAGATCGAGAGCATACGGGCACTCGATCAGCGCCGGGTCGAATTCAACCTCTCGTCGCCCAATATCGAACTGCCCTCGATTCTCGCCGTCTCGCATCTGGTCATCGTCGCCGATGGCACCCAGGACTTCTCGAAAGGCAACGGCACCGGCGCGTTCCGCTGTCAGGAGTTCTCGCCCGGGGTTCGCTCTGTCGGTGTGCGCAACGAGAACTACTGGCGCGAGGGGTATCCGTATCTGGACGCCATCGAGATGGTCGGCATCAGCGACGAATCCTCCCGGGTCAACGCGCTGCTCTCCGGCGACGTGCAGATGATCAACAACCTCAGCGGCAACTTCGCCGAGCGGATCAAGCAGAGCGACAACGGCTTACTCAAGGCGACCAACTCCGGCAACTACACCGACCTGGTCATGCGCTTCGACCAGCAGCCGACGAGTCGGCCGGCGTTCCGCGAGGCGATGAAGTGTCTCTTCGACCGCGAGCAGATCAAGCGCGTGGCGCTGCGCGGCTACGGCGAGATCGCCAACGACCAGCCCATCGCACCGGGCACGCCTTACTACTTCGACGGCCTGCCCCAGCGGGAATACGATCCCGAACGCGCCGCCTCCCTGCTCAAGCAGGCCGGTGTCGCCGGCGCCACCGTCCCGCTCGTCGCCTCGCCCGCCGCCAACTACTCCGAGGACATGGCGGTGCTGCTCCAGCAGTCGGCGGCGGCGGCCGGTCTCAAGCTCAACATCAACCGGGTGCCGGCGGACGGCTACTGGTCGAACCACTGGATGAAGCATCCCCTGGGCTTCGGCAACATCAACCCGCGACCGACCGCCAATATCCTGCTCTCCCAGTTCTTCCTGTCGAGCGCCGCGTGGAACGAGTCGGGATGGAAGAACGCGCACTTCGATCAACTGGTCGTCGCGGCGCGGGGCGAGCCCGACGAGGCCAAGCGCAAGCAGATGTACGCCGACATGCAGACCTTGATCCACGACGAGGGCGGCATCGGGATTCCTGTCTTTCTCAGCGATCTCGAGGGCTACGACTCCCGGATCGGCGGCATGGACCGGACCGTGCCGCTGGGATCCTTCATGGGCTACCTGTTCGCCGAATACGTCTGGTGGAAGGGCTGAGCCGGGACTCGCACGTCAACGCAAGCGCCGGTCGGCGCCGACCTCGCCCTGGGGCGGGTGAGGCGCGATCGGGGCACTCGAGTCGGAGACGACCCATGCGCAACACCCTATTTGGTCTCGTGGCTGGACGACTGGGCGCCAGTCTGCTGACCCTGTTTCTGGTATCGCTGGTGATCTTCGCCATCACCTCGCTGCTGCCCGGCGATACGGCCCAGCAGATTCTGGGCCAGTTCGCCACGCCCGAGCAGGTCGCTGCGCTGAGAGCGCAACTGGGGCTCAATCAGCCGGCCATCGTGCGTTACTGGCACTGGCTGTCCGGTTTCGTCACCGGCGACCTCGGTCAGTCGGCGAGCAACGGCATGGCGGTCGCCCAACTGATCAACGATCGCCTGCCCAACTCCCTCATCCTCGCCGGCATCACCACCCTCGTCTCGGTGCCCATCGCCATCACCATGGGCGTGGTGGCGGCGATGCGCCGCGGCGGCCTGATCGATCGCCTGCTCAATCTGGTGACCCTGTCGATGGTCGCGGTGCCGGAGTTTCTGGTGGCCACACTGGCGGTGCTGATTTTTGCGGTCAAGCTCAACTGGCTGCCCGCACTCTCCTACGTCTCCACGGTCGATTCGCTGGGCGACGCCATGAAGATCTACGCCATGCCGGTGCTGACGCTCTGCTGCGTGCTCATCGCGCAGATGGCTCGCATGACCCGTGCGGCGCTGATCGATCAGCTCGATAGCCCCTACGTCGAGATGGCACAGCTCAAGGGCGTGCCGCCGATCCGGCGGGTCATGCGCCACGCCCTGCCCAACGCGGTCGGGCCGATCGCCAATGCCGTCGCGCTGAGCCTCTCCTATCTACTCGGCGGCGTCATCATCGTCGAGACCATCTTCAACTACCCGGGGATCGCCAGCCTGATGGTGGACGCGGTATCCAACCGCGACCTCTCGCTGGTGCAGGCCTGCGCCATGCTGTTCTGCGGCACCTATCTGGTGCTGGTCATGCTGGCCGACATCTGCGCGATTCTCTCCAACCCGAGGCTGCGCAACCGATGAACTCGCTCAAGACGATGCCGCACCCCAAGGCCAATACTCCCCAGCGGTTGCGCCACGGCAGCCATCTCCCCGTCGGCGCCCCTCGGCGTCGCAATCGCCGCCGGCTCCAGCTGACGCGCTGGATCGGGCTCGGCGTGTTCGGCTTCTGGATTCTGGTGGCGCTGTTCGGGCCGCTGCTGGCACCCCATCCGATGGGGGCGTTCGTCTCCGACCAGATGTTCGGCGGGATCAGCGCCGCCTACCCGCTGGGCACCGACTACATGGGCCGCGACATGCTCAGCCGGATCCTGACCGGCGCTCGCTATACCGTGGGCCTCGCCCTGGTCGCCGCCTGTCTCTCCAGCCTGATCGGCGCCGGTTTCGGCATGCTCTCGGTGCTGTTGCCGAAGTGGCTGGAGGAGTCCGTGCGACGGGTATTCGACACCCTGATTTCGATCCCCAGCAAGATGATGGCGCTGGTGATGGTGTCGGCCTTCGGCGCTTCGATCCCGCTGCTGATCACGGCCACCGTGCTCAGCTATGCCCCCGGGGCCTTCCGGATCGCCCACAGCCTGGCCACCAATCTGGCCACGATGGAGTACGTTCAGGTCGCCCACACCCGGGGCGAGGGGCGACTCTACATCGCCGCCCGCGAGATCTTCCCCAACATGATCCAGTCGGTATTGACCGACATGGGGATGCGCTTCGTGTTCATCGTGCTGCTGCTCAGCGGCATGAGCTTTCTCGGGCTGGGCGTGCAGCCGCCGGCGGCGGACCTCGGGTCGCTGGTGCGCGAGAACATCGGCGGCTTGAGCCAGGGCGCGATCGCGGTCATCGCGCCGGCCCTGGCCATCGGCACGCTGACCATCGGCGCCAATCTGCTGATCGATAGCCTCTCCACCAGCCGCGCGACGCAGAAGGAGTGACCCATGCAAGGCGAATCGCTCATCGTTCGCGACCTCGAGATCGTCGCGACCCCCGACGGCGGGGAAGAACGCAGTATCGTCAGCCGGATCGGCTTCTCGCTCGAGCCGGGCGAGGTGCTGGCGCTGATCGGGGAGTCCGGGTCGGGCAAGACCACCATCGCCCTGGCCATGCTGGGGTACGCCAGGCGCGGGTGTCGTATCGCCGGTGGCAGCGTGCGCCTGGGCGAGACCGAGGTGCTGTCGCTCTCACCGGTGGCGACGCGAGCCCTGCGCGGACACCGCGTCGCCTACATCGCCCAGAGCGCGGCGGCGGCGTTCAACCCCTCGCGCTCGCTGATGGATCAGGTGATCGAGGCGGCGCTGCTGCACAAGGTGATGGATCGCCGCACCGCCCGGGACAAGGCCATCGGCCTGTTCCGGGATCTGGCGCTGCCCGACCCCGAGCACATCGGCGAGCGCTACCCTCACCAGGTCTCGGGCGGGCAGCTGCAGCGCGTGATGGCGGCGATGGCCCTGCTCACCGATCCGGCGCTGGTGATCCTGGACGAGCCGACCACGGCGCTGGACGTGACCACCCAGGTCGAGGTGCTGCTCGCGTTCAAGCGGGTCATGCGCGAGCGCGGCACCACGGCGATCTACGTCTCCCACGACTTGACCGTGGTCGCCCAGATGGCCGACCAGGTACTGGTGCTCAACGGGGGCTGCGAGCAGGAGCAGGGCCGGATCGAAGAGATTCTCGAGCGGCCCCGGCACGCCTACACCCGCAGCCTGCTGGCGGCGACCCGGCCGCCGCGCCTGGCCGACTCGATGCCGGCCGCCGCGGGGCAGCCGCTGCTGGAGGTCGAACGGCTCGATGTCGGCTACGGCAAGCCGAACCGCGACGGCGAGCCGTCGGCGATGGTGCTGCGCGGGATCGATCTCACGCTGCACGCGGGCCGCTCCATCGGGGTCATCGGTGAATCGGGCTCCGGCAAGTCGACCCTGGCCCGAGCGGTCGCCGGGCTGATCGCCCCCTGCCATGGCAGCGTACAGTTCGATGGCACCCCGCTGTCGCCGACGCTGCGCGGCCGCACGCCGGATCAGTTCCGGCGCATCCAGATGGCCTTCCAGAGCGCCGACAACGCGCTCAACCCGGCCCATTCGGTACGGCGGCTGCTCGGCCGGCCGCTGGAGACCTATTTCCACCTGGACCGTGCCGAGCGGCGGCGCCGGATCGACGAGCTCATGGCGCTGGTCAAGCTGCCCACCGGCCTGCTGGATCGCAAGCCCGGCGAGCTCTCCGGGGGCCAGAAGCAGCGCGTCAACCTCGCGCGCTGCCTGGCGGCCAAGCCGGATCTGATTCTCTGCGACGAGGTGACCTCGGCGCTGGATACCGTGGTCGGTGCGGCGATTCTCGAGCTGCTGGCGGAGCTGCGTCAGGAGCTGGGCGTCGCCTACCTGTTCATCAGCCACGATATCTCGACGGTGCGCGCGCTCTGCGACGACGTCATGGTGCTCTACCATGGCGAGTGCGTGGAGTTCGGGAGCTGCGAAGCGGTACTCGAGGCGCCGCGCCACGACTACACGCGCAAGCTGATCGGCTCGGTGCCGGAGTTGCGCCCCGGCTGGCTGGAGAACCGCACGCTCGCGCTGGCGGAGGCCCCGGCCTGAACCTCGCCGGGGCGGGAGCGGCGATTCAGTAGCCGCGCTGGCGGTCGATCCGGCCGACCATCGACTCGCCGCGCTGGTGGCGGCGCAGGTTGTCCAGCAGCACCGGGAATGCGCTCTCCGGCTGCGTCATGGCGGCTACGTGGGGTGTCAGCAGGATGCGTTCGTGCTGCCAGAAGGGGTGGTCCGGCGCCGGCGGCTCCTGGCTCAGCACATCCATCACCGCCGCCGACAGCTGCCCCGACGCCAGCGCCTCGAGCAGGTCGTCGTCGACCAGGTGCTCGCCGCGGCCGATGTTGACCAGCGCTGCGCCCGCGGGCAACAGTGCGAACAGCTCGCGATCGAGGATGCCGCGGGTGGCATCGGTCAGTGGCAGGACGCAGATCAGGATGTCACTGGAGGCCAGAAAGCGCTTCAGCCCGTCGGGACCGGCGTGACAGGTGATCCCTGGCAACTGGCGCGGGCTGCGCGACCAGCCGCTGACCGGGAAGCCGTAGCCGCTCAGGCGCGTGGCGATGGCCTGTCCCAGCTGGCCCAGGCCGAGGATGCCGACACGGCGCTGCTCGGCGGCGACCAGGGGATGGGCCTGCCATTGGCACTCGCGCTGCTGGCGTACGTAGTCATACAGGCGACGATGCAGCCACAGCGTGGCGAAGCTGGCGTACTCGACCATGCCGGTCTCCAGCGCCGGGTCCAGCATGCGCACCAGCGGCATGCCGGCGTGCAGCTGCGAGAGATCGAACTGATCGATGCCGGCGGAGGTGGCGAACACGACCTCGAGGGCGGGCAGGCGGGTGGCGAGATCGCTGGGTGGCTCCCAGGCCAGCAGGTAGCGCACCTCGGCAGGATCGCCGACATCCGGCCACTGGCGGAACTCGATGTCGGGGGCGTGTCGTGCGAAGAGCGCCCGCCAGCGCTCTCCTCTCACCGGGTCGGCCTTGTAGAGCAGTGCCATGAACCTCTCCTTCGAAGGGAAGGCTTCAGGCTACGACAACGGCGGGGCAGCGAATGTCGTTGTGCCGTACTGGGCGGCGATATCTGCCGAATTGGCGGGCTTCAGCGCAGATTCCGCTGTGGCGGGGCGCCGCCGGCGCCAAATCGGCGAGAGTTGGCGAAAACGTGCGGTGGCCGGGAAGGGGCGCCGCTAGACTGTTCCGGTGTGAGCGATGGCGACGACCTGCGTCCCGGGCGTCGCTCCCGTGGACCGGGTATTCCAGGAGGAGGCATGAACCCTACCGATATTTCCACGACGCAGAGAGTGGATGCATTCGTGGCCGCGGCCCGGCCGCTGGAGAGCGGTGATCTCCATCACCTCCATCAGCTCTGCGTCGGCGTTTCCTGGCCTCACCGGGCGCGCGATGTGACGCTGCTGATGTCGCTGGGGCGTGGGTATCTCGCGATGGACGAGATCGAGCGCGTGCTGGCGTCCGGCATGTACTTCGAGATGGGCGAGGATTTCGCCATGATCGGCATGATGATGACCGCCCCGCGGCTCCAGACGCTGGGGGCGGGGCGCTGGCTGCTGGACCGGATCCTGGCGGATTGCGGCGGTCGCGATCTGCGCTTGAACGCGACGCGGGCGGCCTACCGCCTGTATGAGAGCGCCGGCTTCGTGCCGGTGGCGACGATCCATCAGCGTCAGGGCATCGTGCGCGAGGGGCCGCTGCCCGAGGTGGTTTCGGCGTGCCCGGTGCGCACGCTTCAGGCGTCGGACCAGGCGGCGCTGCGGGCGCTCGACCAGATGGCCTTCGGGGCCGAGCGCCGCGCGGTGCTGGACGCACTCTTCGCCGTCAGCGAGGGCACGGTGGCCGTACGCGACGGCGCGCCCGCGGGGTTCGCGCTGATTCGCGACTTCGGCCGGGGACGCGTGATCGGACCGGTGGTGGCGGAGGACGAGGCGATGGCGACGGCGCTGATCGCGCCGCTCCTCCGGCGCCATGTCGGGCAGTTCCTGCGCATCGACACCCTCTGCGACAGTCCGACGTTCTTCGCTTTCCTCGACGCCGCGGGACTCGACGCCTTCGACACCGTCACCCAGATGCGCCTGGGCAAGCAGAGAGGCGGTGACGGGCCGGTCCGGACCTTCGGCCTGGCCGCGCATACGCTCGGTTGAGGCCGGCGTCGCGATCAGGCATCGTCGTGGGCATCGTCCCCGATCAGCTGGCGTAGCGGGACCTCGGCCCGGTTCAGCGGGGTCTTCATCACCACGTAGCTGAAGTAGCGTGCGATCCCCACGTCCTGCTCCAGCCAGCTCTCCATGAGCCTCTGGAACTCGGAGAGGCGCGGCACGAGCATGCGCAGTAGATAGTCGTAGCCGCCGGAGACCAGGTGGCACTCCATCACTTCCGGAGTCGCCGCCATGACCGCCTCGAAGCGCTGAAAGCTGTCGCGGCGGTGGTTGCTCAGCGTAATCTCCACGAACAGCGTCATCGACGAGCCGAGCCGGGCAAGATTCAGGCGGGCGTTGTAGCTCTCGATGTAGCCGGCCTGCTGCAGCCGCTTGACCCGGGAGAGACAGGGGGAGGGCGACAGCCCCACGCGATCCGCGAGCTGGGCATTGGTGATGCGTCCGTCGCGCTGCAGCTCGGTCAGGATGGAGACATCGATGCGATCGAGTTTGGATGACGTCATGAGTCCAGGGCTGCTTCCCGTTGGCGTCGCCTCGGCGCCGGTGGCACGCCTATGCCGCCTGGCGGGTGGGGTTTCCATCGTTCTGCAGTTTTCAATATCGTGCCCTGGGGGGCAAGTTACGGGCGCGAATCTTTTGCCCGCTCTTTTCGGGCATCGTTGCGAAGATATGTCGATACATCGCATGTCACCAAGGCCCCGCCGCGAGGTATCCGACTTTGGGGGAGACAAGAATGAAGCTGGATCGTACCGATCTCAGGATCCTGACCGAGTTGCAGAAAAATGGCCGCATCCCCAACGTCGAGCTGGCCGAACTGGTCCACCTGTCGCCCAGTCCCTGCCTGATGCGGGTGAAGAAGCTGCAGGCCGCAGGCTACATCACCGGTTATTCGGCACTGATCGACCTGGCGAAATTCGACGAGATATTGACGGTGTTCACCGAGGTGACGCTCTCCCACCACCGCCAGATCGACTTCGATCGGTTCCAGCAGGCGGTCGCGAAGATCGACGACTGCATCGAGTGCCATCTGATCTCGGGCGGGTTCGACTATCTGCTCAAGTTCGTGACCCGTGGCATCGCGGAATACCAGGCGCTCATCGAAGGGCTGGTCGAACAGGAGGTGGGGATCGAGAAGTATCTCAACTACGTGGTCATCAAGTCACCTTTCTCGAAATCCCACCTGCCGCTCAATGCCCTGTTCGGGCCCCAGTCGGAGTCGTCCTGAACGGCGTGTCGCGTCAATCATCCCGCTCCGCGGATTCGGCCCCATGCAGAGTGGCGATGGCCTGGCGAACGTCCTCCAGGCTTGTCGGGTCGTCGATGGTGGCGGGCACGTCGAAGGTCTCCCCGTCGGCGAGCTGGCGCAGCGCGCGGCGCAGGATCTTGCCGGAGCGGGTCTTGGGCAGCCGATCCACGACCCGGACCTGCTTGAAGCTCGCCACCGGGCCGATCCGTTCCCGGACCAGAGCGACGAGCTCCCGCTCCAGCTTCGCGTCGTCGCCATCGAAGCCATCCTTGGGAATCACCAGGCCCAGCGGCAGTTGCCCCTTCAGCGCGTCCTGCGTCCCGATCACCGCGCATTCGGCCACCGCCGGATGCGAGCCGAGCACCTCTTCCATCTCGCCGGTGGAGAGCCGGTGGCCGGCGACGTTGATCACGTCGTCGGTACGGCCCATCACGAACAGGTAGCCGTCCTCGTCGAAATAGCCACCGTCACCGGTAAGGTAGTAACCCGGATAGGTCGCCAGGTAGGCCGAGTGCAGGCGCTCGGGGTCGCCCCAGATGCCGGCGAGGCAGCCCGGCGGCAGCGGCTGCTTGATCACCACGCTGCCCTCGGTCAGGGCGCCCACCTCCTCGCCGTGGCGGTCGAGGATGCGCACATCGTAGCCCGGCACCGGAAAGGTGGCGGAGCCGGCACGGGTCGGCACCGGGTCAAGCCCCAGCGGATCGGCGGCGATCGCCCAGCCGGTCTCGGTCTGCCACCAGTGATCGACGATGGGAACGTCGAGATGCGCCTTGAGCCAGTGATAGGTGGGCGGGTCGAGGCGCTCCCCGGCCAGGAACAGCGAGCGCAGGCAGGAGAGATCGTAGCCCTCCATCTGGCGGGCATCGGGATCCTCCTTCTTGATCGCGCGAAAGGCCGTCGGGGCGGTGAAGAAGCTCTTCACTCGATACTCCTCGATCACCCGCCAGAAGGCGCCGGCGTCGGGGGTACGCACCGGCTTGCCCTCGTAGACGACGCTGGTGGCGCCGCGCAGCAGCGGGCCGTAGACGATGTAGGAGTGGCCGACCACCCAGCCCACGTCGGAGGCGGAGAAGAAGACGTCTCCCGGGGCGATGTCGTAGATCGCTTCCATCGAGTAGTGCAGCGCCACCGCGTAGCCGCCGGTATCGCGCACCACGCCCTTGGGTTTGCCGGTGGTGCCGGAGGTGTAGAGGATGTAGAGCGGGTCGGTGGCCTTCACCGGTACGCAGTCGGCGGGCTCGGCCGCCGCCATCAGCGTCTCCCACGCCGCTTCGTCGGGGCCGATCTCGGCGCGGCAGGCGTCGCGCTGCAGGTAGACGCAGTGGGCCACCGCGTGGGCGCTGCGCGACAGCGCCTCGCGCACGATCGGCTGATAGGGTATCACCCGGTCGGGTTCGAGCCCGCAGGAGGCGGCGATCACCACCCTGGGCTTGGCATCCTCGATCCGCGCGGCCAGCTCTCGCGGCGCGAAACCGCCGAACACCACCGAGTGGATGGCGCCGAGACGCGCGCAGGCCAGCATCGCGATCAGCGCTTCCGGCACCATCGGCATGTAGATCACCACGCGATCGCCCGGGGTGACGCCCAGCCCGCGTAGCGCGCCGGCGCAGCGGGCGGTGGTGTCGCGCAGCTCACGATAGCTGTAGCGCCGCTGCTGGCCGCTGAGCGGAGAGTCCCAGTAGATCGCGGTGCGCTCGCCGTGCCCCTGCTCGACGTGGTGGTCGAGGGCGGCGTGACACAGATTGAGCTCGCCATCGCCGAACCAGCGGGCGTGTCCGCTCGCGTCGTAGGCGAGCGCCCGGGACGGTGGCGCGAACCAGGGAAGGCGTCGCGACTGACGCATCCAGAAGGTTTCCGGATCCTCGATCGAGGTGCGGTACTCGTCCTGATAGCGACTCATGGATCCCTCCCGCTGCAGTGCCTGTCCCGGCCCATCTCGCCGGGGCTTGGTGACACTGTATGAGGGGGAAGGCCCGACGACCGTCCGACCATCGGCTAGGTTCGACGAATGGACGCCGAACCCGGCGTGGTGCGCCGGCACGCGCGATGCGCTGGCGTCACTCCCGTCGTGTCAGCGGGGCTCGAAATCGCGCTCGGCCCGGGCCACGGCATCGTGGGCGTGCAGGCTCTCGGCGTGGGTGATGTCGACGCGATAGCCGAGCACGTCGGATTGCGCCTCGCACTGCTCGGCCAGCCGTCGCGCGGCATCCTCGCAGAACATCAGGTTGGCGCCATTGCGCTCGGCGAAGGCCTGCTCGTCGATGCGCTTGACCAGCGTCTGCACCGGTGTCTGCAGGGTCTGCTCGAGGGCGTCGATGCGCGCCGCCGTCGCGAAGGGGGCCGCCTCGGCCAGGCGCAGCGCGATCGCGGCCCGGCTGCGCTGGCTGTGGGGCGTGGGGAAGCTGCCGCTGCGTTCGATCCAGTCAGCCACCGCGTCTGCGTCGAGGTTCGCGGTGTTCTGCTCCTCGGCCCAGTGGCGCCAGTCGCGGGCCATGGCATGCCTGGCCAGTGCCGTCGAGCAGGGGCAGGTGGAGGCGTAGTCGAGCTCGAGGGTCAGGGTCCGGGTCAGGCCTTGATGGCTGCCCTCGAGGGCCAGCGTGAGCGGGTAGTGGCGCCAGCCGCTGGCGTCACTGAGCAGGGCACGGCGCCGTAGCGGCAGGTAGAGGCGCAGCGCCAGATAGAGGCGCTGACTGGTGTCGTGCTGGCTATCCAGCAGGGCATGCCCCAGGGCGTCCAGCCGGTCCGGCGTCAACGGCGATTCGTCGAGGCGGTCGAGCAGGCGGTAGAGGCGCGACATATGGATGCCGCGCTGGCCGGCGGCGAGATCGACACCGACGTCGGCGGTGGCCGGCAGCCGAGTGCCATCCTCCCATTGCAGCCGGATGGCGATGCCCTGCATGCCGACATGTTGCAGGGCGCGGTATGAGGCGCCCTGGGACAGTTCCGATTCGCGCCCAGCGGCGACATCCGGTAGCGGCGGTACGGTGAGGTTCATGAGTGCTCATCGATATCATTAATGTTATTTTATAACATATCTTTTGACGCCGATGCGCACAACCTTCACTCGCCGCCGAGTTCGCGCATGACCTGGTAGAGCGCCGACTTCGCTTCGAACCCGACGCCCGGGACGTCGGGCAGAGCGACGTAGCCATCTTCCACCCGGATGCCGTCGGCAAAGCCGCCGAAGGGCTGGAACACGTCCGGGTAGGATTCGTTGCCGCCCAGGTGCAGGCCGGCGGCGATATTGAGCGACATCTGGTGGCCGCCGTGGGGTACCACGCGACGGCTGGACCAGCCCATCCCGGCCATGACATCGAGCGTGCGCAGATACTCCACCAGACCGTAGGAGAGCGCGCAGTCGAACTGCAGGTAGTCGCGATCCGGGCGCATGCCGGCGTAGCGCAGCAGGTTGCGGGCGTCCTGATGCGAGAACAGGTTCTCGCCGGTCGCCATCGGCAACTCATAGTGGTTCGCGAGCTCCGCCTGCAGCGCGTAGTCGAGCGGATCGCCGGCCTCTTCGTACCAGAACAGATTGTAGGGCTTGAGTGCCTCGGCGTAGGCGATGGCCGTCGCCTGGTCGAAGCGGCCGTTGGCATCGACCGCCAGTCGACTGCCGTCGCCGACGATCTCCAGCACCGCGTCGATCCGGCGCAGGTCCTCATCCAGCGGTGCGGCGCCGATCTTCATCTTGACCACGCTGTAGCCGCGATCGAGATAGCCGCGCATCTCCTCCTGCAGCTTCGAGTGGTCCTTGCCGGGATAGTAGTAACCGCCGGCGGCATAGACCCAGACCTTGTCGTCGGCCTGACCATCGCGGTAGCGCTCCGCCAGCAGCCGATAGAGCGGCTTGCCCTCGATCTTGGCCACGGCGTCCCAGACCGCCATGTCGATGGTGCCGACCGCCACCGAGCGCTCGCCATGGCCACCGGGCTTCTCGTTGGTCATCAACGTCTTCCAGATGGCGAACGGGTCCAGGTTGTCGTGTTCGTGATCGATCAGCGTCTCGGGGTCGGCTTCCAGCACCCGGGCCAGAAAGCGGTCGCGCATCAGCGCGCCCTGGCCGTAGCGACCGTTGGAGTTGAAGCCGTAACCGATCACCGGCTTGCCGTCGCGGATCACGTCGGTGACCACCGCGACGACCGAACAGGTCATCTTGGAGAAATCGATGTAGGCATTGGCGATGGGAGAGGCGATCGATGCGGTCTGTTCGCGGATATCGACGATACGCATGGCTGAACACTCGTGGAGGAAGGAGAGGCCACGATAACGGTGGCGTCGACTCGCCAGCCAATGCTATTAACGGGGTTTGACATGCCGAAACGGCATTGCCATTGGTAACCCTCTCACAGGACTCCACCCATGGAACTGGTCTGGCTCGAGGACTTCATCGCCTTGGCGGAGCACGGCAGCTTCGTGCGCGCCGCCGAGGCGCGCCATATCACCCAGCCGGCCTTCAGCCGAAGAATACGCGCGCTGGAGGCGTGGATGGACGTCACCTTGTTCACGCGAACGCCCCAGGGGACGTCGCTGACCGAAGCCGGGCGGGCGATGCATCGCGGTGCGCTGGAGTCCGCCACCCGCCTGCATCGGTTGCGCGAAGAGGTTCGGGAGGTGGCGGGCAAGACCGCGCGAACCCTGCAGTTTGCGGCGACACACTCGCTGTCGTTCACGTTCTTCCCGCGCTGGATTCGTCAGATCGAGAAGGGCGCGCCGCTCGAGGCGCTGCAGCTGCACACCGAGAGCATGGCGGAATGCGAGCAGAGGCTGATGCAGGGGCGGGTACATTTTCTGCTCAGCCACCGTCACCCGGAGGTGCCCACGCGACTCGATCCGGGCCGATTCGAGAGTCGAAGGATCGCGCAGGACACGCTGGTACCGCTGATCGGTGCGGAATTGGGCAGAAAACTCGGCGAGGGCAAGGACGCAGCGGCGGGCTTCGATCCCGAATTCCCGCCGGTGGACGATCCCGCCGTTCCGTATCTGGCCTACACCGACGCTTCCGGGCTGGGGCGCATCGTTTCCCACCGCCTGCGCAGCGATGCCGAGTTCGCCTCGCGCGCGCCGCTGTTCTCGAGCCACCTGGCGGCAGTGTTGATGTCGATGGCGTTGGAGAACAAGGGGATGGCCTGGCTCCCGCTCATCCTGGCGGAGTCGGAGTGGCGCGGTCGTCAACTGGTCCGGGCGTTCGGACCGGCCTGGGACATACCGGTCGAGATTCACGTCGCCCGGGCCAGGGCGGCGCTGCCTGCCGCTGCCGAGGAATTCTGGCAGCGCCTGGCGACGTTGCCCTAGACCGTCACGCTGCGCCGGATGCCCCGATGTCGGCCGCGTTACTCGCTGCCGATACGATCGAGCAATGCCATTTGAGCATCAGGTATCTCCATCGCGGCCGCCTGGATATTCTGCTGCAGATGCTCGGGCGACGAGGTGCCGGGGATCAGCAGGATATTGGGCGAGCGCTTGAGCAGCCACGCCAGCGCCACCTGCATCGGGCTGGCGTCGAGGGTCTGCGCCACCTCGGACAGTGTTTCCGACTGCAGGGGCGTGAAGCCGCCTAGCGGGAAGAACGGCACGTAGGGAATCCCGTCCGCGGCGAGCCGGTCGATCAACGCATCGTCGGCGCGATTGGCCAGGTTGTACTGGTTCTGCACGCAGACGATGGGGGCGATCTTCTGTCCGTCGGCGACCTGGGTGGCGGTGACGTTGCTCAGCCCGATGTGCTTGATCAGGCCGCGCTCGCGGAGCTCGACCAGGGTCGTCAGCGGCGCCTCCAGCGAGCCTTCCGCCGGGCCGTGGACGTCCAGCATGCTGCGCAGGTTGACGACCTCCATCTGTTCCAGGCCCAGGTTGCGCAGGTTGTCCTCCACCGCCTGGGTCAGCTCGGCTGGGGAGAGCGCGGGCAGCCAGGCGCCGGTTTCATCGCGTCGGGCGCTGACCTTGGTGACGATGCAGAGATCGTCGGGATAAGGATGCAGTGCCTGCCGGATCAGTTGGTTGGTGACGTGGGGGCCGTAGAAATCCGAGGTGTCGATATGATCGATACCGGCGGCGATGACCTCCTCGAGCACCCGCAACGCCCGTGCCGGATCCCTGGGCGGACCGAACACGCCGGGGCCGGCGAGCTGCATGGCGCCGTAGCCCAGGCGCTTGACCCGACGATCGCCGAGGGCATATGTACCGGCCTTGTCGATGAGAGACATGGTTCACTCCTGTATCGAATAACGGATGGTGGACGCTCTTGTGAGTCCTGCATGGTAGGCCTGCCGATGCTGTGCGACTATTCCGTTCAATCCATACAGGGCGTACGGGAAAGTGCACAATGAGCGCCGATCTCGGTGATCTTCAGGTCGTGCTGGCGGTGGCCAGAGCCAAGGGGTTTCGGGAAGCCGCGAGACTGAGCGGTACCAGCGCCTCGCGCTTGAGCGATGCGGTGCGGCGTGCGGAGACCGCACTCGGCATTCGACTGTTCCATCGCACCACTCGGGCGGTGACGCTGACGCGAGCCGGCGAGGCGCTGGTGGCGCGCTTGTCGCCCGCGCTGGCGGAGGTGGAAAGCGCGCTGGATGCGGTCAACGGCTTCAAGGATCGCCCGGCCGGTACGCTGCGGCTCAACGTGCCGGTCAGCGCATCGAGACTGGTGCTGCCCTCGATCCTGCCCGACTTCCTCAAGGCCTACCCGGAAATTCGCGTGGAGATCACCGCCGACAGCGCGGTGACCAATATTCTCGCGGCGGGATACGACGCCGGCATTCGCTACGATGAGCGCCTCGAGCAGGACATGATCGCCGTGCCCATCGGCCCGCGCGAGCAGCGTTTCGCGCTGGTCGCGTCGCCCGACTATCTGGCCCGCTGCGGCACCCCCGAACATCCCCGGGATCTGCTCGACCACGCCTGCATTTACGGCCGTTTCACCAATGGCAACCTGGCGGTCTGGGAGTTCGAAAAAGGCGAAGAGCTGATCCGTATCGAGCCCCATGGGCCATTGGAGGTCAGTATCGGTGGCGGGGTCGATCTCGGCGTCGACGCCGCGCGGCAGGGCGTCGGCCTGATCATGCTGTTCGAGCAGTGGCTCCGGCCCGACCTGGAAAGCGGTGCGTTGATGCCGGTACTCGAACCCTGGTGGCCACGGTTTTCCGGCCCCTATCTCTACTACGCCGATCGCCGGCTGGTACCCGGCCCACTGCGCGCCTTCATCGACTTCATCCGCGATCGCGACTAGCGTTCCCGCCGGCGCGATGACGTATCCTGGCCCTCTCCGCCGCCTCCCTGGAGCTTCTCATGCGCATGTCGCCGCTGCCGCCGCTCAACGCTCTGATCGCTTTCGAAGCGGCGGTGAGACACATGAGCTTTACCCGTGCCGCCGTCGAGCTGAACCTGTCCCAGAGCGCGGTGAGTCGTCAGATCGTCCATCTCGAACAGTTTCTGGGCCGCAAGCTCTTCATCCGCGAGCAGCGCCAGCTGACGCTGACCCGGGCGGGCGAAACCTACGCGCTGCAGGTGCGCTCGATCCTGGACGACTGCGTCAACGCCACCGCCGAGGTGATGAAGAGCACCGGCGAGAACGAGTTGACGGTGGCCTGTACCGCCGGGGTGGCCCAGTTCTGGATGGCGCCCCGGCTGGGCGATTTCCGGCGCCAGTACCCCAACTTCAAGCTGCGCCTGATCGTACGCGACGGCGTGACCTCGCTGTCGTCGTTCGAATTCGACATCGGGCTCTACTACCTGAAGCAGGCGGCGCTGCCGGGATTCGAGACCACCTATGCGATTCCCGAGAAAGTCTTTCCGGTCTGCGCACCCGCCTACCTCGCGGCGTGCCGCGAGCGTTACGGTCTCGGCGAGCATCAGAAGCTCGAGCCCGAGCATCTTCTGCAGGAGACGCTGTTGACCCTGGAGGATGCCCAGAGCCTGTGGATTTCATGGCGCGACTGGTTTCGATATCACGATGTGACGATCTCGCCGGCGACCCAGGCCGTGATCTTCAATCACTACCCGACGCTGGTCGAGATGGCGGTGTTCGAGCAGGGCATCGTGCTGGGCTGGCGCCACGTCATCGACAGCCAGATCGAACGTGGGCGCCTGGTGGTGGCGTCAAACCACTGGGCGAGCCACGGCGGCGGCTACTATCTCATCACCCCGGACGAGCGCCGGGAGAACGTCGCCACGCGCTGTTTCAAGCGCTGGCTGCTGGAAATATCGCCGCAGGGGGAGTGATCGGGGGATCGATGCGCTGACCGCATGCTGCCATGCGTTTTTAGCGCTTTTCACGGGCTCGAGGCGCTGGGTAGGCTCAAGCCGTATTCGAGTCACCCACAAGAGCCCAAGCCATGACCGAACGCTCCTCCGCACTCTCCTCGCAAGCTGTCCTGTTCCGAAACGCCAGCCTGGTCGACGGCTCCTCCCCGCAGCCGCGGACCGGCGTGCATGTCCTGATCGAGGGCGACCGCATCGCCCAGGTCTCCGATGCGCCGATCGAGGCGCCCCAGGACGCCCGCGTGATCGATCTCGAGGGGCGCACGCTGATGCCCGGCCTGATCGACTGCCATGTCCACGTCATCGCCACCACCGCCGATCTCGGCGCCAACGCGCTGCTGCCGGACGCGCTGGTCGCCGCCCGCGCAACGCCGATCATGGAAGGCATGCTGATGCGTGGCTTCACCACCGTTCGCGACGTCGGCGGTGCCGACCGCGGCATCCAGCAGGCGGTGGCGGAAGGGCTCTTCGTCGGCCCGCGGCTGGTGATCTGCGGCAAGGCGCTCTCCCAGACCGGCGGTCACAACGACTACCGCGGCTTCTATGACGAGCGCGACGACCAGTACCAGACCCGCCGGCTCGGTTCGATGGGGCGGATCTGCGACGGCGTCGAATCGGTGCGCCGCGCGGTACGCCAGGAGATCAAGGCCGGTGCCCAGTTCATCAAGGTGATGGCCAACGGCGGCGTCTCCTCGCCCAGCGATCCGATCGACTTCCTGAGCTTCTCGGTGGACGAACTCAGGACCATCGTCGAGGAGGCGAGCAACGCCCAGACCTACGTCAGCGCGCACCTCTACACCGACGAGGCGATTCGCCGCGCCGTCGAGGCCGGGGTGCGATCGCTCGAACACTGCAACCTGATCGAGGCGGACACCGCCCGCCTGGCCGCCGAGCGCGGCGCCATGGCCTGCCCGACGCTGGTGACCTACGAACGGCTCAAGATCGAAGGCGCCGATTATGGTCTCAAGCCGGAATCCGTGGCCAAGATCGACGACGTACGGCTGGCCGGGCTCGAGAGCCTGGTCACCATGCGCGAGGCGGGGCTGGAGATGGCCTACGGCACCGACCTGCTCGGCGAGATGCATCCGCACCAGTCGGAGGAGTTCGTGATCCGCTCCCAGGTGCTGCCGCCCCACGAGGTGATCCGCAGTGCCACTTCCACGGCGGCCAAGCTGCTGCGGATGGAGGGCGAGATCGGCTGTGTCGCGCCGGGGGCGTGGGCGGACCTGATCGTGGTCGACGGCAACCCGCTGGAGGACATGAGCCTGCTGACCGGCCAGGGCCAGCACCTGTCGCTGATCATGCAGGGCGGCCGCGCGGTCAAGGATCGCCTGAACCGCTGATGTCCCGCCGGCCCGGGGCGAGCGTTCGCACCGGGTCGGCAAGACGACACGCATCACAATCACGACGTATAACAATCAAGAACGGGAGGCTGCGATCATGCAGGCATTCTTCGTCATCGCGTATATCGTACTGATGGTCGTCATCGGGCTCTACTTCTCGCGACGCAAGGTCCACGACGATACCGACTTCATCGTGGCGGGGCGTTCGCTCTCCACCCTGGTGCTCACCGCGACGCTGCTGGCCACCTTCGTGGGGTCGGGCTCCATCGTCGGCGGCGCCAGCTTCGTGTTCCAGCACGGTCCGGGCGCGGCGATCTTCTTCTTCGCCGGCACGCCGATCGCCGCGCTGGTGGTCTACTTCCTGCTGGCGCGCAAGATGCGCCGCTCGCGGGCGACCACGATTCCCGGTCTGATCGAGGAGCGGTTCGGGCCCACGGCGCGCTCGATCGCGTCACTGATCATCCTGCTGGCCTACGTCGGCATCGTCTCGTACCAGTTCACCGGAGCGGGGCAGGCGCTCAACCTGGCGTTCGGCCTGCCGGTGTGGCAGGGCGTGGTGATCGCCGCGCTGGTGATGATCGGTCTGGCGACCATGGGCGGGCTGGTCTCGGTGGCCTACACCGACTACCTGAGCGCCATCATCATCTTTGGCAGCATGCTGATCGCCTTGCCGCTGGTGCTGACCCGGCTGGGCGGTCTCGGCGACATGATGGACGCGCTGCCGGCCACGCACCGGACGCTGCTCGGCGGTCTCACCCCGTGGCAGGCGCTGGGCTATTTCCTGCCGCTGTTCCTGCTGATCCTGGGCGACCAGAACCTGTTTCAGCGCTTCGCCGCCGCGCGGGACCCGGCCACGGCCAAGAAGGCCGCCATGGGCCTGGTCATCGCCTCGATCGTATGTACCTCGCTGATCACCCTGCTGGTCTGCGCCACGCGGGTGATGTATCCCGATATCACGCCATCGACCGCGATGATGACCCTGGCCCAGCAGGGGCTGCCGACGGTAGTCGGCGGGCTGCTGCTGGCGTCTCTGGTGGCGCTGCTGCTGACCACCGGCAACAGCTACCTGCTGTCGGCATCGGCCAGCCTGACCCAGGACATTCTCGGTGGATTGCTGAAACTGAATATCCCGGCAGGCAAGGCGTTGCTGGTCAATCGCCTGACCGTCGTGGTGCTGGGCGTATTGGCCTGGGTGCTGGGGGCGTTCTTCCCCAGCGTGCTGGCGATGCAGATGTACTCCTACGGCATGTACGGCGCCGCGATCACCCCGGTGTTCCTGGCCGCGCTGCTATGGCCCCGCGCCACGCCGGCCGGCGCGCTTTCCGCGATGATCGTCGGCGGCGTGATGACGCTGGTGTGGGAGATCGCGCTGGGCAAGCCGATGGGCTGGAACAGCGTGCTGGTGGCGATGCCGCTGGCGGCGGTGACGCTGATCGGGGTGAGTCTCGCCGGGCGGAGACGGCCCATGGTATCCGCCGGCGCCTGACACGTACGGCTGCACCTTGGAAACCAGCGGCCGGGCCATCACCGATGGTCCGGTCGCTTGGTTTTGGTCACTCGTAGCAGGGGGAACCACCTAGCGCATTGAGTTGGCATCGCTCGAGTCCGTGCAGGGACATGGCCTGGCGATATATCGGCTCAGTGGGCCAGCCAGCCGCGACTGATCAGGGGAGCGAAAAGGCGCCGATACAGGCCACGCGATAGGCCATGGAGCGTCGGCATGTAGAAGCGCTCGGTGATGGCCAACAGACTGGCAACGAAGGCCGACACGACGATGGCGCCGAGCATGTCCAGGGGAAAGTGAACGCCGAGGTAGACCCGGGCCCAGGCGATACCCATCCCCAGACCGGCGGAGAGATAGCCGAGCGGACGCCACTCACGGGATAACAGTAGCGTGATTGCCAGTGTCGAAATTACGGTCATATGATCGCTGGGAAACGAGCTATTCGCGGCGTGATCCAGGTAGGTATGGCCGACGGGGATGGCGAAAGGTCGAGGGTGATCCCACAGTAAGGTGACGACCTCGTTGACCGACAGGGCGGCGAGGCATCCTAACAATGCCTTCAACGCCAGGCGCTGGCGGTCGGGATCTCGATGCAACCAGCCGAGAATCATCAGTAGCGGCACGAGATAGATAGCGTAGATGGCCAGGGCATAGGCTAGTGACAGCGTCAGATGCGAAGCGTGCGAAGGGGCATTGAGCCAGGCGAAGAGACGTAAGTTGAAAGATTCCATGGTCCGGTACGATAGCGTTTGAATAAAGCCGCTCATGCTACAGACGCACGGGAAGGCGATTCACAGGAATTGGTAACGACACTGTCATTTTTTACTCGCCAACACGCGCAGGCGTCTGCCGACGGCGACGCTTTGCCAGTGTCATTTCCGCCACACCGGATTACGCCGGGAGCTCGCCAACAGAAATCGCTGTGTGAGACTAAAGTCTAATTCTGATGTCTGCCGTAACCACTTTCAAACCCCACCGTAAAAATCCTTTTTGTCCATAGACTTAAGATTGCTTTTTGATAGCTATCCATTTTCTTTGGAGCCCATCGAGAAAAAGCGATTTGTGACGCCGCGATCGGCCGTGACACCTTTCCAAGCCATGACACATGCGGCGCAGGGCATGACACTGGGCAGCGAAGAATCACGGCGATTCCCCATCTTTCTGTCCAGTGCCGCAACGTCGACCTGACAATGCCGGCAGGGGCCGTGACTTCCCCGTCCAAGTAGTCGACATCTCGCGTCCTGTATTGCGCCTGTAGCTGATAGCGCCGCCAATCCTTGCTGCGCCTTTTCTAGTGGCCGTACCAGACGATACGGCGCTATTGGTCCTGACTTCCGACATTCGAGACAGCCCTACCCATGACTTTATCCCAGCAATTGGCGGCACGAATCGTGGCGTTGACCTACGATGATCTTCCGGTGACCGCCATCGACAATGCCAAGACGGCGATTCTCGACACGCTAGGCTGCGCGCTTGCCGGTGCCAGGGAACATGCGGTGGGCACCTTGATGGCGACGCCCGGGATGGCAACCTCTGGCGAGTGTTCGCTAATGGGCCGGAGCGAACGCCTCGATCTATTGAGTGCCGCGCTGATCAATGGGTGTGCCGCGCATGCGCTCGACTTCGACGACGTCAATACTGCCATGGGCGGGCATCCGTCCGCGCCTCTACTGGCTGGGTTATTACCGTTGGCCGAGGAACTCGATAGCAACGGGAAGGCGCTACTGCTCTCCTTCATCGCGGGATTCGAGACCGAAACGCGACTGGCGCGGGCGGTCAATTTCCATCATTACGATCTCGGCTGGCATCCGACCGCCACGCTGGGCGTATTTGGTGCCGCTGCCGCCTGCGCCAAGCTTCTGAAACTGAGCGCGAATCATACTGCGACAGCACTCAGTATCTGCGTGAGTCTCGCCAGCGGTATCAAAGCCAACTTTGGCACCATGACCAAACCTTTCCACGTGGGGCATGCCGCGCGTCATGGTGTGTTGGCAGCACTGATGGCACGTCAGGGCTTCTCTGCGAGCCTGGATGCCTTCGAACATCGTCAGGGCTTCTTCAATGTCTTCAACGGCGAGGGCAATTACCAAGCCGATCGCGCACTCGAGAACTGGGCCGCTCCGCTTGATATCGTCACGCCGGGAATCGGTATCAAGCTCTACCCGTGCTGCGACAGCACCCACGCCAGCATCGATGCCGTGCGATTGCTCCAGGGCGAGCAGGCGTTCGATGTCGCAGATATCGAACGCGTCGTGGTAACAATTCATCCGCTGCGTCTGACCCACGTCGATCGTCCCGTACTGCGCAGTGCGACCGACGCCAAGTTCAGCGTCCAATACTGTATTGCGCGGACATTGCTGAATGGGCGAATTGATTTCGATAGTTTTACTCAGCAGGCCTATAAGAACGAGGCAGCAAAGTCGCTGATGGCCAAGGTCGAAACGCGCCCTCATGCCCACAACGCGCCGACCCCCGAAGGCAACTATCTCACTGAGCTTTGCATCGTGCTGCGAGATGGGTCGCAGCGGTTCAAGCGGCTGGAGCGCCCGTTGGGACGCCACGCCGAAGAGCCCGCTCCGCCAGCCATGATTCGGGCTAAGTTCGATCGCTGCGCGGCGTATGTCCTATCGTCTGAAGCTGGATCTCGACTGCACGATGCCGTCATGGGGTTGGAGACGCTGACGCGCGTGAGCGAGTTGACGGCGCTGGCCCGTTCTACCGAATGACCGATCAGGTCCGTCACGTGGGTGGCCACCGTACCCACTCGGTCAGGTGTGTCATGCGCTGGATCAATGGATCCTGTAGGCCGTTGGGACCACGATGAGGGTGGCGCTGACGCTCGTCGGCGTGGTTGCTCCGTGTGCACGACGGTAGTTCAGCCCCTCGCGCTCAGCTCTAGTCTTTAAACGCCCCATCGTCTCTTTTGGCTATATCCTCGGCTGCGCACTGCCGTTTGTGGGCCATGTGCGCGGCCAATTCCCACGCGGTGTCATCCATGCTGCTGTCGGCTCGACGACGATGATGTCGTGAGACGGAGCACACTGCTGGCATCAAGTCGGCACTCTGTCCTCATCCCGAAATCAAGACGATTGCCACGACATGACACGGGTTTTTTGGCCTGCGCCGAGGCTATCGGCGTAGGTAATATGGCCGGTAGAAAGCTTTAACTTTAGTCTAAGGGTGGCTCTACATACCACCTTCTGCTTAAGCTTTAATAATTTTTAAGTTTTTAATTTAAAATAAAAAATAAAGGTCTTCCCGGTTGGTGAGAGCCAGGTATAGCGCAATGCTATGGGTCTGGCAAAAAAACGCATTCGTGGCGCTCCGGCTTTTTCCCTAGCGTGACTCCCGAGACTACAGAGGGGAGAGGTACATGAAAGCCATATCCAAGGGGTTAATGCCAACGGCCGGTATCTGCATCGCACTGATCGTGACATCTACCTCCTTCATCGTCATGGGTACGGGAATTCCATTGGAATCGGCGATGTTTCCATTGACCGTTCTCGGCGTCGTGGGTGTTTTGAGTGTCGTGCTGCTCGCGCAGTCCTGCCTGCAGGGTCGGCAGTGCGAGGCTGGGGAGGGGCATCCCGAAAGCCTGGGCAAGGTCTTACTCGGCTTGCTCTGCGTGCTGATCTACCTGGTGGCCGTTGCCAAACTTGGCTTCTATGTCTCCACCTTCCTGATGATTCCGCTGATGAGCGCGGCATTCGGCTATCGCCGATGGGAGCGCAGCCTGTTCGGCTCAGCGCTGTTCACGGTGATGCTCTATTTGCTGTTCGACATGGCCATGGGCAGAAGCTTGCCCCATGGCTGGCTGATGTGAGGCTCGCCCATGTTTGAAGCACTCTGGCACTCCCTACCCGATATTCTTAGCGTCAGCAGTCTGCTGGCCGTTGCGGTCGGCGTCGTCGCCGGCATTTTCCTTGGCGCATTACCGGGATTGAGCGCAACGCTCGGCATCTCTGTATTGCTCCCCTTCACTTTCGGCATGAGCCCGCAGGTCGCGCTGGGCATGATGGCGGGTATCTACAATGGCTCGATGTACGGTGGCGCCATTCCCGCCATCCTGTTGCGTATCCCTGGCACGCCAGCGGCCGTGGCAACCACCTTCGATGGCTACCCGATGGCGCAGCAGGGCCACGCCAACAAGGCGCTGCGCGTGGCGCTTGTCTCCTCTGCCATCGGTGGTCTGGCCAGCGGGTTGGCGCTGATGTTGCTGGCACCGCCGCTGGGCAGTGTGACGCTCATGTTCGGGCCGACCGAGATTTTTTGGGTCTCCGTATTCGGCATTCTGAGCATCGCGTTATTGATCAAGGGTAACGCGGTGAAAGGGTTGATCAGCGCAGGTATCGGTATCTTCGTCGCCACGGTGGGGATCGACCCGGTGAGTGCCAATGAGCGCTTTACCTTCGGCTCGCTTTATCTCGATGACGGCATCAGCGTGATTGTGCTCCTGATTGGGCTGTACGCGATGCCACCTGTCATCGACACCTTGGTCAATCCGCAGAGCGGTGAAGAGAGCCACGCCAAAGAGGTGGGCGACGAGGGTTTCTTCAAGTCCTTGGTATCGATGCTCGGCTACTGGAAAACCTGGTTACGGGCGTCTCTGATCGGCATCGCGGTAGGCATCCTGCCTGGGGCTGGCGGATCCTTCGGGACATTTATCAGTTATAACGAAGCCAAGCGAAGTGCGCGCAACTCGGAAGAGTGGGGCAAGGGGGAGCCAGAGGGCGTCGCCGCCGCCGAGACCTGCAACAACGCCGATACCGCGGCTTCGATGATTCCGGCACTGACCCTGGGCATCCCCGGCACCTCGGTGGCTGCTGTCATGCTGGGGGGATTTCTCATCCATGGACTGCAGCCTGGCCCCAACCTGTTCCGAGAGCACCCTGACGAGGTGTTCGGTTTCATGTGGCAGTTCCTGATTGCGTCGGTGATGTTGCTATTTCTGGGTGGGTCCGTGGCGACCCGACTCTTCTCCAAGGTGCTCTATCTGCCGAGACCGCTGCTGGGCAGCATCATCCTCTCGCTGATGGTGGTCGGCGCCTACTCAATCCACGAAACCCTGTTCGACGTCTTTCTGATGTTCGGTTTCGGGGTATTCGGTTACGTACTCGAGAAGCTCAAATTCCCGATGGCGCCCATTGTGCTTGGCGTCATCCTGGGCGGGTTCATGGAATACAACTTCCGTATTTCGATGCTGATGAGCGGCAACGACCCCGCCGTGCTGTGGAGTTCGGCTCCATCGATCGTGCTCATTGCGATGATCGTGATGCTGATCGTCTTGACCTGTTTCAAGCAACGTCTGTCGTCGCTGATCGGTAAAAGACTAACCAACTAGGAGAGGCACCATGTTGAATGACTGGAACAAGATGACATTGATAGCGGGCTTGGTGGCGTTGATGCCGCTGGCGGCTCAGGCCGACTTTCCGGACAAGGACATTACCGTCGTGGTCGGCTACGGCCCTGGTGGTGGTACCGACATCACCGCGCGTGTGGTCGGGCGCTATCTCGAGAAGTACTTGGATGGCGATGCCAGCGTGGTGGTCAAGAACGTCAAAGGGGCGGGTGGCGTCATCGCGCTGACGCAGGTATCCAGAGCCGACCCTGATGGCTACACGGTGGGAACCTTCAACGTGCCCGCATCGATTGGACGGATGGTCGACCGCAAAGTGAGCTACGACCTCGATAGCTTCGAATTTCTTTCCAGCGTCACCTCGGATCCCAACACGCTGATTACTCAGCGCGATGATGACATCGCCTCGCTGGATGATCTCAAGCAGGCATGCGCCGGTGGCGGCCGGTTGACGCTGGGCCTGGCAGGATACGGCGGTGAAGACCATTTTGCCGCCAATCAGGTCGAGAGTGCCCTGGGCTGTCACTTTACCTACGTACCGCTGGGCGGCGACGGCTCTGCGCGGACGGCATTGATGGGCGGGCATGTCGACCTTGCAGTCGTCAACGTCAGCGCAGCCTACAATTATCAGGATTCCGTGAATTTCCTGGGTGTGATGGATGAATCCCGCTCGGAGTACCTGCACGACGTGCCGACCTTCAAGGAGCAGGGTTACGATATCGATATGGCCTCGACTCGGGGGTACGTGCTGCCCAAGGGAACGCCGACGGCGATCGTCGATCAGTACAATGAAGCCTTCGCACAGATGTTCGAGGATCCCGAGTTTCTCGAGGACATGAGCCGAGAGGCCGTACCAGCTGCCTATCTCGACGCCGATGCTTGGAAGGCGCTGGTCGAGCAGCAGCATCAGGCTGTCCTTGAACTCTGGAACAGCGATCCCTGGAAGTGAGGGAAAACTCAGACATTGGGTAGCCGACCAGGTACTTCCGCACTACCGAAAGTGTCTTCATCGTCAGGAGTCGGCATGAAAGCCAGTATCCGCAGCCTCGAGGTGTTTCGTTCGGTGATGCACACCGGTTCGATCAGCAAGACGGCCATCGAACTGAACGTATCGCAGCCCACCGCCAGCGGCATCGTCAAGAGGCTGGAGGAGAAGGTCGGCATGCCTCTGTTCTATCGCACCAGCTTCGGTCTCTCGCCGACGCCGGAGGCGGTACAGTTGCTGCCCGAAGTGGAACGTATTTTCGGCCACTTCGACCATATGCAGACCAAAATCGACAACATAGCCCGAGGCGGCGACGCCTTTCTGGCGGTGCAGTCGATCTCATCGATGTCGAAGCACTTCGTGGCGCCGACGATCCCTCGATTCATGGCTGCCTATCCAAGAGCGCGGGTCTCCTTCCATGCCGGACAATCCTCTCAGGTGATCGGCAATATCGAGGTCGGCTCGTTCGACGTCGGTTTCATCTATGGCACCAAGGTCAACGAGACGCTCGAGGTCATTCCTCTGGAACAGATCCAGTATCGGTGCATCGTTCGCCGAGACAGTCGACTGGCCAGGAAGGTGGTGGTGGATGTCGACGATCTAGCGGATGAGATTCTGATCCTCAACCGCAGCGGTACCTACTTGCGACATGCCGTCGAGCGCGCGCTGCAACGGCAGGGTTCGCATTTGGAGCCTCAGATCGAAGCCGGGACCATGCAAGCCTATGATCTGATCAGTCAAGGCGTCGGCGTGGGCATTCTCGACGCCTCGCTGATCACCGAGGGACACTATGCCGATCTGATCTCTCTGCCTACGACCCTCGATATTCGTGTGCAGGCATCGCTTATCTATAACAAGAACGTTTCGCTGTCGTTCTTCGCCCGGCAGTACATCGACATGGTAGTCGATCGGTTTACTTCGAACACCAACGACACTCAGCCCGGTATCGGGTTGGCCTCGAAGAAATCGGCCACGCTCTGATGCAGTGCCTCCGCGAGTTCCTGCTGGTGGGCGCTGCGCAGTAGCCGGCGGCAGTCCTGTCGATTGGACATGAAGCCCGTCTCGACCAGCATCGAGGGAATGTCCGGCGACTTGAGCACGGCGAAAGCCGCCTTGTTGACGCGATCGTTGTGCAGCGCGGTCACGCTGCCAAGGTGGTTCAACGTCGTCCTGGCCAGTTTTTGGCTGGCGACGTCAGTGCCGCGCATCGACAGGTCGATGAGCACCGACTGCACGTCGGGATCGTCCGAATAGATCTCGCTGTCCCGGGTCGAGGCGTAGCGGTCGGAGCTGTTCTGGCTCTCGGCCAGCCACCGGGCCGTGGCCGAACTGGCTCCGTGTTCCGAGAGAATATAGACGGAGGCGCCTGCGGCCTTGGTGGTCGGTGCGGCGTCGGCGTGTATCGAGATGAACAGGTCGGCGTGGTGATTCCGCGCCATCAATACACGTTGGTGCAGTGGGATGAAGATATCGCTGTCCCGTGTCAGCGATGGCTCGAACCTGGGATCCGTGTCCAGGCGCCCCTTGAGATAGTCGGCGACCCCCATGGTGACATATTTCTCGTAATGATCGTCGGCGCTGACGCAGCCTGGATCCTTGCCGCCATGGCCGGCGTCGATCTCGATGATCGCCTTGCGCGGCTGGTTGCGGGACTGCGCCTCGGCCGTCACCGCGGCCATCAGCGGGTCGGGATCGTTGATACTGACGATCAGTTGCGAGCGATTGGCGCCCAACTGGCGGATATGCGTCTTCGGTTGCTTGAGCGTCTTCAGGTCGAGCACGATGCGAATGCCGCCCGCCCGTTGGCCGGTCCGTACATCCTCGACGATGCCGGCATGCTGGTGAAGGGCGCTGGAGGGTGCCACCCGCGTGACCTGAGGCAGGTCGATGACGACGCGCGGTGGATGATCCAGCGTAAATACGTTGTGTTCGTTGCTGCCCTCCAGTTCGATGACGAAGCTGGCGCTCTCTTCGTCCTTGGACAGCGTGAAGGGGATTAGCGGGTTGCCGGCCAGCGCCCGGGTACTGGGGAGCAAACAGGTGGCCAAAAGCGTGGTGATGAAGCGCCTTCTGTCCATGGTGAATATCCGTAAACATGATAAGGAAAAAAGTTACCACGCATACGTTATAACATAACCAAATTTGTCGGTGACACCGGCCGTCGACGAGACATCCCAGGGCGACGACCGTTGCTCAGCGCCTCGCTGCCGGGAAGGCGTCGTCCTGGGCACGTTCTTGCCGCGCCGTGCGCCTTGTCGAGATGACGAAGGCCACACCGAACGCGATCGAGAACAGCAGCACGATGGTCGGGGCCGGGGCGCTGTCGAGGAAGAACGAGAGGTAGACGCCGAAAAAGGCGATGAGCGCCGACAGGGCAACGGATAGCAGCAGCATGGTGCTGAAGCGCCGGGTCAGCAGAAAGGCGATGGCGCCGGGCGCGATCAGCAGCGCAATGGCCAGGATGATCCCCGCCCCTTTCAGGGCGCCGACGATGGTCAGCGAGATCAGGCAGAGCAGGCCGTAGTGCAGAAGGCCGGTTCGCAGACCCACCGCCCGGGCCTGGGTCGGGTCGAAGGCGTGGAGCAGGAAGTCCTTCCACTTGAGACCGATGACGCCGACGGTGACAAGGGCGATCAGCGCCGATTCGCCGATATCACGCCAGGCCACGCCAAGGATGTCGCCGAACAGGATGTGATCGAGATGCACCGTCGACTGGATCTTGACGTAGAGCACCAGGCCGACGCCGAACATGCCGGAGTAGACGATCCCCATCACCGTGTCCTGCTTGATCCGGCTGTTCTCCTTGAGGAATCCGGTCGCGATGGCGCAGAACATGCCGGCGATGAAAGCGCCGATGGCGTAGGGGATGCCGACGATATAGGCGATCACCACGCCCGGGAAGACGGCGTGGGAGATGGCATCCCCCATCAGCGACCAGCCCTTTAACACCAGGAAGCAGGAGAGCAGGGCCATCGGCACGGTGACCAGCACGGCGATGACCATGGCGTTGACCATGAAGCCGAACTGGAACGGCATCAGCAGTGTGTCCAGCCAGCTCATGATCGCGACTCCGCCGCTTCGGCCACTGGCGTCCGCGCCAGCGACGCGGCGGCCCGGCGTCTCGCCGCCAGCATCCCGTGCTTGGGGGCGAACACGAACGCCATGAGGAAGATCAGCGTCTGCAGCACCACGATGATGCCGCCGGTGGCGCCGTCGAGGAAATAGCTGGCGTAGGCGCCGAGGAAGCTGGTCAGCGAGCCGATCGTCACCGCGATGATCAGCAGACGCGGGAAGCGATCGCTCAGCAGATAGGCCGTCGCGCCCGGGGTGACGACCATGCAGATCACCAGAAAGGCGCCCACCGTCTGCAGCGCCGCGACGGTCGATGCCGCCAGTAGCGTGAAGAACAGGATCTTGAGCGCGGTGGGGTTGAGGCCGATCGAGCGGGCATGGTTCTCGTCGAAGAACGTCACCATCAGGTCCTTCCACTTGGCCAGCAGGACGATCAGCGATATCACGCCGATCGCCGCCAGCTGCAGGGTGTCGGCGGGCGTGATCGCCAGGACGTTGCCCAGCACGATGGTCTGGATATCCACCGACGTCGGCGACAGCGAGACCATGAACAGCCCCAGGCCGAAGAACGAGGTGAAGATCAGGCCGATGATGACATCTTCTTTCAACTTGCTGCGCTGGTTGAGGAACAGCATCGCCGCCGAGGCGAGTCCGCCGGCAAAGAAGGCGCCGAGCGAGAACGGCAGCCCCAGCATGTAGGCCCCGGCGACGCCGGGCACGATCGAATGGGAGAGCGCATCGCCGATCAACGACCAGCCCTTGAGCATCAGATAGCAGGAGAGGAAGGCGCAGACGCAGCCCACCAGCGCCGATACCCACATGGCGTTACGCATGTAGCCATACCCGAAGGGCTCGGATAAATAGGCGAGTGGCAGGAGGAGATCCATCAACGGGAGCCTCCCTTTCCTGGACCGCGGTGGCGCCGCGCGGCGATGCCGTTCTGCAGCACCAGCGGCCGCTCGTCGTCGGTGAAGACACCCACGGCATGGGGTGGCGCGCCGGCCGAGTGGGACTGGTCGAGCACGAAGTGACGCAGCACGCCGCCGAACGCCAGCTCCAGATTGTGCTGGGTGAAGGTCTCGTCGGTGGGGCCGGACGCCAGTATCGTGCCCTTGATCAGTACGGTACGGTCGCAGAACTCCGGCACCGAGCCGAGATTGTGGGTCGAGACCAGCATGACCCGCCCCTCGGCGCGCAGTTCGCGCAGCAGGGCGATGATCTGCTCCTCGGTCTTGACGTCGACACCGGTGAACGGCTCGTCGAGCAGGATCACCCGACTATCCTGGGCCAGGGCGCGGGCCAGGAAAATACGCTTCTTCTGGCCGCCGGAGAGTTCGCCGATCTGGCGCCGGCGGAACTCGCTCATGCCGACCCGCTCCAGCGCGGCGGCGACCGCCTCGTGGTCGGCCCGCCTGGGGATGCGCAGCATGCCCATATGGCCGTAGCGCCCCATCATCACCACGTCCTCGACCAGTACCGGGAAGTTCCAGTCCACCTCCTCGGATTGCGGTACATAGGCGATCAGGTTGCGCTTGAGCGCGGTTTTGGCCGGCAGGTCCAGCACCCGGATGTCGCCCTGGGCCAGACGCACGAACCCCATGATCGCCTTGAACAGCGTCGACTTGCCGGAACCGTTGACGCCTACCAGCGCGGTGATCGTGCCGGTGGGGATCTCGAAGCTGGTGTCGCGAAGCGCCGTGTGTCCATTGCGGTAGGTCACGGTGGCGCCAGTGACGGAGATGCCGCCCCCACGCTGTCGGGAGGCGGTCGCTGTGGCCGGCTGCTCGGGCGCTCCGGGTTCGATCACTGGCCGGTTCCCTCGGTGAGACCGTCGGCGATGGTGCGGGACGTGACCTCGAGAAGATTGGTATAGGTCGGGACCGGGCCGTCCGGGCCGCTCAGCGAGTCGACGTAGAGCACGCCACTGTAGAGCGCGCCTGTCTCGCGGGCGACCTGTTGGGCCGGCTTGGCGGAGACGGTGCTCTCGCTGAAGACCGCGGGAATATCATGCTCGCGAACGCTGTCGATCACGTGGCGAACCTGTTGCGGCGTGCCCTGCTGGTCGGCATTGATCGGCCACAGGTAGAGCTCGCGCAGCCCGAAATCCCTGGCCAGATAGGAGAATGCCCCTTCGCTCGTCACCAGCCAGCGATCCTCCTCGGGGATCTGCGCCAGCGAATCGCGGATGGGCGCAACGGCGGCTTCGATCTCTAGCTTGTAGCGTTCGGCGTTGTTGCGGTAAGTCTCGGCGTTGTCCGGATCGTACTTGATGAAGGCGTCGCGGATATTGTCGACGTAGATCAGCGCGTTGCTCGGCGACATCCAGGCGTGGGGGTTGGGTTTGCCGTCATACGGGCCGGAGGTGATGCCGATGGGCTCGACGCCCTCGGAGGCGATCACGCTGGGCACGCTGTCCAGATGCTGGAAGAACTTCTCGAACCAGCGCTCCAGGTCGAGGCCATTCCAGATGATCAGGTCGGCACCCTGGGCGCGCATGATGTCACCCGGCGTCGGCGAGTAGTTGTGGATCTCCGCGCCCGGCTTGGTGATCGACTCCACCGTGGCGGCATCGCCGGCCACGTTCTGGGCCATGTCCGCGATCACCGTGAAGGTGGTCACGGCCTTGAACTTCTGCTGCGCGGCTTCATTCGCGCCGGCGGGCAGGGCAAGCGCCAACATTGCGATGGCCATCAAGCACATCAGGGGCGAACGTCGACAGACAATCCCGGGCATGAGCGGCTCCGATCGAGTGGAGGTTGGCCAGGGCATCGCGCTCGCCGTTCGAAGGCTTTCGAGCGCAAAACGTTAGCATGATTTCTTTCTTTACCCTGGTTAAACAGTGTTCCTTTGGTTTCGATTTATAGCATTGGTTGATTCGGCTGTGAAGGGGGATGCGATGTCATTCGAAAAGGGGAAGGGGTTCGACGCGGAGACCGGCAAGGAGGCTGGAGCGGGGCGGATCACGCCCCGCTGGCGTTGGGCTCAAAGTTGCGCCAGCAGCCGTCGACAATCCCGATGGTGCCAGTCGGTGAGGTTCGGCCAGCGGTTTTCCGCGACGTTGACCAGAATCGTGCGGGCACCGGCGGCGCGACCGCACTCGAGATCCATCGGGCTGTCGCCGACCATGACCACTGCCGAGGGTTCGACCCGCCAGCGATGGATGAAATGGTCGAGGCCGCCGGGATGCGGCTTGGGCGGCGCCTCGTTGCGTCCGAGAACCTCATCGGGAGCGAAGCAGCCGTCGAGGCCGATGGCTTCCAGGGTGATATGCGCCAGCTCCTTGGCATTGCGGGTCAGGATACCCAGACGACAGCCGCGCTCGCAGAGTGCCTGAACCAGCTCGACCGCGCCGGCTGCCGCGGTCGAGCGCAACGCCAGCTCGCGCTCGTGCTCGAGCAGCCAGGCGTGCTTGGCATCGCGCTCGGCGGCGGGCAGCGTCTCCAGGTGATGCAGGATATCGGCGCCGTCCGGAATCTCCAGCTCACGCCGGATCGCCGGGAAATCGTGCACGCCGAGGGTGAGCGTGCCATCCATGTCGAAGACCCAGTGGGTCAAGCTCGCGAGGCTAGCGGTGGGCATGAAAGGGACCAAGGCCGAGACAATATCTCATCCTACCTGTCTGGGCGGGCGATACCAGATTCGAACGCGAAACCGGCACCGGGCCGCTCAGCGCGTCTCTCGCTCCCGAAACATCTCCACCACGCGCTGCTGGGCGATACCGATGTGGTAGTCGATCGCGGCCTCGCAGGCGTTCGCATCTCGTGTCCGCAGGGCGTCCATGACGGGTTGGTGGCTCTCCGCGACCTGGGCGGGGTCGTCGTAGAGCTGGCCGATCAGCAGGATGCAGAAGCGCATCTCGTGGCACAGTTCGTCGAAAACGCGCACCAGCCGCTGGTTGCCGCTGAACTGGCACAGCATGCGATGAAAGGCGACGTCTTCCTCGATCTGCTGGAGCGCCGTGCCGTCGTTGGCGACCCGGCGCATGGTCTCGAGCTGGGCGTCGAGCGCCGCCTCCATCTCGGCCGTCAGCTTGCCGGCGAGCAGGCGCACGGCATGGCGCTCCAGGCACAGGCGCAGGTCGTAGACATCGTCGAGTTCAGCGGCGTTGAAGGTGCGAACGAAGAAGCCGCGCCGGGGTTGGGAGACCAGCATGCCACGGCTCTCGAGCAGGCGTGCCGCTTCCCGCACTGGGGCGCGGCTGACGCCGAAGTCCCGTGCCAGCTGCGCTTCGGCCAGATGCACGCCCGGCGCGAAGTCCCCCTTGAGCAGGGCCTCGGTCAGCATGTCGGCGATCTGGTTGACCAGGTCGCGCTGCTGGATCGTGGCGAATCCACTTGTGGTCGTGGTCATGGCGTCTCGTTCTGCTCGGTTTCCGGTCGTCGCACTATCGCTCAAATTGCCATTAGGGTCGACTGTCGAGTGTCGACAGTTTGAAAGTTGCCTGATAGGTTATCTCTCACCGCTTCCGTCATGGTAACGGCGGCCGGCGACCCTCCCACAAGCACAACGATGATCCAGCGCCAACCAGGAGATCGACGATGAACATGGTGACCGATGCGTCTCATGACACGGCCCGGCAGGCAGCGCGCCGGGATCTGGCGGCCGCCTACCGGCTGATCGCCCACTTCGGGCTCGACGACAGCATCTATACGCATATCTCCGCGCGGGCCGAGGCCGGCAAGGAGCACTTCCTGATCAACCCCTACGGCTATCGCTTCGAGGAGGTGACCGCGGCCAATCTGGTCACCATCGATCTCGAAGGCAACGTGATCGACGATCCGGAGGGCGCGGGGGTCAACAAGGCCGGCTTCACCATCCACAGCGCGATCCACGAGGCACGACCGGACGTGCACTGCGTGCTGCATACGCACTCGGTGGCCGGGGTGGCGGTCTCCTGTCTCGAAGAGGGGCTGCTGCCGCTGAACCAGTGGTCGATGGAGTTCCATGGCCGCACCGCCTACCACGACTACGAGGGCATCGCGCTGGATCTGGCCGAGCGCGAGCGGCTGGTGGCCGATCTCGGCGACAAGCCGATCATGGTGCTGCGCAACCACGGCATGCTGGTGTGCGGGCGTACCGTGGGAGAGGCGTTCAAGCGGATGCACAATCTGGAGCGCAGCTGCCAGGCACAGCTGGCGCTGATGGGCAGCGGCATGAAGGTTCGGCGCGTGGACGATGCGCTGGCCGAGCATACCGCCCGGCAGTATGAACAGTGGGATTCGGATCACGGCGTCACCGACCACGATCCGGAGTGGGACGCCTACCTGCGGCTGCTGAAGCGCATCCAGCCGGACTTCGAGGGCTGAGCATGGCGCGGACGATTCAAGGCGTGCTGCTGGGCTCCCCGGAGATCATGCGCGACTATATCGCTGCCTTCGAACGCACGGCGCCGCATATCCAGCTGGCGCTGCCGCAGGAGGTCGTCGACCCAGAAGCGGTGACGCTGGCGCTGGCGTGGGACCCGGGTGCCGACGATTTTCGGCCCTATCCCAACCTGCGCCTGGTGTCGTCGATCGCGGCCGGCGTCAACGGCATCCTGGCGAGTGCGAGCCTGCCTGGGGACGTGCCGCTGATGCGCATTGCCGGCGAGTCCCAGGCGCAGATGATGGCGGGTTTCGTGACTTGGCACGTGCTGTGGCACCACCGCCGCTTCGGCGACTATCTGGCCAATCAGCGCCAGCGGCACTGGCAGCGGTTGCCCAAGCACGATGCCGGCGATGTCCGCATCGGCCTGCTGGGGGCGGGCAAGATGGGTGGCGCGGTGGCGAGGGCGCTCACGGCGCTGGATTATGACGTCGCGATCCACTCCCGCAGCGGGCGCAATCTGCCGGCTGGCGTCGAGGGCTTCAGCGGCACCGACGGTCTCGAACGGCTCGCGGCGCGCAGCGACATCCTGATCAATCTGCTGCCACTGACCGCTGAAACCCGCGGTATCCTGAATGCCGAACTGTTCTCGCGGCTGCCTTCGGGGGCGGCGCTGGTCCATGTCGGTCGCGGCGAGCACCTCATCGAGGCCGACCTGCTCGCGGCGCTGGAGAACGGCCAGCTTTCGGCAGCCTCGCTGGACGTGTTCGCGATCGAACCGCTGCCGCAGGATCACCCGTTCTGGCATCACCAGCGGATCGTGATTACGCCCCACGACGCCTGCGATTCGACGCCGAACCAGGTGGCCCACGAGGTCGCCGAAGCGATGGCGCGGCTGGATGACGGCCAGCTGCCGGCAAGCGTCGTGGATCGCCACGCGGGCTATTGAGGATCAGGTGGACTGCGGATGACAAGGACAACATCGATGAAGACCTTCTTCCACGACGACCAGTTGCTGCACCAGCCGCAGACCTATTTTTCCCGCGGCAAGATGCGCCAACCCCAGGAAGTTCGCGACCGCGCCGAGCACCTGCTGACGGCGGCCAGACGTCTCGGCTTCGAGATTCAGACGCCTCCGGATCGTGGCGTCGCGCCGCTGCGCGCGGTGCACTCGCTGCCCTACCTGCGCTTTCTCGAGGGTGCCCATCGACGCTGGCACGATGTCAGCGAGAACGGGGGCGAAGATTGGGGCGAAGAGGTGATCTCCAGCATCTTTGTGCGCTCGCCCAATGCGCTGCGCGGGATTCTCGCCGAAGCCGCGCGCTATCTGGCGGATGGCAGCGCCCCGGTGGGGGAGCACACCTGGCAGGCGGCTTACTGGGCGGCCCAGAGCGCGGCGGCCGGCGCCGAAGCGCTGCTGGCGGGCGAGCGCTTCGCCTATACGCTGTCGCGCCCGCCGGGGCACCACGCCGGCATCGACTCCGCCGGGGGCTTTTGCTTTCTCAACAACGCCGCCATTGCCGCGCAGCATCTGACCTCACGCTATCCGCGCGTCGTCGTGCTGGACACCGACATGCATCACGGTCAGGGCGTGCAGGAGATCTTCTACGAGCGCGATGACGTCATGTACATCTCGATCCATGGCGACACCACCAACTTCTACCCGGCGGTCACCGGCTTCGAGAACGAGCGCGGGCGCGGCGCGGGGCTGGGTTACAACCTCAATCTACCGATGCCCCACGGCTCACCCGAAGCGGTGTTCTTCGAGCGTCTCGAACAAGCCTGCCAGGCGATTCGTCTGTTCGAACCGGATGCGCTGGTACTGGCGTTGGGCTTCGATATCCACGAGAAGGACCCCCAGGCCAGGGTGTCGGTCTCCACGCCGGGATTCGGCAAGCTCGGCCGCGCGGTGGCGGGCTTGAACCTGCCTACGCTGATCGTGCAGGAGGGCGGTTACTACCTGGAAGGGCTCGAAGCCAACGCGGTGAGCTTCTTCGAGGGGCTGTTGAAAACATAGCTGCCCGCGATGGCTTCTACAGATTCTGCACCCGGAAGTCCCTCGATCGGTCGACCTCGTCGCCGGCGACCATGAAGCGGCCATGGCCGCGGTAGTGGAGCGTGCGGGGAAGCTCGATCGAAGTGTCGACATGGGCCTTGACGATCTCCCAGATGAACAGCTCGTGGCGGTCGATCTGGCTGTCGTCGGCCAGACGGCATTCGAAGCTGGTGTAACACTCGGCGACCAGCGGTGCCGAGACGATCTCTCCCTCCTCCGGTGTCAGACCGAAGGCATCGAACTTGTCGAGTTGGTCGCCATCGCTGTTGCCCACCCCCACCGCGGCGTCGGCGATCTCCAGCGTCGGCACGTTGATAGTGCATTCGCGGCTTTCGCGCACCAGACGATGGCTGTGGTTGCCGGCGGTAATCAGGCAGCCGAAGTGTGCAGGCGCGAAGCCGAGCATCATGTGCCAGCCCATCACCATCAGATTGCGTTCGCCCCGCCAGTGGGAGCCGACCAGCACGATCGGCCCCGTTTCCAGATGGCAGCGGCATTGGTCCAGCGGAAAATCGGTCTTCGACGGTCTCAAGCCAGGTACCTCTCGGCCGATACTGTGGCTTCAGCATAGACCACCGACATCGATGACTCGCATACCGGTTATCGACGCCTTCAATTTTTCGTCACAGTCGTGTGGTTATATCCTCCGTGTCATTCCCCCCGATACCCCCCCATTCAAGGAGAAGCAGCGTGAAGATTTCAGGGCGCATCAAGGCGTTGATCGTTATGGCCGTGGTTGTCTACGTGCTCGCGCACGTGGTTCGCGCCATGCTGTCGACGATGCTGCGTTCGAATGTGCTGCTGCATCCGTTGCGCCGGTCTCCGGCATCGCCGCGCCGCACCCCGCGGCTCGAGAGCGACGAGGCCGAAACCCTGAAGCACTGCACGCGCTGCTGACGATCGCCGAGTTGTCGGCATGAAAAATCCTGGCTGATGGCCAGGATTTTTTCGCGCTGGTGATGAACGCGGTTATGGCCTGGCGGCGAGCCAGCCATCGACGAGATCGCGGTTGGCGGCGATCCACTGTGCCGCACCCTTGTCCGGGTCGCCCGTGTTCTCGATTTCCAGCATCAACTGGGACAGCTGTTCCGGTGTCATGTGCCAGGCATCCAGCATCGCCTTGAGCCCGGGGTTGTCATCGCCGAAACCGTGGTGCGATACCCACTTGATCTGCTCGCCGGCGCTGAAGGTCTTCTTCGGATCGTCGAGAATCTTCAGATCGTACTCGGCGAATGCCCAGTGCGGTTGCCACAGGGTGACGGCAACCGGCTGCTTCTCGCGATAGGCTTCCTTGAGCTGGGCCATCATCGCCGATTCGCTGCTGCTGAGCTGACGGAATGGCAGTCGATACTGTTCGATGGCAGCGTCGGTCTCGTCGGCGATGGTCGAGCCGGGCTCGATGCCGAAGATCGTCGGCTCGCCCTGATACTCGAAATCCTCGGCATGACGCTCGAGATCGGCAACGGAATTGATATCGTCGACGTAGGATGGCACGACTAGCGCGTCGAGCGCATCGTCGTACCAGGTGCCGTGGAGATCGATGCGATCGCTGTAGGGTTCGACGAACGAATTGTCGCTCGGCAGCCAGACTTCCAGCGAGATGTCGATATCGCCCGCCGCCAGCCCGCCGAACAGGATCGGCTTGGAGACTTCGCTGAGCGAGACATCGAATCCCTTTTCACCGAGCAGTTGCTGCCACATGTGGGAAATGGCGATATTCTCGGCCCAGTTGTTGGTACCGATGGTAATGGGGGGATTCGCCGCGCTCACGGCACTCATGCTCATGCCGGCGATGAGGAGACCGCCACCGACCAGTAGATTTTTGAAAGGGGACATGCGACATCCTTTTTGGTTTATTGATGTTGTTGTCTGAAAAGGTACGGTAGTGACTGGGGTCACGCGTCGAATGTTTATATAATGTATATACATTAATTTCAATGCTTCGACCATCGTGTCAGCCGTGTCATGCAAGCGCGGCTGAAACAGATGACCCACTATCGGATCGAGACGCGTATGACCTTGTCGCTGGAAACCGTTCACTGCTTGCCATGGCGCAATCTGGAGGCGGTGCGCTGGAAGAATGGTGGTGGTACGACTCGTGAAGTGGCATGCGATGCCAGTGCCAGCGAGCCCGGCTGGCGCCTTTCGATTGCCGATCTGGACCGGGCCGGCCCGTTCTCTTCTTTCAGCGGTTGGCAGCGCTGCTTTGGCGTGCTTGGTCGTCATCCCGTCACGCTGGCCTTCGGTGACCGCGAGGTTGGGCTATCGCTCGCTGAGTCGGTCGTTTTCTCTGGAGGCGAACCTGTCGACTGCCGCTTGCCAGAAGGCCCCAGCCTGGCGCTGAACCTGATGTTCGATCCAGCGCGATGGGATGGCAGCATGAAGCCGTGCCACTGGGATGACGTCGTCTGCCCCAAAGGTTGTGAGGCGGCTTGGTTCGTACTGGCCGCCTGCCCGACGCAGCCGAGTCAGGGCGGATGTACCTGGATGGCAGGCGATACGCTGGTTTTGAAAAGCCATCCCGCGAGGCGCAACGAACGATGCTTCGATGCCTCTGCGCCTACGTTTCTGGCAGACACGTCCGTTGCCGGTTTTCTGATCGCGATCTACCCGGCACAGCTATCATCAAAGGAGCGTAAGTGAGCCCCCAGCCTCCACGTTATAAAGTTATCAAGCAGTATCTGCTCGACAGGATCCATAGCGGTGAGTTTCCCGTGGACCACCAGATCCCGCCAGAGGAGGCGCTGGCGGAGACATTCGGCGTCAGTCGCATGACCGCCAATAAAGCGATCCGCGACCTGGTGCAGGAGGGGTATCTCTGGCGCCAGTCGGGTATCGGCACTTTCGTCGCCGATCGCCGCTCCGAATCGCCACTGGTCGAGATCAACAACATCGCCGACGAGGTGCGGGGACGCGGTCACGAATATGCCAGCCGTGTGCTGACATTGGAGAGCGTTGTGGCTGACGACGAGATTGCCATGCGCATGGGGGTCAAGGTCGGCACCAGGCTCTATCACTCGCGCCTGATTCATCTCGAGAATGGTCGGCCGATCCAGTTGGAGAATCGTTACGTCAACCCGCGTTGGGTGCCGGCCTACCTGGACGCTGACTTCCACCGCCACACGCCCAATGAGGTACTGGTAGCGGCTTGTCCTATCAGCGATATGGAACATATCGTCGAGGCGATCCTCCCTGACATCGAGATCGCCCTGCAACTCGATGTCGCAGAAGCCATGCCGTGTCTGAGCGTTCGACGGCGCACCTGGTCCGGCGATCGCCTGATCAGCTACGCGCATCTCATCCATCCCGGTGACCGTTACAAGCTGCGTTCCATGGCGCACGCACCAACGGCTTGAGCCGGTTGGACAGTGGCCCCGGTTTCAACTGACCCAGGCAGCGACGAGATAGCCGGCGGGAACCGCAAGCGCCACACTCAGGAATGTGCGCTGAAACCAGATCACCAGGATTTTTCCCACCGACAGCGGGATCTGCGTCGACATGATGCAGGGAATGGACGCGGAGAAGAAAAGGATCGTCGATACCGACACGACCCCAGCAGCGAAACGCGCCGGCAACGAGGCATCCGCCATCAACAGGGCGGGCAGAAACATCTCCGCCATGCCGGACGCCACTGCCTGGGATAGCTCTCGCGCTTCCTCCAGTCCGAACAGCGCGATCAGCGGATAGAACAGAAGGCCCAGCCATTCGAACACCGGCGTGTATTTGGCCAGCAGCAGTCCGAGCAAGCCCACCGACAGAATGGTCGGGAGAATACTCATGGTCATCAGCAGGCCTTCCTTCAGGTTGGTCACGACGCTTTCGCCGAGTCGGGGCGCGCGGTCCGCTGCCTTGAGGCCTTCTTCCCAGGCATGGCGTAGACGAGAGCCGGAAAATGTCTTCGCCTCCGCGACCGCCACGCGATCATCCATCCGCGCCAGCGGCGGCAACCGTACACTGATGGCGGTAACGATGAACGTGATCAGTAGGGTGAGCCAGAAGTAGAGATTCCAGATCGCCATCAAGTCGAGCGTTCTGGCGACGATGATCATGAAGGTGGCCGAGACGGTCGAGAAACCCGTGGCGATGATGGCCGCTTCGCGTGCCGAATATCGTCCGGCCCGGTACACCCGGTTGGTAATCAGTAGCCCGATCGAGTAACTGCCGACGAAAGACGCCACCGCGTCGATTGCCGATCGCCCCGGCGTACGCCATAGCGGACGCATCAACGGCTGACATAGCACGCCGACGCTCTCCATGAGCCCGTAGTTGATCAGCAACGCCAGAAAGACTGCGCCGACGGGAACGATCAAGCCCACCGAGATCACCAGTTTATCGAACAGAAAAGGCAGCATGTCCGGTGCGAACAGTGCCTCTGGGCCGATGCCGCTGATCGCCATGCCCGCGACCAGCGTACCCATCACCTTGAAGAGCGTCAGAACGGCTTCGGTTCGGCTCTGGCGCCAGCGTCCGGTGTAGAGCGGATGGATGGCCCCGGCGACGATAACGGCCAGCGCGAGTAAATTGACGCTGGAGCCAAGCCCATGACGAATGGCCGTCACCAGATGATCGAGCAGTATCGTGCGGGTACCGGCGATCGATATCGGAACGAAGAAGATGAGAATGCCGAGTACGCTCGGCATGATCATTTTTGCCCGTGTCCGCAGCGTGGGCTCGAAAGGCTTGTCGGTCGTATCCATCGTCGTTCCCGTTGTCGATTATTGTATTGGCGAGCGTGGGTATCGTTGCGTGGGGCCTCAGGCGAGTGTTTTGAGCAGTGCACCCAGTTCGCGTCGATTGACGTCATCCAGCGCATGCCGGCGATCACGGATTTGCCAGTGACCGGCGACCATGACGTCGCGAATCTGCGAGCGGGCCCCCCCGAACAGCCAACGCCCGAGGCGTGAGGCGTCGTCGCTGGCGGCGAGATCGGGATCTTGCCCATCGAGCACGAGCCAGTCGGCGCGCTTGCCGACCGCCAATTCTCCAATCGGCTGCCCCGAGGCGAGGGCGCCGCCGGTCACCGCCTGTCGGTAGAGCCAATCGCCTACCCCTCTCCGCTCGACGTCGTGCAGTACGTTCCTCCGTTGTGTCATCAGACGCTGACCGTATTCGAGCCACCGCAGCTCCTCGACCACATTCCGCGAGACGTGACTGTCCGAGCCGATGCCCCAGCGCCCGTCTAGCTCAGCGTAACGCGCCGCGGGGAAGACACCGTCGCCGAGGTTGGCTTCGGTGGTGGGGCAGAGACCGACCACGGCACCGCTGGCGGCAATACCCCGCACTTCGGCGTCGTCGAGATGGGTGGCATGAATCAGACACCACCTTGAATCGAGCTCGACGTTGTCCAGCAGCCACTGGACGGGACGTTGGCCGCTCCAGGCGATGCTTGCCTCGACCTCTTTCACCTGTTCGGAGATGTGGATGTGACGCGGGCCGGCGGGATTGGCTGCAAGCACCGTTTCGATCTCCTCGAGCGTCACCGCGCGGAGCGAGTGCAGCGCCGTGCCCAGGCACAGACGCGGGTTCTCGGAGCACCGTGGTGTGAGCTGCGCCAGTAATTCGAGGTAGGTTTCCGGCGAGTGGATGAAACGCCGCTGGCCGTTGCTGGGTGGTTGACCGCCAAAATCGCTGTGGGCGTAGAGTACCGGCAGCAAGGTCATGCCGATTCCACTGGCATCCGCCGCTTCCAGCAAGGCATGCGACATCGTCGCCGGGTCGGCATAGGCGTGGCCCTGCGGATCGTGATGCAGATAGTGGAACTCGCCGACTTGGGTGTAGCCCCCTCTGAGCAGCTCGACGTAGAGTGCGCGGGCGATAACGCCCACGTCTTCAGGTGTGAGGCGATCCACCAGGCCATACATGTGGTTACGCCAGCTCCAGAAACTGTCCGCCTTGTCAGAGGCGATCTCGGCGACACCGGCCATGGCGCGCTGAAAGGCGTGAGAGTGGAGGTTGGGCATGCCGGGCAGCACGGGTCCGCCGAGGCGTTCCGCCTCGTCTGCAGTGGCATCGGCGGTCACGTTGTCGATGAATCCTCGATCATCGACACGGATCCGGACGTCGTGTCGCCATCCGTCGGGCAGTAGCGCGGCAGTGGCGAAGTAGGTCTTTGGCATCCCGGGTCCCTTTGGTGCAGTTTATTGTATATACATATAGCGTGTCCGGTGACAGGATTCAAGCGTCTCGATCTGCATCGTTTTGGTGCGTTTAGCGCCCGTATTTGCACCATTGTTGGAGAAATCAGGAATCCCCCCGATTTTTGATGACACACTTGGCTGCCGACGTTTGACAGGGTAATGTATATACATATTCAATGGTAGAGCTCGCCGTCTCGGCCAACGTTCTCGTCCCGTTATCGACTGCCCGGAGTACTCATGACTCATTCTCGTTTTCGTGATATCGACATTCGCGCCCCCCACGGTTCGACGTTGACTGCCAAGAGCTGGTTGACCGAGGCGCCGATGCGCATGCTGATGAACAACCTCGACCCGGACGTGGCCGAGAACCCGAAGGAACTGGTCGTCTATGGCGGCATCGGCCGCGCGGCACGCGATTGGGAATGTTTCGATGCGATCGTTGCCACGCTGAAAACGCTCGAGACGGATGAAACACTGTTGGTGCAGTCGGGCAAGCCGGTCGGCGTGTTCAGGACGCATGCCGATGCGCCGCGGGTTCTGATTGCCAACTCCAACCTGGTTCCACACTGGGCCGACTGGGAGCATTTCAACGAGCTCGATGCCAAGGGGCTGATGATGTACGGCCAGATGACCGCGGGCTCGTGGATCTACATCGGCTCCCAGGGCATCGTTCAAGGGACCTACGAGACGTTCGTCGAGGCCGGGCGCCAGCATTACGACGGCAGGCTCGCCGGGCGCTGGATCCTGACGGCGGGGCTCGGCGGGATGGGCGGCGCGCAGCCGCTGGCGGCAACGTTGGCGGGCGCCTGTTCGCTCAACATCGAGTGCCAGCAATCACGTATCGACTTTCGCCTGCGTACGCGCTATGTCGACGAACAGGCGGAAGATCTGGACGATGCCCTGGCCCGGATAGAGCGCTACACCGCCGAAGGCAAGGCGGTTTCCATCGCCCTGCACGGTAATGCGGCTGAAATTCTGCCTGAACTGGTACGCCGTGGCGCACGCCCGGACATGGTCACCGACCAGACCAGTGCCCACGATCCGCTCAACGGTTACCTGCCTGCCGGTTGGCGCTGGGAGGACTATCGCGCGCGTGGCAAGACCGAGCCGCAGGCGGTGGTCAAGGCGGCCAAGGCGTCGATGGCCGAACATGTGCGCGCCATGCTGGCGTTTGCCGAGCAGGGCATCCCCACCTTCGACTACGGCAACAACATCCGCCAGATGGCGCAGGAGGAGGGCGTTGCCAACGCCTTCGACTTCCCAGGCTTCGTTCCCGCCTATATCCGGCCGCTGTTCTGCCGGGGCATTGGCCCGTTCCGCTGGGCCGCGCTGTCCGGCGATCCGCAGGACATCTACAAGACCGATGCCAAGGTGAAGGAACTGATTCCCGATGACGCGCACCTGCATCGCTGGCTCGACATGGCACGAGAGCGCATCAGCTTCCAGGGGCTGCCGGCGCGTATCTGCTGGGTGGGTCTGGGCCTGCGCGAGAAGCTGGGGCTGGCGTTCAATGAAATGGTGCGTAGCGGCGAGCTCTCCGCGCCAGTGGTCATCGGACGGGACCATCTCGACTCCGGTTCGGTGGCCAGCCCCAACCGGGAAACCGAGAGCATGAAGGATGGCTCCGACGCCGTCTCCGACTGGCCGCTGCTCAACGCCCTCCTCAACACTGCCAGCGGTGCCACCTGGGTCTCGCTCCATCATGGCGGCGGCGTCGGCATGGGCTTCTCTCAGCACGCTGGCATGGTGATCGTCTGTGACGGCAGCGACGACGCGGCGCGCCGCATCGCCCGGGTTCTGCACAACGACCCGGCCACCGGCGTCATGCGTCATGCCGACGCGGGTTATGACATCGCCATCGATTGCGCCAGGGAGCAGGGGCTTGACCTGCCGATGGTCAAGTAACGCATTCGGGCCGGCAGCCGCATCGGGGTGCCGGTTCCCGCGAGACCCCGACTGCTGATATCACCCACTCGTCGTGGGCTTACGCGCCGTTCTAAACCTTCATTTCAGGGTATAAAAATGTCAAAACCCGCACCGAGAAGCATCAAGCTCAGCGTGTTCATCCCGACCTTCTTGATCGTTGCCGTCGCCGCGATCATCGGTCTGGTCGACAACGAACTGCTGATCGACGTCACACAGGATATTTTCTACCTGACGCTCTCCGACTTCGCCTGGCTCTATCAACTGGTCGCCGTGTCGGCCCTGGCCGTGGTCGGATACGTCTTCTGCTCGAAGGTGGGCAATATTCGTCTCGGCGGGCCGGATGCGAAGCCGAAATTCTCGCTGATGTCGACCTTCGCGATGGCGCTGACCGGCGGTATTGCGACGGGAGTCGTGACCTACGCCGTCAACGAACCCATCATCTACATGGGTAACGTCTACGGTGAAATCGACAATCAGGGCTTCGCGCCGGGTAGCGGCGAGTCGGCGGTTTTCGCGCTGGCGCGCAGCTTCCACAACTGGAGCTTCATTCCCTACGCCATGTACGCCGTGGTCGGCATGATGATCGCCTACATGCACTACAACCGACGCCAACGGTTCTCCATTTCGGCAGCCATCTCGCCGATCATCGGCGATCATCACCGTCGACCGACGGTCACCGCCATCATCGACATCGTCTCGGTTCTGGCGATTGCGCTCGGTCTGGCGTCGTCGCTGGGCGCCGGCGTCGCTCTGATCGGCTCAGGGGTGCAGGAGGAATACGGCATCAGCGTTGGCCCGACGACCTGGCTGGTGCTGGTGGCCATCATCACGGTGATTTTCATTGCCTCCTCGGTTTCGGGGCTCAAGCGCGGCATCCGCTACCTGTCTTCGCTGAACGCTTATCTCTACTACGGCATGCTGGCTCTGTTGCTGATCATCGGGCCGGTGGTCTACATGCTGAATCTGTCCACCACCAGTATCGGCTATTGGCTGAACAACTTCTTCACCTGGTCTTTCGACACCAAGGAGCTGGGCGGTGAAGCGCTGGTGACCTGGTGGACGATGTACGACTGGTCGATCTGGATCGCCTACGCGCCGCTGATGGGCCTGTTCCTGGCGCGCATCTCCTACGGGCGGACGCTGCGCGAATTTCTGATGATCAACTGGGTTCTGCCGGCGATCTTCGGCATCGTCTGGTTCACGGTCTGGGGCGGCAGTGCGATCAAGTGGCAATTGGACGGCACGCTCGATCTGGCCTCGATCATCGATCAGGATGGCGCCGTAGCTGGCTTGTGGGGCTTTCTGCATCAACTGCCGCTGGCCTGGTTGCTGGTGCCGGCCACGATTCTGGCGCTGATTCTGTCGTTCGCCACGGCAGCGGATTCCATGTCGGCGACCATCGCCACGATCTGTACTCGTGGTATGACCGCCGAGGATGAATCGCCCACCTTCCAGAAGATTCTGTGGGGCGTGTCGATCAGCGTCATCGCCTACGTCATGGTTGCCTTCGGGGGTGGCGAGCAGGGCGTCGATGGCATCAAGTATCTCGCGGCGGCGGGTGGCTTCTTCGTGGTGTTCCTGTTCGTTCTCGTGCTCGCCGCGAGCGTCAAGGCGCTGATCTACGGACGTGAAAGCGCCATCGCCACGACGCTGCCCGAGGACGCGGCCAGCGGCTCCACACCGGCGATCGAGGGTTGAGGCGATGAAGACCGTCACGCTTGGCAACGAGACAGTTTCCTGGCGCGCCATCGTCGACGTGGCCTGCCATGGCGCGCAGCTGGCGCTCCATGAAGGGCGCTGGGCCAGGGTCCGAGAGGCTCGCCAGGCCGTGGAGGCGTTCGCTCGGGAGGAGACGCGTTATTACGGCATCAATACCGGCCTCGGTGCGCTCTGCCACGTGCGCCTGGCGCCGGACCAGCTCCAGCGTCTCTCCTACCACACCCTGATGAGTCACGCCTGTTGCGTCGGCGACCCCCTGCGCGACGATCAGGTGCGCGCGATCATGGCGACCGCCGTGGTCAATTACAGCCACGGTCATTCGGGCATCAGTCCCCAGATCGTCGAGCGGCTCCTCGACTTTCTCAACCATGGGGTGACGCCGGTGGTGCCGGGACAGGGGTCGGTGGGGTATCTCACCCACATGGCGCATATCGGCCTGGCGATGATCGGCATCGGCGAGGTTCGCCACGAGGGCGGCGTCATGAGCGCCGAAGCAGCGCTGGCGCGGATCGGCAAGGCGCCGGTGACCTTGGGCGCCAAGGACGGCTTGAGTCTGGTCAATGGCACCCCGGCCATGACCGGGTTGGCCTGCCTGGCACTGGATGGCGCCAATCGCTTGAGCGCCTGGGCGGACGTCGGCGCGGCGATGAGCTTCGACGCGCTGGGTGGCCAGCTGGCGGCGTTCGATGCCGATGTCCTCGCGCTCAAGCCGCAGCTCGGGATGCAGATCTGCGGCGCCACCCTGCGCGAGCTTCTGCACGATAGTCCGTGGCTCGCTGCTCGACGCGGCGGGCACCTGCAGGACGCCCTGAGTCTGCGTGCCATCCCTCAGGTCCACGGCGCCTGTCGCGACCAGCTGGCACACGCGGCACAACAGATCGACCGCGAGTTGAACAGCGCCACCGACAATCCTTTGCTGCTGAAGAACGCCGAAGGCTACCGGGTCGTCTCGCAAGCCAATCCCCATGGCGAGTCGATCGCCCTGGCCTGCGACCAGTTGGCGATGGCGGTGGCGGAGTGGAGCGCGATATCGGAGCGGCGCATCTACCGTCTCGTGACGCCCGAAGTGAGTGGTCTTCACAGTGGCCTGCCGCCGTTTCTCTCCGCCGAGAGCGGGGTGAAGTCCGGGCTGATGATCGCGCAGTACACGGCCGCTTCGCTCGCCGCCGACAACAAGCGCCTGGCGCAGCCGGCGGTGATCGACAACTACCTCACTTCCGCACTGCGGGAGGATCACCTCAGCCTCGGCGACAGCGCCGCGCTGAAGCTGGATGCCGCGCTGGACAACGCCTTTCGCATCATCGCCATCGAGTGGCTGTGCGCGGCGCAGGCCTTCGATCTGCTGCCGAGCGAGCGCTTCGCGACCGGCACCAGCGCGGCATGGCGCTGGCTGCGCGCCCTGGTCGACATCTACGAGGAGGAGCATCCGCTCTCCCGGGATATCGAGCGAGCCTTCTCGGCGATGCGCTCCGCCGCGATCCCAGAGGCGGTGGCGGCGACCCTGAGTGGTCCGCCGGAAACGCGCGCCCTCACCCTGACGTAATCATCCCCGACCGAATGGAGGCAATCGCCCATGACCCAGCTCTGGCACCACTGTCACGCCATTACCATGGCTGACGGCCGCTACTCCCTCATCACTGACGCGGCTCTCGTCATTGTCGATGGGCGGATCGACTGGATCGGCAAGGCCGACGATCTGGCCGCGCAGGCGTTCGATGCCATCCACGACCTCGGTGGTCGCTGGCTGACGCCGGGGCTGATCGACTGCCACACCCATCTCGTGTTCGGGGGCGACCGCAGCGGTGAGTTCCAGCAGCGTCTGGAGGGTGTCGACTACGAGACGATCGCACGTCAGGGCGGCGGGATCGTCAGCAGTGTCAGAGCGACCCGGGAGACCGACTTCGAGACGCTCTACGCGAGTGCCGAAGCGCGAGCGCGGCTGCTGCTGGCCGAAGGCGTTACCACGCTCGAGATCAAGTCCGGCTACGGTCTCGATCTCGACAGCGAACGGCGCATGCTGCAGGTCGCCCGCGAACTGGGCAAACGCCTGCCCGTGACGGTAAAGACGACTTGCCTCGCCGCCCACGCCCTGCCGCCGGAGTATGCCGAGCGCAGCGATGACTACATCGAGCTGGTGTGCGAGACGATCCTGCCGACGCTGGCGGGAGAGGGGCTGATCGATGCCGTCGACGGCTTCTGTGAGGGCATTGCGTTTTCTCCGGCACAGATGCGGCGGGTATTCGAGACGGCACGCCGGCTCGGCCTGCCGGTCAAGCTGCACGCCGAGCAACTGTCGCGCCTGGGGGGCTGCCAGCTGGCGGCCGAGTTCGGCGCGCTGTCGGCCGATCACGTCGAGTACGCCAACGACGACGATGCACGGGCCATGGCAGCCAGCGGCACCACCGCCGTGCTGCTGCCCGGCGCGTTTCTGACGCTGCGGGAGACCCGGGTGCCGCCGATCGAGGCGTTTCGCGAGCACGGCGTCGCCATGGCGCTGGCCAGTGACCTCAACCCCGGCACCTCGCCGGTGCTGTCGCTGCGGCTGATGATGAATCTCGCTTGCACGTTGTTCCGCCTGACACCGGAGGAAGCCCTGGCCGGTGTGACGCTGAATGCGGCCAGGGCGCTCGGCATCGACGCCAGCCACGGCTCGCTCGAGGTGGGCAAGGTGGCTGACGCGGTTGCCTGGGACGTGACCGGACCGGCGGAACTCGCCTACTGGCTGGGCGGCCAGCTACCCGGCATTCGCTTCCACCAGGGAGAGAGGATCAGCGCATGAGCCGTTTCCAATTGACCCGGGGAGCGACCCCTTTACTGGTATCGATGCCCCACGCCGGGACTCGCCTGACGCCGCAAGTCGAAGCCGGGCTCAGTGACCGCGGGCTGTCGTTGATCGACACCGACTGGCACATTCCGCAGCTTTACGATTTTCTCGATGACCTCGGCGTCAGTCGGCTGCAGGCTGAATACTCCCGTTACGTGATCGATCTCAATCGCTCCACCGACGACAGGCCGCTCTATGCCGGCGCGACCACCGGCCTGTTCCCGCAAGTCGACTTCGACGGCGAGCCGCTCTACCGGCGCGGGTGCGAACCTTCGAAAGCGGCGCGCGACTGGGCGCTGGAAAACGTCTGGCGGCCTTACCACGCTGCTTTGAGCGAGGAGCTCGAGCGTCTTCGCCGGCGCTTCGGCTACGCGGTGCTGTTCGACGCGCACTCGATTCGCTCGCGGGTGGCGAGGCTGTTCGACGGCCAGTTGCCCGACATCAACCTCGGGACCAACGATGGCGGGAGTTGCGATCCCACCTTGAGCGACCGGCTCGAGGCGATCTGCGACGCACAGACCGATTACACATGGGTGACCAACGGGCGTTTCAAGGGCGGCTTCATTACCCGTCACTACGGAATGCCGAGCGATGATGTCCACGCCGTGCAGCTCGAGCTTTCCCAGGCGACCTATATGGAGGAGCCGCGGGAGGCCGATCTGATCGAGGCATCAACGACTTTCCCCTATCGGGAGCGAGAGGCGACACAGGTGCAGGCGCTGTTGAAGGCCCTGGTCGAGGCGCTTCTGGCATGGCGTCCCCGTCCCGAGCCCGGGACCATCGCCTGATTCGGGCCTAGACACCTCGTCTATGGCGTGTCTCCTGGTTGCCGCGCTCGCCGCTGACTCTCCCGTGACCCAAAAACGCCCGCGCTCTTTCGAGTGCGGGCGTCGTCGTTTCTGGCCGGCATCGTTTCTAGCCGACACCGTTTCGATCGACAGCGTATTGAATCGCGTCACCGCGACGCTGCCGTGGCGATCACTTGTTGGGCTGCTTGGTCACGCGAAGGTAGGGCTTCTTCTCGTCCCAGCCGTTGGGGAAGAGTTCCTTGGCCTTTTCGTTGTCGATCGACGGCACGATGATCACGTCGTCGCCATCCTGCCAGTTCACCGGCGTGGCAACCTTGTGGCTGTCGGTCAGCTGCAGGCTGTCGAGCACGCGCAGGATCTCGGCGAAGTTGCGGCCGGTACTGGGCGGATAGGTGATGGTCAGGCGCACCTTCTTCGCCGGATCGATGATGAATACCGAACGCACGGTGTTGGTGCCGCTGGCGTTGGGATGGATCATGCCATAGGCCTCGCTCACCGAGCGGTCGGCATCGGCCAGCAACGGAAAGTTGAGCCCACAGCCCTGGGTCTCTTCGATATCGCCGACCCAGCGCTGGTGGTCGTCCAGCGGGTCGACGGAGAGGCCGATCGCCTTGGTGTTGCGGCGCTCGAACTCCGGCTTGAGGCGCGAGACCTCGCCGAGTTCGGTGGTGCAGACCGGGGTGAAGTCGGCCGGATGGGAGAACAGGATGACCCAGCTGTCGCCGGCCCACTGGTGGAAGTTGATCGGCCCTTCGGTGCTCTCCTGGGTGAAATCCGGGGCGGTATCGCCGAGTTGCAAAGCCATGACTTTCTCCTGTTGCCGTTGGCGGCTTGCTTGAAGCCTGGGATCGGATGCCCATCATGACGAGCCGGGGCAGCGCTGTGAAACAATCGATAGCGATAACGACATGCCCGCGCTCGCGCGATGTGTCCGTGACGTTCCTACAACGTGGTAGCCAGCGCCCGATATCTCAAGGGCGAGGTGCGGTTTTAGTAGTTGGGTCACGGCAGGCGGTTCAATCCGCGGGCGCCGCCGCCCCCAGGTAGTGCTTGCGCCAGTAGCGGACATCCAGCGACGACACGCTGACGGTGCGGCCGCTGCCGGGGGCGTGGATCATCTGGCGGTCGCCCATGTAGATGCCGACATGGGTGGCATGGCTGCCCGAACCGAAGAACAGCAGATCGCCGGGGCGGGCGACGTCGATCTCCTCGAGGGCATGGAACTGCTCGTTGGAGGTCCGCGGCAGCGAGATGCCGATCTTGCCGTAGGCCATCTGTACCAGTCCCGAGCAGTCGTAGCCCCGGGGCGTGCTGCCGCCCCATTGGTAGGGCGTGCCGAGCGCATCCTTGGCGGCGGACATCACCAGGATGCGATCGATGGAGAGATTGTTGCCATCGATGGCCGGGCCATCGTCGCGGGTGACGATCGCTTTCTGGGTACTGCAACCGGCGAGCAGCAACAACAACAGGCCGATGAACAGCAGGCCCGGATGGGATAGCGTTGCCTGGTGACAGGATCGGGTCGAGGGAGTCTGCCGCATCGCGGCGAATCGGGAGAAACGGTGGGGGGTGGTGCCTGTCGCCATGCCCGCGGGCCCTGTCTGCCGGTTTCAATCGAGTGTAGAGCAGGGGCCCGGTGCTGCAAAGTCGCACGGCCGCTGCGTTTGGGTTGCGGTCGTCAGGGTGGCTCCCCTCGAGCCGGGGTCGGGGATCGCGCCGCTTGAGAGCGGCGGAGGTTGCCCCCACTTTCAGGTGTCGCCCATCGGCGTTTCGGCTGTCTGTCGATATCGTCATCCGGACCCACAGGAGGATCCCATGTCCATTGCCGAAGACCAGGTTCCCGGCGTGCAAGCCGCCCCGACGGAAACGCGAGGCTTCGTGTTCAACCACACCATGCTGCGGGCCAAGGACCCAGCGGTGTCGCTGGCCTTCTACACCCGTGTGTTCGGCATGCGTCTGCTGCGCAAGCTCGACTTTCCGGAGATGCAGTTCACGCTCTATTTTCTGGCCCGGGTCGACGACGAAAGCGCCATCCCCGAAGACGACGGCGAGCGTACCGCCTACACCTTCTCGCAGAAGGGCGTACTGGAGCTGACCCACAACTGGGGCAGCGAGGACGATCCCGAGCTTTCGTATCATGACGGTAATGCCGAACCGCAGGGCTTCGGCCATATCTGCTTCGCGGTACCGGATCTGGCGGCTGCCGAGCAGTGGTTCGACGCCAATGGGGTCGAATTCAAGAAGCGTTCCGACCAGGGCAAGATGAAGAACGTGATCTTCGTCAAGGATCCCGACGGCTACTGGATCGAAGTCGTGCAGCCCTCGCTGTCGAAAGGGCTGGGGCGAGATTCGGGAGCGGCGGTGTCGCCAAGCGCTTGAGCCAAGATCGGGACGCCGTGAACGTGGAAACGACGAGTTCGATCCTGGTCATGTTCCCGATTCGAGTGGTTACCGGACCCAGTTCAAATCAAGCAGGTTATGCTTCACCGCCCTGGTCACGATAACTCTCGATCATTCTTCGGAAATCAGGGTTGTCCACATAAGCGACATTGAAGCGAGACCAGGCGACTGGCTCCCGGAGAGCGACAGAGAAGATCGAACCGGGAGCCAGAACGAAATTTTGCTCCAGCATGTAACGGGCAAGGGCATCAGCATCGTCGATGCCGGGAAAACGAGCCCAGAGGTAGAGGCTGGTTTCCGGTCTGCAGAACACTTCGGCACCCATTTCATCGAACTTGGCGAGACCATGCTTGACTGCACGGGTGGCATGCTCCGCCAGGTGCAGGGCGTGTCTGCGAAAACTTCCCTCCTCCAGAATCAATGCCAGAGTTCGCTCGGAGATTTCCGAAGTGCTGGCGTTGATGAGCATATTCAGGTCTGCCAAGCCTTCGGCCAACGCGCGATCGCAGGCAATGAATCCTGAGCGTAAACCTGCAGATATCGATTTCGAAAAGCTGCCTACGTAGATGCAGTGGCTGAACCCGCCCAGAGACGCTACTCTCCGGCTCTCAGGCGGACCGAATTCTGCCAGGGCGTCGTTCTCCACGATGGTGAAGTTGTGTTTTCTTGCCAGTGCCAGCAAGGTCCTGGACTTCGATGGAGATGTCGTGGACCCCGTTGGATTGTGAGAAACCGACTGGGTGAAGAATAACTTCGGCCTTTCCTGTGTCGCCCACCGAGAAACCGCATCCAGGTCTGGACCATCGGCCAGGCGTGGAACCGGAAGCATTCTGACATTGCCCAACCGGAGCTTTCCGAAAAGCAAGTAGTAGCCCGGATCGTCGATCATGACGCTATCACCGGGGGCCAGCGAAAAGCGGATGATCAGGTCCAGTGCCGAATTGACACCGGACGTGGTCAAGATATTGTCTGGAGAGGCATCGATTTCGTGATCCGCCAGCTTCTGTGCCAACTGCTCTCGTAGTGGTGGATAACCGCCGTGATAACCATAGCGAATGGCGGAAAGCGATCCTCCACTGATGGCTTTCCGGTAATGTCGCTCCAGTGCGATCTCCTTGAGCCAGTGCGCGGGCGGAAATCCTTCTCCCAGTCGTGAGGGACCGGGATTTCTCACCAGCTGTTCCCGCATTAGCCAGATATTGTCCATGGCCCGGTCGAGTTCGCGAGGTGTGTCACTGTCATCGATACGTTGGGTGGCAAGGCCGGTAACGAAGAAGCCAGCGCCGTGGTGGCTTTCGATCAGCCCCTCCTTCACCAACCGGCCATAAGCGTTGAGCACCGTGTTTTTCGCCATTCGATGTAGCGCCATGAATTCCCGAATCGAGGGTAAGCGGTCGCCCTTGTGTAACGACCCGCTGGCGATCTGACGGCGAACGATCTCAATGGCGCGTTCGGTAAGAGTCTGTTTTTGACGCACTGACAAAGCGTTATCCTCGTCGAAAGTAGCAGGAATATCCTCGATACCGCTCCTTCTCCAGCCTTGTTCATTCCGTCGGCAGGAGTGTACCCATAATACTGTTACCAAGACATAGGTACAGTATGTGGGGTGGTGATGTTCCGTTAGTCTGACGCTATTCGTTCACCACAGAGTTGTCGCCATGACCTGCTCGCGTATCGCTGATTTCCGCAATCTTTCACCTCGTGATCGCCTCCAGAAGCTCGTGGAAATAGAGGCTTTGTCAGATGACGAGGCGACAAAGTTGATGAGTCCCGGCGTCCTGGGGCTCGAGACAGCCAATGGCATGATCGAGAACGTCATCGGGACTTTCGAGTTGCCGGTGGGAGTCGCCACCAATTTCATCGTCAATGGTCGAGAAGTATTGATTCCCCTTGCCGTGGAAGAGCCCTCGGTCGTTGCTGCGGCCTCCTATATGGCCAGGCTGGCCCGAGATAGCGGCGGCTTCACCACGTCCTGTAGCGAGCCGTTGATGCGAGCACAAATCCAGCTGCTGGACATTCCCGACCCGCATAACGCTCGACTGAGTATTCTCGCCAACAAACAGGAGATCATCGACAAGGCCAACGCCTGCGATGGCCTGCTCAATCGACTGGGCGGGGGGTGCAGGGACGTCGAGGTTCATGTTTTTCCCCATACGGCCAGCGGGCCGATGGTGGTGGCGCATCTGATCGTGGATGTTCGGGACGCCATGGGAGCCAATGCGGTCAATACCATGGCGGAAGCCGTCGCCCCTCTTGTCGAAAGCCTGAGCGGCGGTCGCGCCTGCCTGCGTATCCTCTCCAACCTGGCCGATCTCCGGTTGGCGAGAGCCCAGGTCAGGCTCTCCGCTGACCAGCTGACCACCTCGAGATTCGACGGCAAAGCCGTGATCGAGGGAATCGTCGAGGCATACCGGCTCGCGGCGATCGACCCCTACCGGGCGGCGACCCACAACAAGGGCATCATGAACGGCATCGATCCCCTGATCATCGCTACCGGTAACGACTGGCGCGCCGTCGAAGCCGGGGCGCATGCCTTTGCCAGCCGCCATGGACGTTACGGCTCGCTATCGACCTGGGAGAAGAATACCCAAGGTGATCTGGTGGGGACGCTCGAAATACCCATGCCGGTGGGATTGGTCGGCGGCGCGACCCGTACGCATCCGCTCGCGCAGCTGTCGCTGAAACTCATGGGTGTCGAAACCGCCAGCGAGCTGGGCGAAATCGCGGCGGCAGTGGGCCTGGCTCAGAACCTGGCCGCCCTCCGGGCGTTGTCGACGGAGGGCATTCAAAAAGGACACATGGCGCTGCATGCACGCAATATCGCGCTGACAGCCGGCGCGACGGGGGGCGAGCTCGACCTCATCGTGCGGCGAATGGTCGAGGAGGGGCGCGTCAGCGCAGATCGTGCTTCGGAACTGCTGCGGCAGCAGCGCGGAACGATCTCATGACGACCGGGGAGCCGGTGCGACTCGTCGAGGTTGCCGCCCGAGATGGCCTCCAGAACGAGTCGGAGGTGCTGCCTGTCGCGATGCGGGTCGAACTGCTCGAACGCTTGGCCGATACGGGCTTTCGCCATCTGGAAGCCGGTGCCTTCGTCTCCCCGCGCTGGGTACCCCAGATGCAGCAGACTCGGGAGGTGCTCGGCCGGCTGAATCGGCGACCGGACATTACCTACTCCGTACTGGTACCCAATTCGAGAGGGTTCGAATCTGCACGGGCCGCGGGGGTCGACGAGGTCGCGGTATTCACGGCGGCTTCCGAAGCCTTTGCCCATCACAATATCAACTGTTCCATCGCCGAGAGCCTGGCACGGTTCGAGCCCATCATGCCGCTGGCTGCGCAGGCCGGCATCCGCGTCCGGGGTTACATCTCCTGTGTGCTGGGTTGTCCCTACGCCGGCGACGTCGATCCGCAAGAAGTGGCGACGATTGCCCGGCAGCTATTCGACATGGGCTGCTACGAGGTCAGTCTCGGGGACACGACTGGCATCGGCACACCACGCCGCACTTGTGAATTGATCGAGGCTTGTGCACGGCAGCTGCCCGTCGGCGCCTTGGCGGGGCATTTCCACGATACCTGGGGAATGGCCGTCGCCAACGTGCAGGCCGCGCTGGAGGCCGGCGTGCGGGTCTTCGATGGTTCGGTCTCGGCTCTGGGTGGCTGTCCCTACGCATCGGGTGCCACGGGTAACGTGGCGACCGAATCCCTGGTACGCCTGCTCGAGAGTCAGGGGTTCGATACCGGCATCGACCTGGAGCGTTTGGTCGATGTTGCCGAGTGGGTCGACCGCACGCTGTCACGGCGCATGCCTTCGCCCGTGGCCAGGGCCATCCGCGCCAATCGTGGTCGAGGCGATCATCGCGGCAACCAGCAAGAGAAGGGTTATGACAATGAGAAATGACCGATTGCTCGAGGTCTGGAATGACACGGTGGATGGTCATCACCTGATCGGCTCGCTGATCATCGGTGGGGCGGTCAGCTTGGGCGCTTTTCAGGCGGCCGAGTGGCTGCTTGGCATGTTCATCGATGACCCTCGAATGGCGCGGACCTACGCCATGCTGTTCGGCATCATCGGTTGCGTGGTAGGCGGCGCGATTTGCGCATACCTCTTCCGGCCCAAGCGGGAAGTCGTCGAAGACACCGTCGACACGGAAAACCTGCAAGGGGTGCTGGCTGCACTCTACGCCGATTACGGCAGCAGGGGCGGCGTGGAGGATTTACCGGAGGCCGTCCGATCGGAGTTGAGGGAGCTCGAATTGGAAGAGGCCTTTCTGGTCTATGAGCGTGATCATGCCCAAGGCGACGCCGTTGCGCTGGCCGAGCATGACCTCGGGCGGGCGGGTCGGGAAGGAGTGAAGTCATGATGGATGCCTTGTTGGCACAGCTTCCCGTCGCATTGGGCATGGGCATCATTGGGGCCGTGGTATTTTCAGCGATAGGTCTCATCTCCGGCAGTGACGAGACCACGACCATCGCGCCCTTGACGTTACTGGTCGTGTTGATCGGCGTTCCGCCCGCCGGTGTGTACACTTTCTTCCTGGCAGGTGCGGTATCCAAACACATGACCCATGCCGTACCCACCGCACTGCTGGGGATTCCCGGCGACACCATGGCCACGCCAATGATGCGCGAGGCGAACTATCTGCGTCAGCTGGGTGTGCCGCACATCGCTTTGCGCAAGATGATCTCCGGTGGCGTCATCGCTGCCTTGATCGCGGTACCGGTGACCGTGGTCTTCGCGCTCCTGCTGGCGCCTTTCGGTGGCTTCGTGCAGCACACCGCGCCCTACCTCTTCTTGATCGCCGCACTGGCCATCGCCTACTTTTCTCCTGGTCGCTGGGCAGCGGTACTGGCGTTGGGGCCGTTCGTGCTGATAATCGTCGCGCTGCAGAATCTCACCGCCGCCCACGGCGTCAAGTTGGGCGTCAGCTATTTCCTGGGCATTGCCATCGGGCCGCTGATTTCCGACCTGTTTCTGGTATTGTCGCCTGCCGAGCGAGCCCGGCGGAAACGGGATCGACCTGCCCGGTTTTCGCTGGCGCCCGACGTCAAACGCTGGAGCGGTTACTTCCCCAACCCCCTCAAGGTCCTGGATTCCCGCCAGACGAGTTGGACGATAGGCACTGCCGTGGCCTCCAGTCTCACCTTCGTGTTCAGCCCGGTAGCCATGACGGTCATCATGGGTGAGGTGGTATCAAGCCGCATTCGACACGTCTATCACCGCTTGACGACGACGCTGGCGGTTCGCAATGGCGTGACCGAGTCGACCTATATCGCCGAGGCCCTCATTCCTTTGATGGCATTCGGCCTGCCATTGAGCCCGGTCGCTGCGGGTCCGGCGGCGCCGCTGTTCAACGCGCCACCCCGTTTCACCGTTGATAGCGCCAGCGGCCAGGTGAACAACCTGCACAATCTGCTGGGGACTTGGGAGTTTCTGGTCTACGGGCTACTGGCGGTCGTGCTGGCGCTGCTGATCGCCTACCCCTTCTCGATGAACTACGCCCGCCGTGCTGCCTCCTTCGTGTCCCGCAACATCAGCCACGAAGCGATCATCGGCACCTTCGTCGGGCTCATATTGGTGATCGGTCTCTGGGAGGGCGGCCTGTTGGGTTTGCTGGTCGTCGTCACGGTGGGGCTGGTAGGCGGATTCCTGTCACGTCTGTTGGGCTTCAATATCGGGGTGCAGTTCATGGGGTTCTACATCGCCGTATTGACCGTGCCAGCGTTGACGGCTCTGTTATGAGCCGAACACCCGATACCGCTCTACAGGATTGCTCGCCATCGAATGCGCGGATGGCGCTCAAGGCACGTCCCCCGGCGTCTCTCCACCCGGCAGGGTGTCGCTAGGGCGTTGGGGTAGATCGCCCCGGGTCGATGCATAGGGGGAGCGCCGCAGGCAGCGGCGGTCGATCTGCTCGAGGGTTGGCCGTCCCAGCTGCGCCATCAGGTTGTGCAACTGATCCTTGAGCAGGTCGATGGCATGGGCCGCCCCGGCCTCTCCGCCCAGCGCCAGGCCGTAGAGCGTGGCGCGGCCGCAGAGCACGCCCTCGGCGCCCAGCGCCACGGCCTTGGCGATGTCGCTACCGCGGCGAATGCCGCTGTCGAGCAGCACGTGCATCGAATCTCCCACCGCGTCGACCACCTCGGGCAGCGCATCCAGCGTCGCCGGCGCGCCGTCGAGCTGGCGGCCGCCGTGGTTGGTGACGACCACGCCGTCGGCACCGATGCGCCTGGCCTCGAGTGCGTCCTCGGCATTGAGAATCCCCTTGACCAGTAGCTTGCCGGGCCAGCGCTGGCGAATGTCGGCCAGCACTTCCCAGGTCAGCCGGCGTGTCATGCGCTGATTGATGTAGCCGGCGGCGCTGCCCGCACTCTGCTGTTCCCTGGGTAGATACTTCATCAGATTGCCCAGCGTCGGCAGGCCCTGGGGCCATAGCGCTCGATAGGCCCACTGCGGGTGCAGGGCGGCGTCCACGAGATAGGGCAGTGCCAGGCGCCGGGGATTGAGGTAGCTTCTCGAATCCCATTCGCGACGTCCCAGCACCACGGTGTCCGTGGTGACCATCAGGGTGTCGACGCCGACGTTCTTCGCCCGTTCGAGCATGTCGTTGCGAACGGCCTCGTCATCCAGCACGTAGAGCTGGAACCAGAGCCGCGCCTCCGGCACCGCGTCGGCGAGGGTCTCCAGGCTGGCGCAGGAGACCGTGCTCAAGGTGAAGGGGATGCCGCGACTGGCGGCCGCCCGGGCCAGCGCGATATCGCCGTCCCGCCACAGCATGCCGTTGTAGCCGGTGGGGGCGATCGCCAGCGGCAGCTCGGCGGGGGCGTCCAGCAGCCGCGTGCGGCTGTCGCGCTGCTCGACGTCCACCAGCGTCCGCGGTTGCCACCCCCAGGCGGCGAAGGCGCGGCGGTTGTCGTGCAGGGTGATCTCGTCCTCCGAGCCGCCGTGGACATACTCCCAGGCGAAGGCGGGCAGGCGCCGGCGCGCCATCCAGGCGAGTTCGTCGATGCTCTGGGCGCGGCGCCAGGCATGGTGCGAGGAGTAGCGTCGTTTCACGGGGCCTCTCGATGGCAATGGAGCGATGATGGACTCGACGTTAGGCTTTGTACGAAAACTGCCTGCGCTCGGCCATACGGCGTTAAAAAACAGCTCAAAGTACTCATTTACACCCCGTAAACTCCGTCTCTTCGCTGTTTTTTGCCTTGTCTGGTCATCGCTCGCCGACTTTTCGTACGAAACCCTAGCACGCCAACCATGGGTCGACGATGCCACCAACGGCGAGTCGACGGGGCTGGCGAATACCGGTGCGAGGGATGAGGGCCAGGCCGGCTTGCCGCCGGGGAACCCTCGGATGGCATTGGCGTCTGAAAAGGGATTTTATCCGGTGCAGCCTGATCCGAGACGATCGGGTATGCTTCCAGTTCGATTGCCGACAGACAAAGGATGGGGTGTTCATGGATCGTAGAAGTGTGCTGAAAAGCGCGATTGCCCTGGCTGCCTGGTATGGGTTGCCTTCGGCGCCGCTATTCGCGGCGGCGCGTGCCACCAGTGACATTGCCGATGGCGAGGCTTCTTCCTTCAGCTTCGATTGGCTGCAGGGGTTTGCCCGTGACCTGGCTGCCAAGGCCTATCAGAGCACCGTCGAGCAGCTACCGCCGACCCTGGCCGATCTCACGCCGCAGAAGTACAACGCCATCGGCTACGATCCCGATCATTCGCTGTGGAACAGCATGAACGGTCCGCTCGACATCCAGTTCTTCCACGTCGGCATGGCGTTCAACCAGCCGGTCCGGATGTACTCCATCGATCCGCAGACCCAGCAGGCCAAGGAGATCCATTTCCGGCCGGACCTGTTCGACTACTCCCGGGCCGACGTCGATGTCTCCCAGCTCGAGGGCCAGGGCGATCTCGGCTTCGCCGGGTTCCGGGTGTTCAAGGAGCCTTCACTGACCGAGCGCGACATCGTCTCGTTCCTGGGCGCCAGCTACTTCCGCGCCGTCGACGACACCTATCAGTACGGCCTGTCCGCCCGCGGCGTGACGGTCAACACCTACAGCGACGGCAAGACCGAGGAGTTTCCGGCCTTCACCCGCTTCTGGTTCGAGACGCCGAAGCCCGGCGCGACGACCTTCACCGCCTATGCGCTGCTCGATTCACCGAGCCTGGCCGGGGCCTATCGCTTCGTCATCCACTGCGAGGACGAACGCGTGGTGATGGATATCGACAAGCATCTCTACCCGCGCGAGTCGATCGCCCAGCTCGGCATCACCCCGATGACCAGCATGTTCAGCTGCGGTACCCAGCAGCGCGACATGTGCCTGACCTTCCATCCGCAGATTCACGACTCCGACCGGCTGTCGATGTGGCTCGGCAACGGCGAATGGGTCTGCCGCCCCCTCAACAATCCGCCGCGGGTCCAGTTCAACACCTTCGGCGACGACAACCCCAAGGGTTTCGGCCTGCTCCAGACCGACCACGACTTTACCCATTACGAAGACATCGTCGGCAATTATCACAAGCGGCCCAGCCTGTGGGTCGAGCCGAAGGGGCAGTGGGGCAAGGGCGAGATCCAGATGCTCGAGATTCCCACCACCGGCGAGACCATGGACAACGTGGTGGCGTTCTGGAAGCCCGAACAGGCGATCGAGCCGGGGCAGGAACTCAACTACGGCTACAAGCTCTACTGGAGCGCGCAGCCGCCGGTGAAGCCCGAGCAGGCCCGCGTGCGCAAGACGTTCACCGGCATCGGTGGCTTTCCCGAGGGCTGGGCGCCGGGCGAGCACTACCCCGAGGTCTGGGCCAAGCGGATCGCGGTGGATTTCATCGGTGGCGAGCTCAAGCACTTCTACGACAACGATATCGACATCAAGACCCAGCTCGACGTGCCCGAGGGCGATGTCAAGCAGCTCGATATCCTGTGGGTGGAGGAGATCGAAGGCTTCCGTATTCAGTTCGACTGGTACCCCACCAGCGACTCCACCGATCCGATCAACATGCGCCTGAATCTGCTCGCCGACGGCAACACGGTGAGCGAGACCTGGCTCTATCAGTACTTCCCGACCCCGCCGGAGGAGCGTCACTATCCGGCACATCCCGCCCAGGGGTGACGGCGGAGCGAGTCGATTCGACCAGAAACGGGGCGGCCAGAT
>NZNW01000081.1 GCA_002695065.1 Salinicola sp. | reverse complement strand
TTATTGGGCTCCACTGATCTGGTATTACACCCATGCGTGCCGGGAAGAGATTTGCGGTCTCGAAGTCGCCGACGTATTCGATGACCACCTCGTTCCCCACATCTTCATCCGCGAAAATTTCACGCGCGGGAGGGATGGCGAGAAGGCCGGCGAAAAACGGATTGCGCGTCGGCGCAAATTACCTCTTCACGGCGAGATCATTCGGCTCGGTTTCCTTGAATACGTGGCCGCAATCAAAGCTGAAGGCCACTTCGCGCTCTTCCCCGAACTCTACCTGTTCGACAGCAAACGCGGCGGCGCTCAATTCTATGACCGCGCCTGGCGGCATATGATTCAGTGGATTACCGACCGGATGGACGTCGAGTTGAATGAAAAGGGGAAAGGGCCCGATATCCATTCCATTCGCGCCCTCGGCTCATCGTTTTATGAAGTCGACGGGGTCAACGAAATCATGCGCGCCGACATAATGGGACATGCGCGGTCCGGCACCAATGCGAAGCACTATTCAAAGCGGATCAAGACCGAGGGACTTGAGGTCGTGCTACGCGAGCGCCTGGAATTTATTGGTAGATATGTCCCGACGATCACATCGCATCTTGCCCCTTCCCCCATTCGCCTGTTTCCGATTGAAGAACGCTCGAGGGTAGGGTCAGGCCGTCATCGGCGTATTAGATCTGATTTTGGCGTTCCGAAGAGCGCGAGCTAAGCATTTAACAAACAGGCCAGACCGCGAGCTTCGGTACACTGTCATACAATTACAATGTGATTGCTCTGTATGTTAGGCGAGTACATTCGACTGCCTACCTTGCGCCTTGTTTTAGGTCAGTGATTCAATCGGCCGAAGCTTCCGAAAACGGACATAGCCATCATATCTTGGTTGCGCCCTTCTCAGGGTATGGCGAGCGGTGCATCATTTTCTGCGATGAAGATGATTACTTAACGGCCGGCTTGCTCAAGCGTCTTTCCATTGCGCAGCGGGCTCTGGCTTTGCTGGGCCCGTACTGGAAATGGCACAATGAATGGCGGGAGAGTTCGCTATCGCTGTGTAGCAACGAAGCGCTTTGCTCGGTGTGATCCAGCCGCCCGGGGCCTACGTCGCGCGCACTCAACCGTATATTGCTTCAACTGAAGAATTGAATAGCCCTGTCTCAACAGTCCGAACGCCAAGCGGGCAGCACAGTTCGTGCCGTTCTGGTACGATTGAAACGCCTTTCTCGACAACCCAACCACTCAATGGTTAGCGGAAAGTTAACCAGCACAGAAGTTCACAAATCGCTTCTGTTGGAATGGTTGAGTTGGGGGCTCACTTTACATGAAGGGGGGGGGAATGCGTCTGCTTGTCGGTCTGCTGTTCGCTACGTGCTTCGCATCACCCGCCGCTGCGGACGAAATCGACAACGCGCGCTCAGTCAACATCGCTGTCGATGGCACAATCACACAGCGCTGCGCGATGGGAAGTATTCCCGATATTGATTTCGGCGATCTCAGCCGCGGGGGACTGTCGGCTCGTGCACGGGTCGCTCTTGATTGCAACGTGCCTTTCACAATGGCCATCTCCGGTTCCGGCGGGGCGTTGACGCATACCGCTATGCCGCTTGGCCAAGGGCCCTATTCAGGAGCGCTTCCATATGCGCTTGGGATCTCGATGGCAGTCCGCCACCCGTCCATCGAAATCGTCAACCGCGTCTTCGAAAGCCACGAACTGCGCGGCGGAGGCTCGTTTTCTAGTAATGGTGGCATAGCCACAGACGGCATGACGTTGTCGATCGAACTCGGCGCTCCCTCGGGAGAAGCGGGGCTTCTCGCAGGTAGTTATGCTGAGACGATCACCATCACGGTGTCGCCGATGTAGCGCGGCGAATTCTTTCTGACATCAACAGTCTCCAATGCGAGCAACATTGAGATTGTCGAACCGCCCCGCCCGGATCGCACCGTTGCCAGGCGCCAATATTCATGCGGTGCAACAAGAAGAGGAAAATACCAATATGAAGACTGCACTTTATCTCGCTGCCGCCTCGGCCGCTCTGGTCGCCACCGGCGCCCAGGCCCAGACGCACCAGACGACCAACGTTGCCGAATACGCCAGCGTTGCCCCGATTAACGGTTCGCCGACGACCTACAACGCCACCACGCCGCTCGAACGTCAGCAGGCCGATGCCGTCCTGGCTCAAGGCAATAACTCCACTGTCGCGCTCGGCACTCGTATCACGATGACCTCGACCGCTGCCGACGACACCGAAGCTGCTACCCCGACCGTATCGAACACATTCACGCTGACCGGCGTCGTCAACCGCGACTGCTCATTCTACGCCGGCAACACCGCTGCCGCGCGGACGATCGACTTCGGCACCATCGGCGTCCGCACCGGCAACAACGAGAACGTGAATGCTGCGTTCGAGATGGCTGGCCCTGCCACCGCATCCGTCCAGACCCTGACCGCCGGCTGCAACACCAACAACGCGGTCGAGCTCAGCAAGGACGATATTCGCGGCATGGTCAATGCCAACCCGGGCGGCTACGACACCGACGAGTTCCAAGCGAACATCCCCTATGCGGTGTATGCCACCTGGACCGGTGTGGGCCTCAACGCGGTGACTGCGGGGACGCAGCAGGCTGTTTACGTCGCTCCGCAAGCAAACGCCTCGGCTTTACAGCAGGGCGCCTGGCGGTCGGCTATGCGCATTGACTTCAATGCAGCCGCGATCACCGACCGTGGCCTGGTGGCCGGCACCTACACCGGCACCACCACCCTGACGCTGCGCGCGCTGTAACGCGATGACGAATGGGCGGTGCATCAGGCGCCGCCCATTCTCCAGATTAGCCCGCGGACGAGAAGTCCGACCCAAACGAAGGGGAACACCATCATGAAAATGCTTATGAAGACCGCTTTGGTCACCACGGCGCTCGTTGCCTTCGCCGGAACTGCGCAGGCCCAGACGCATCAGACTACCAATCAGCGCCACTACGCAGCGACGCTGCCCATTCCGGGGCTTAACGATATCAAAGTGACCAACCCCAGCACGACCCCGATCCTCAAGGTGGGACCCTTCGTGTTGATCCCGTCGCCGCAGAGCCTTGCCGATACCGCGGTTGAGCAGCTGGAAATCGGCACGCGCTACACCGCCACCTCGACCGCTGCCGACAACACTGAAGCGGCGACCCAGACCGTGTCGAACACCTTCACGCTGACCGGCGTGGTCAACCGCGATTGCTCGTTCTACGCTGGCAACACGACCGCAGCCCGTACGATCGACTTCGGCACAATCGGCGTTCGCACCGGCAACAACGAGAACGTGAATGCCGCGTTCGAGATGGCTGGTCCGGCCACCGCCGCGATTCAGACGCTGACCGCTGGCTGCAACACCAACAACTCGGTTGAACTCAGCAAGAACGACATACGCGGCATGGTCAATGCCAACCCGGGTGGCTACGACACCGATGAATTCCAGGCGAACATCCCCTACTCGGTGGCTGCCAGCTGGACCGGCGTCGGCGTGAACTCGGTCGCGGCCGGTTCGGCGCAGGGCTTCACCGTTCCCACCACCGGCAATGCCGGCAGCGTGCAGCAGGGCGCATGGCGTTCGAGCATGAACATCGACTTCAATGCACCCGCGATCACCGATCGTGGCCTGGTCGCTGGCACCTACACTGGCACCACCACCCTGACACTGCGCGCACTGTAAGCATTTGCAGGCAGACGAGAGAAAGGGGAAAGCCGGTCTTTCCCCTTTCTTTACGTCTGGCTGCGATTTAATTGCGATTTGAGACGGACGGGAATCTGACAATGCTGGTTACGCTGCGCCGCCGCTTTACGGCGATCCTAGGGGCGATCGCGCTGATCGCCGGACTGAGCCCGGCATCGGCGATGCGCGTTTCCCCGATGGTGGCCGAGATGGAATCGAGCGGTAGCGGAGCCGTCGCCCGGATCGAGGTCCAAAACATCAACCAGTCGAACCTGGCCTTCGAAACTCGTGTCTATCGCATGACGCTCGACGATGCGGGGAGCATCGTTGAAGAACCTGCCGACGAGGATTTCCTCGTCTTCCCGCCGCAAGGCGTGCTCGCCGCCGGTGCCCGCCAGGTCGTCCGCCTGCAATGGGTAGGGGCGCCCGATATTGCGGCTTCGCAGGCCTATTACGTTTCGATCAATCAGTTGCCGGTCGCCTTTACTCCGGGTGCGGAAGACAACGTCGCGGCACAGGTTCAGGTCGTCTACAACATGCGCGCACTGGTGGTCGTCGCACCCCCTGGCGCCTCGCCCAACGTCACCGCTACTTCCGCCCGTGTAGCGACCTACACCCCGCCGAGCCCTCCCGGATCGACCGAAGTCGCCGCGCCGATACGGGGCGTCGAGGTCACGCTCGCCAATACCGGTCGCCGGCATGCCATGATGTCCGGTTTCAACTGGCGCTTGGAGGGCACGGACACTGCCGGGCAGCCGCTGCGGATCGACGTCTCAACCGAGGAACTCAACCGCGCGGTCGGCACCGGATACGTCCCGGCGCTGGGCGAGCGGACGTTCCGCCTGCCGGTTCTCGGTTTCTCGGACGGTCCTATCAAGTTGACGTTCTTCCAGTGAAACGCCTGCTGCTTTCCACCGCAGCGCTGCCCTTTATCCAGGCTGTCGGCGTTGCGGCGCAGGTCGCGGTTCCGCTTCCGCAGTCGGCTCCCTCGCCGACGCCGGTACCGACTCCATCGTCGTCTTCGGCCCCCGAAGGTATCGTCGTGCCGCTTCCTGGCACGCCGGGGCCGGTGGAGGAACCGGCGCTGCCGGCAGTGCCGCTGGGCGCACACGGGCGTCCGGACATCAATCCCTACGATCGCGACATCGACATGACGGTCCCGCTGACCTTCCTTGCGCGCTCGCTAGGGGATATTCCCATGCGGCTGACGGCGGACGACCGGTTCCTGCTCGACACTCCGACCTTCCTGCGTCTGATGCGGACCGTCCTGAACGACGAGGCACTTGCCGCCCTGTCCGCCGCCCTGGCGCCCAAGCCGGTCTTCGGGATGGACGATTTGGCCGGAACTGGCGTGGGCCTGACCTACGATCCCGCCTCGCTCGCGGTGGTGGTGGTCCAAGTCCGTCCAGACCAGCGCGCGGTTGAAGACCTGTTCGCTCCCCCGCGCGACGATCTCAACGACATCAACCTCGCACCTGCCAGCCTTTCGGCGTATCTCAACCTCAACGCTTCCCAGACCTATATCTGGAATGTCGACGACCAGCAGCGCCCAACGCTCAACATCGACGGAGCGCTGCGCTTCGGACGGATCGTCTTCGAAGGCGATGCCTCGCTGGGCGAGGAATTCGGGCTGACGGGAACGAGCTACAGGTTCGCACGGAACTATGCCCGTTTCGTCTACGATCAGCCCGAGGCCTATCGCCGCTGGTATCTGGGCGATCTCGATCCCGAAGTGCGCGGCCAGCAATCCTTCGTACAGATGGGCGGCATCGGCGTTGCGCGGCAGCAACGCCGGTTCAACACCTTCCGCGCCGCCGTATTGCAGGGCAATCGACAACTGGTCCTCCAACGCGAGGCGACGGTCCGCTTCTTCCGCAACGGCAGTCTCTATCGCGAATTGCGGCTGCAGCCAGGCCGCTACGATTTCAGTTCGTTGCCGCTGCTCGCGGGGAGCAACGACGTACGCGTCCAGGTGCAGGACAACACCGGATCGATCCAGGATCTGTCCTATTCGCAATATCTCGACCCGATCGACCTGGATCCGGGCGATTACGAATACGGTGCCTATTTCGGCCCCACCAGCCGACAGCTCGGGCGCGCTCCGGACTATCGCGGCCCGGTGGCGTTCACCGGGTTCTATCGCAAGGCGTTCTTCAACCGCCCAGCGCTCGGGATCGGGCTTCAGGCGAGCGAGGAAGTCCAGAGTCTTTCCGGGCAGACCCAGTTCGTGCTCGGCAACGGCGGCCGGTTGCTGCTAGATGCGGGGGTCAGTCGCTCGGATTTCGTCGGCGGCGGCTATTCGGCCGGGATCGCTTACGACCAGTTCTTCGATCGCGCGGGCTTGGCGGACAATTTCTCGCTGCGTGCCGACTATGTTTCAAACGAATTCGCCAGCCTGTCCAACCCCGAAGGGTTCAATCTCACCTCGATCGCGGCGACCGCGCAGTACACCCGCCAGTTCAGTCAGAGCTTTCTCGCCACGGTGAGCGGTTCCTATCTGAAAGGCAGGGGGCCGAACGGCGACACCTACCGCGTGGGCGCGACCGCTTTCTACCGCGTGAGCGACCGCTGGACGGTTCGCGCCGGGGTGGATTACGCCGGCTTCCCGAGCAATTTCACCATCGGGCGCGGCTTCAGTGCCAATATCGGCCTCGTCTTCCAGCCCGACTATCGCCGCCGGGCGGAAGCACGCTACGAGACGCGCGACAATCTGGCCGAGCTATCCTACGTCCAGAGCGGACTCAACGAGCTCGACAGCGTCGGTTTCGGCGGTGTTGTCACTCATCGCGACAACGCCGTCCAGGCCCAGGGGTTCGCCAGCTATTCGGGCAATCGCTTCGACGCCTCGGCCAGCCATGCGGCGTTCGGACCCTCCTTCTCCTCGATCGACCAAGTGCAGGCGACATCGGTGCGGGTCGGCACGACGCTCGCCTTTGCCGACGGCGTCTTCGGCGTCGGGCGCCGCATCAACGACAGCTTCGCACTGGTCTATCCGCACAAAACGCTGGGCGACCGCAGCGTTGTCGCAGGCCCCTCGCTCGCGCAGAACAATTACATAGGGAAAAGCGGACCGTTGGGCGCGGCGGTCAACAATTTCCTCGCGTCCTATGTCACGCAGTCGGTCCAGTACGATGCGGAAGATCCGCCGACGGGCTACGACATCGGACCGGGTGTGGTGCGCGTGCGGCCGCCCTATCGCAGCGGCTATGCCGTCAAGGTCGGGACCGATGCGTTCGTCAGCGCCACTGGCACACTGCTGCGTCGGAGCGAAGGAGTCTCGCTGATCGGCGGACGCGTGACGCTGCTCGACGTGCGCGAGGGCGAGAACCCGCAGCCGATGCCGTTCTTTACCAACACGGTCGGACGCTTCGCGATTTCCTCCCTCCTGCCCGGGCGGCGTTATCTGGTCGAAACCTATGGGCCCGGCGGGACCACCGACCGCAGCTTCGAATTCACCGTCCCCGCAGATTCCGATGGCCTGTTCGACCTCGGCAACGTTACCGCCGGAACGGCCCGATGAAAGACTCTGGACT
>NZNW01000080.1 GCA_002695065.1 Salinicola sp. | reverse complement strand
GTAGCTCGTAGCTCGTAGCTCGTAGCTCGTAGCTCGTAGCTCGTAGCTCGTAGCCAATTTTCATTCAAGAGGAGCGTGTGTATGCAACAGGCTCAGGAATTCGATTACATCATCATCGGGGCGGGTTCGGCGGGCAACGTGCTCGCCACCCGGCTGACCGAGGATCCGGCCGTCAGCGTGCTGTTGCTGGAAGCCGGCGGCCCCGACTATCGCGCCGACTTCCGCACCCAGATGCCGGCGGCGCTGGCCTATCCGCTGCAGGGGAAACGCTACAACTGGGCGTTCGAGACCGACCCGGAGCCGCACATGGACGACCGCCGCATGGAGTGCGGGCGCGGCAAGGGCCTGGGCGGCTCGTCGCTGATCAACGGCATGTGCTACATCCGCGGCAACGCCCTGGACCTGGACAACTGGGCCAGGCAGCCGGGCCTGGAAGATTGGCGCTACAGTGACTGCCTGCCCTACTACCGCAAGGCGGAAAGCCGCGATATCGGCCCCAACGACTATCACGGCGGCGACGGACCGCTGAGCGTGGCGACCCCGAAAGCCGGCAACAACCCGCTCTACCAGGCATTCATCGAAGCGGGAGTCGAGGCGGGCTATCCACGCACCGAGGATCTCAACGGCTACCAGCAGGAAGGCTTCGGTCCCATGGACCGCTCGACGACCCCCAACGGTCGCCGCTCTTCCACCGCACGCGGTTATCTGGACATCGCCAAGCAGCGCGAGAACCTGACCATCGTCACCCACGCCACCACGGACCGCATCCTGTTCGAGGATCAGCGCGCCGTCGGCGTCAACTACCTGCACAAGAGCCAGCCGCGCCAGGCCCTGGCCCGCCGCGAGGTGCTGCTGTGCGGTGGCGCGATCGCCTCGCCGCAGATCCTGCAGCGCTCCGGCGTCGGCAATCCGGAACTGCTGGAAAAACTCGGCATTCCCGTCGTGCATCCGCTCAAGGGCGTCGGCGAGAATCTGCAGGACCACCTGGAGATGTACATCCAGTACGAGTGCAAGCAGCCGGTGTCGCTCTATCCGGCACTCAAGTGGTACAACCAGCCCAAGATCGGCGCGGAGTGGATGTTCCTGGGCAAGGGCATCGGCGCCAGCAACCAGTTCGAGGCCGGCGGGTTCATCCGCAGCGACGACAGCGAGGCGTGGCCCAACCTGCAGTATCACTTCCTGCCGATCGCGATCAGCTACAACGGCAAGAGCGCGGTCCAGGCCCACGGCTTCCAGGCCCATGTCGGCTCGATGCGGTCCGAGAGCCGTGGGCGGGTGCAACTGCGCGACAGGAATCCGCGCAGCGCGCCCAGCATCCTGTTCAACTACATGGCCACCGAGCGCGACTGGGAAGAGTTCCGCGCCGCGATCCGCCTGACCCGCGAGATCATCAACCAGCCGGCGATGGATGCCTACCGTGGCCGGGAGATCTCGCCGGGACCGGATGTGCAGTCGGACGAGGAGCTCGACGCCTTCGTCCGACTGCACGCCGAAACGGCCTACCACCCCTGCGGCACCTGCCGCATGGGCAGCGACGACGATGCCGTGGTCGACGGCGAGGGTCGCGTTCACGGCATCGAGGGGCTGCGCGTGATCGACGCCTCGATCATGCCCCAGATCGTGACCGGCAATCTCAACGCCACCACCATCATGATCGCCGAGAAGCTCGCCGACCGCGTGCGCGGGCACGAGCCGCTACCGGCCTCGGAGGCGCCCTACTACGTCGCCGACGGCGCGCCGGCTCGCCAGGCGCCTGCCAGATCCGCCTGACGTCCACGGGACGCCATCGCCTCCCTTCCATGCCCGGCCGGTCGAGCCGGGCATTTTGCCGTCTGCCGTCCTCCCAATCCGCCATCGGCACGGACCCTCGCGGTCGCTCCGGATACCCGAACACCTCCCCGGGAGGATTTACGCGCTAATTGCGCATTGTCCGAACAGTGTTCCGTTACACTGGGATCGGCTTTACGCTAGTCCGACCCCCAGCTCGTTCGAGCCGTGTAGCGCGCACGTCACAAAGTCCGTACAAGGAACGTCTTTCGTCATGTCATCCTCCTCCACGTCGTCTCGCCCCCGCCGGCCGCCACGCTGGCTGTGGTGGTTGCTGCTGATCCTCGTCGCGGCCAGCGTCGCCTACTATTTTCTCGGCAACAACGGCGAGCCAGAGGGCAACGACGGATCCCCGCAACAGCCCAGCGCCGGCGGCATGCCGGCCACGGCCATCTCCGCCGTGGCCGCCAGCCGCGGGGACCTGCCGATCGAGCTGACCGCGCTGGGCACGGTGCGACCGCTGCAAAGCGTCGCCGTGCGGCCGCGGGTGGAAGGCGAGCTGATTTCGGTCGATTTCGAGGAGGGGCAAACGGTCCAGAAAGGCCAGCGGATCGCCCGGATCGATCCGAGGGATTACCAGGCACAGCTGGACCAGGCCAAGGGACAACTGGCCCAGGACCAGGCCCAACTGGCATCGGCAAGGGAAGATCTGGCCCGCTACGAAAAGCTGATCGAGACCAACTATGTGTCGCGCCAGGAGCTGGAACAGCAGCGCCAGCTGGTGCGCCAGTACCAGGGCACGGTGGCCAGCGACCAGGCCAGCGTCAAGAGCGCCCAGGTCCAGCTCGACTACACCGATATCACCGCACCGATCACCGGCGTGGCGGGGATTCGCAACGTGGATCCCGGCAACATCGTCCAGCTCGGCGACGACGATCCGATCGTCACCATCACCCAACTGGACCCGATCTCGGTGATCTTTTCGCTGCCCAGCCGCTATGTCGATATCGTCCGTGGCCGTCTGGTCGCCGGCGACCATCCCACGGTGAGCGTGACCGGCACCGACGGCGAAACCTACTCCGGCCGGTTGAGCAGCATCGACAGCAACATCAATAGCGCCACCGGTACGATCCGCCTGCGCGCCACCCTCGACAACCCCACCGGCGGGCTCTATCCCAACGCCTACGTCGACGTCAGCCTGGTCTCGCAGATCCTCCGCGACCAGGTGATCGTCCCCGAGCCGGCGGTACAGACCGGCCAGGAAGGCAACTACATCTACGTGGTGAAGGAAGACGGTACCGTGACCCGGCGCGACGTCACGCTGGCCGCGACCCAGAACTCGCAGAGCGCGCTGTCGTCCGGTGTCGAAGCGGGGGAACGGGTGGTGGTGGACGGCGTCGACAGCCTGCGCGAGGGTGCCAAGGTCCGCGTGGTCAGCGATGCGCTGCCGGGAGAGTCGAGTGACGAGGTGGCGGATCCCGCTGCCGGTACCGACGACGGTGACGGCCGCGCATCATGAATCCGTCTCGCCTGTTCATCCTGCGACCGGTCGCCACCTCGCTGGTGATGCTGGCGATCCTGATCGCCGGCGCCATGGCCTATCGGTTGCTGACGATCTCGTCGCTGCCGGAGGTGGACTTCCCCACCATCCAGGTCACCACGCTCTATCCCGGTGCCGGTCCCGACGTGATGCTCTCTCACGTCACCTCCCCGCTGGAGGACGAACTGGGCGAGATCTCGGGGCTGGAGGACATGAGTTCGACCAGCACCGGCGGCGCGTCGCTGATCACGCTGCGCTTCTCGCTCGACTCCGACCTGGGCGTCGCCGAGCAGGAGGTCCAGGCGGCCCTGAGCCAGGCCGAGACACTGCTGCCCGACGACCTGCCCCGCCCGCCCAGCTACAGCAAGGTCAACCCGGCGGATACGCCGATCATGACCCTGGCGGTCAGCTCGGACACCTTGCCGCTGACGAAGGTCTACGACCTGGTCGACACCCGCATGGCGCAGAAGATCGCCCAGATCAGCGGCGTGGGACAGGTCAAGCTGGCCGGCGGCCACCAGCCCGCCGTGCGCATCACCGTCGACTCGCGCCAGCTCGCCGCCTACGGGCTCGATCTCGCCGCGGTGCGCAGCGCCGTCGATGCCGCCAACGTCAACCGGGCCAAGGGCACGCTCTATGGGCCCTACCGCGCCTACAGCATCGATGCCAACGATCAACTGCTGTCGGCGAGCGGTTACCGCGACCTGATCCTCAAGAACGACGGTGGTTCGGTGCTGCGGCTGTCGGACGTGGCCAAGGTCGAGGACGGTTCCGAGAACGCCTACCTCTCGGCCTGGGCCGATCGCGAGGGCGCGATCCTGATCGACGTGCTGCGCCAGCCCGGCGCCAACGTGGTCGGCGTGGCCGACAGCATCAAGCGGGGCCTGCCGGCGCTGGAGAACACGCTGCCGGCCAATGTCGACGTCAGGATACTCACCGATCGCACCACCACCATTCGCGCCGCGGTGGAGGACGTGCAGTTCGAACTGATGCTCGCCATCGGGCTGGTGGTGATGGTGACCTTCCTGTTCCTGCGCAACCTTCCGGCCACGCTGATCCCCAGCCTGGCGGTGCCGCTGTCGCTGGTGGGTACCTTCGGCGCGATGTACCTGGCGGGATTCAGCCTCAACAACCTGACCCTGATGGCCTTGACCATCGCCACCGGCTTCGTCATCGACGACGCCATCGTGGTGCTGGAGAACATCACCCGCTACGTGGAGAAGGGCGAAAAGCCGCTGGCTGCCGCGCTCAAGGGCTCGCGCCAGATCGCCTTCACCATCCTCTCGCTGACGGTCTCGCTGCTGGCCGTGCTGATACCGCTGGTGTTCATGAGTGGCGTGGTCGGCGTGCTGTTCCGCGAATTCGCGCTGACCCTGGCGATCTCGATCCTGATCTCCGCCTTCGTCTCGCTGACGCTGACGCCGATGCTCTGCGCGCGCTGGCTGAAGCAGCGTCCGGAAGCCGCCGGCAGCGGTGGCGAAGAGATGGACGACGAAGCCATGGTGCGCAGCCGTCAAGGCTTGTTCGGTCGCCTCACCCGTGGTTACGAACACGCGCTGAACTGGGTGCTCGGCCATCAGACGCTGACGCTGCTGGTGGCGGTCGCCACCCTGGGCGTCACCGCCCTGCTGTTCATCGCCACGCCCAAGGGGCTGTTCCCGGTGCAGGACACCGGCGTCATCCGCGGCATCACCACTGCGACCCAGTCGACCTCGTTCGAGGCGATGTCGGCGCGCCAGCAGCGACTGGTCGACCGCCTGCTGAAGGATCCCGCCGTCGAGAGCGTCTCGTCCAGCGTCGGCATCGACGGCACCAACACCACGCTCAACAGCGGCCGCCTCTCGATCAACCTCAAGCCGCTGGGCGAACGTGACGACCTGGACGGCGTACTGGCACGGCTGCGCAACGAGAGCCGCGACATTCCCGGGCTGACCCTGTCACTGCAGCCGGTGCAGGATCTGACGCTGGAAGACACCATCAGTCGCTATCCCTATCAGTTCGCCCTGACCCAGGGCGACCGCGCGGCGCTGAACGACGACGCCGCCAGGCTGCTCGCGGCTCTCGGACGCTCTCCCGCCATCGCCAGCGTCAGCAGCGACGTCCAGAACGAAGGGCGCAAGCTCGAGGTGACCATCGACCGCGGCCGCGCCGGCCGGCTCGGGATCAGCGTCGCCGATATCGACGACGCACTCTACGACGCCTTCGGCCAGCGCCTGATCTCGACCATCTTCACCCAGGCCAGCCAGTACCGGGTGGTGCTTGCCGCCAACGCCACCGATAGCGACGGACCGCAGGCGCTGTCGCGTCTCTACGTCGCCAACGACGACGATGAGCTGGTGCCGCTGTCGACCCTGGTGACCCTGACCGAGCGCACCACCCCGCTCTCGCTGCAACGCCAGAACCAGTTCCCCTCGGCGCTGATGTCGTTCGCCGTCGCCGACGGCCACTCGCTGTCGGAGGCCTTCGAGGCGGTCGACCGGGCGGCGGCCGACACCCTCAGCGACCAGACCACGCTCACCTATCGCGGCTCCGCGCTGGCGTACACCGACTCCACCGGCGACACCCTGTGGCTGATCCTGGCCGCCATCGTCACCATGTACATCGTGCTGGGGGTGCTCTACGAGAGCTACATTCACCCGCTGACGATCCTGTCGACGCTGCCATCCGCCGCCATCGGCGCCTTGCTGGCGCTGCAGATCGGCGGTTATTCGCTCGGCCTGGTGGCGGTCATCGGCATCATCCTGCTGATCGGCATCGTCAAGAAGAACGCGATCATGATGATCGACTTCGCGCTGGAGGCGCAGCGCGAGCGCGGCATGTCGGCGGAGAAGGCGATCCATACCGCGGCGCTGCTGCGCTTCCGGCCGATCATGATGACCACCTTCGCCGCGCTGCTCGGCGCCATGCCGCTGATGTTCGCCAGCGGCTACGGCGCCGAGCTCCGCCAGCCGCTGGGGGTCACCATGGTCGGCGGGCTGCTGTTCAGCCAGTTGCTGACGCTGTTCACCACGCCGGTGATCTACCTGTTCTTCGACCGCCTCGCGGTACGCTTCGGCCGGACCCGGCGCCACGACGATGAGCACGACGAACGCGATGCACGGGGTCGTGATGAAGAGCGTGGTGATGGAGAGACCCCAGACGGAGCATCGCCGTGAGCCTGTCGGCCCCCTTCGTACGCCGACCCGTGGCCACCATCCTGCTGGCGCTGGCCATCGTGCTGCTGGGCTCGCTCGCCTACGAGCGGCTGCCGGTGGCACCGCTGCCCAACGTGTCGTTCCCGACCATTCTGGTCTCGGCGAGCCTGAGCGGGGCCAATCCGGAAACCATGGCATCGACGGTAGCGACGCCGCTGGAGCGTTCGCTGGGTCGCATTCCCGGGATCACCCAGATGACCTCGTCGAGCTCCGACGGCTCCACCAGCGTGATCATCCAGTTCGATCTCGACAAGGAGATCAACGTGGCCGCCCAGGAGGTCCAGGCCGCCATCAACGACGCCCAGCCGCTGCTCCCCAGCGCCATGACCAGCCGGCCGCACTATCGCAAGCTCAACCCGGCCTCGGCGCCGGTGATGATCCTGTCGCTGACCTCCGACACCCTCCCCACCAGCGAGCTCTATCGCCTCGCCGACAGCAAGATCGCACCGCCCATCGCCCAGGTGCCCGGCGTCGGCGACGTCAATGTCGGCGGCAGCTCCTCACCGGCGGTGAGGGTGTCGATCGACCCGCGCAAGCTCAACCACGCCGGTATCGCACTGGACGCCGTGGCCGGTGCCCTGCGCGCGGCCACGACGCAGTCGCCAACCGGATTCGTGCAGACCGTCGAGCATCGCTGGGAGGTCCAGAGCGACTCCCAACTGCTGAAGGCGAGCGACTATAGCCAGATCGTGATCGCCAAGGGGGACGACGGCTCGCTGATGCGCCTCGGCGACGTGGCCAGGATCGTCGACGGCGTGGAAGATCGCTACAACGTCGGCTTCCAGAACGATCTTCCCGCCGTCCTGCTGGTGATCAGCAGTGCCAGCGGCGCCAACATCATCGACACCATCGCCGGCGTCAGGGAACGGCTCGAGGAGGTGCGCAGCCTGCTGCCCCGGAACGTCAACCTCAGCGTGCAGCTCGACCGCGCACCCGGCATCCAGGCATCTCTGCACGAGACCCAGCTGACACTGCTGCTGGCCGTCGTGCTGGTGGTGCTGGTGGTGTTCCTGTTCCTGCGCAATGCCCGCGCCACCATCATCCCCAGTGTCGCGATTCCGGTGTCGCTGATCGGCACCTTCGCGATGATGTGGGTGTTCGACTTCTCGCTGGACACCCTGTCGCTGATGGCGCTGATCGTCTCGATCGGCTTCCTGGTCGACGACGCCATCGTGGTGGTGGAGAACATCGCGCGGCACATCGAGCAGGGCGTCAAGCCATTCAAGGCCGCGCTGCTCGGCGCCAGGGAAGTCGGCTTCACGGTCACCGCGATGAGCGTGTCGCTGGTGGCAGTGTTCATCCCGCTGCTGCTGCTTGGCGGCTTCATCGGGCGAATGTTCCACGAGTTCGCAGTGACGCTGTCGCTGGCCATCGGGGTGTCGTTGCTGGTGTCGCTGACGCTGACGCCGATGCTGTGCGCCCGCTGGCTGAAACCGCACCCGGAACGCCAGCGACAGCCCCGCTGGGAGCGGTTCTTGACCGCGACCGGCAACGCCTTCGTGCGCGGCTACGCCACGACCCTGGATATCGCGCTGAAGCATCGCCGGTTGACGCTGCTGTCGCTGGTCGCCGTGATCGTGCTCAACGGTTATCTCTACGCCGCCGTCGACAAGGGGTTCATCCCGGATCAGGACACCGGGCGCCTGCTCGGCACCATGCGCGGCGATCAGGCACTGTCGTTCGACGCCGTCTCGGACAAGCTCGGCCAGGTGCGCGAGCGGCTGCAGGCCGACCCCGCCGTCGACAGCGTGCTGGGGTTCATGGGGAGCGGCGGCCCGGGCCGCGGCGGCTCCTCGGCCACGCTGTTCATCACTCTCAAGGCCGACCGCCAGGGCTCTACCCAGGCGATCGGCAATCGCCTGATGGCCAGCCTGCAGGGCCTGACCGGGGTCAGCACCTTCATGTTTCCGCTGCAGGATATCCGCATCGGCGGACGCTCCAGCAGCGCCTCCCAGTACGAGATCACGCTCAAGAGCGACGATCTCGATCTGCTGGACGAGTGGTCCAGGAAGGTCCAGCAGGCGATGCAGCAGGTCGACGGCATCACCGGGGTCGATAGCGACAACCGCGGCGACGGCCTGGCCGCCAGGCTGGTCGTGGATCGGGACACCGCCTCGCGTCTCGGCGTGGACATGAGCACCATCGACACCGCGCTGGGCAACGCCTTCGCCCAGAGCAAGGTGGTGAGCCTCTACGATGCCGACGAACAGCGCTACGTGGTGATGGAAGTCGATGCCCCCTACCGCCAGGCCCCCGATGCCATCGGCGACCTCCAGGTCAGCGCCAGCGACGGCGAGATGATCCCGATCTCGGCGTTCAGTCACGTCGAGCGCAGCACCACGCCGGTAACGGTCAATCACCAGGGGCAGTTCGCCGCCTCGACGGTCTCGTTCAACCTGGAGGAGGGCGTGTCGCTGGGAGAAGCGACCGCACGCATTCGCCAGGCCGTGGACGAGCTTCACCCGCCCACCGCCGTCCAGGTCGACTTCGAGGGCAGCGCCGGCACCTTCCAGAGCGGTATCGAAGCGATGCCATGGCTGATCCTCGCCGCGCTGGTGACGGTCTACCTGGTGCTGGGCATTCTCTACGAGAGCTACATCCATCCACTGACCATCCTGTCGACGCTGCCCTCCGCCGGGGTCGGCGCCCTGCTGGCGCTGATGGCGCTGGACACGCCGTTCACCCTGATCGCGCTGATCGGCATCATCCTGCTGATCGGCGTGGTCAAGAAGAACGCGATCATGCTGGTGGACTTCGCCGTCGTCTGCGAACGCGACCAGGGCATGACGCCGCAGGACGCGATTCGCCACGCCGCGCTGGTCCGCTTCCGGCCGATCATGATGACCACCCTCGCCGCCCTGCTCGGCGCGCTGCCGCTGCTGCTCGGCACCGACGAGAATGCCGGCCTGCGCGCGCCACTGGGGATCACCATCATCGGCGGGCTGATCGTCAGCCAGATCCTGACGCTCTACACCACCCCGGTGGTCTATCTTTACCTCGACAGGCTTCACCGCCGCCTGCGGCCAAGACAGATCGGCGCGGGACGTGCCAGCGAGGCGTAAGCTTCGGGCTTCGGGCTCCGGCCCGCAAGTCCTTCTCGTCGCTCGTGGCTCTTAGCTCTTAGCTCTTAGCTCGTAGCTCATAGCTCGTAGCTCGCGGCTCTAGCCCAAAGGATAAGCACGTCGGCCTAGTCAGCCGGCGTGGGATCCGCTAGTCTGAAAACCAAATTCAAACGCTCGTCTGAATTCTTCGTTTTCCCTCTCGGAGCTCGTCATGATCACACTGCTGCTCATCGTCCTGGCCGTCATCGGCTGTCTGGTCGTCATGCGTCGCGAAGCCGGCGCACTCGCGGCACTGGCCGTACTCGCCGTGTTGGGTGTCATCGGGCTGGCGCTGGACGCCGGCGTCGCCGGTACGCTGCTGTTGATCGCGGCGATCGGCGTCGCCGTCTGCGGCCTCAAGCCGATTCGTCGGCTGTGGCTGTCGCCGCGCCTGTTCGCGCTGTTCAAGAAGATCGCCCCGCGGGTCTCCGAGACCGAGCGAGTCGCGCTCGATGCCGGCACCGTCGCCTGGGACGGCGAGCTGTTCAGCGGCCGTCCCGACTGGCAGCGCCTGCTCGACTTCGACAATGCCGGGCTGAGCGAGGAGGAGCAGGCCTTCGTCGACCATCAATGCTCCGTCGCCGCGGGCATGTGCAACGCCTGGGAGATCGCCCGCGAGCGTGCCGACATGCCGGAGGCGCTGTGGGAGTACCTGAAGAAGGAGCGCTTCTTCGGCATGATCATCCCCAAGGCCTACGGCGGCCTGGGATTCTCAGCCAAGGCGCAGTCCGCCGTGCTGCAGAAGCTCGCGTTCAACGAAACCCTGATGAGCACCGTCGGCGTGCCCAACTCGCTCGGCCCGGGCGAGTTGCTGCTGAAATACGGTACCGAGGCGCAGAAGGATCACTACCTGCCGCGCCTCGCCGACGGCCGCGACATCCCCTGCTTCGCGCTGACCGGCCCCCGCGCCGGCAGTGACGCCACCTCCATCCCGGATGTCGGCATCGTCTGCCGCGGCATGCATGACGGCAAGGAGGTCCTGGGGATGAAGCTGACCTTTGAGAAACGCTGGATCACCCTGGCGCCGATCGCCACCGTGGTCGGCCTGGCCTTCCGCATGTTCGACCCGGACAATCTGCTGGAGCGCGGCGAGAGCGACATCGGCATCAGCTGTGCGCTGATCCCGCGTGACACCGAAGGCATGGAGATCGGCCGCCGCCACCATCCGATCGGCAGCCCGTTCATGAACGGTCCGATCCGCGGCAAGGAGGTGTTCATCCCCCTCGATTACCTGATTGGCGGGCTCGACATGGCCGGTCAGGGCTGGCGCATGCTGGTGGAGTGCCTCTCGGTGGGCCGCTGCATCACCCTGCCTTCCGGTGCCGCGGGCATCGGGCGCTATGCGGTGGGCTGGAGCGGCGGCTTCACCCGCATTCGCCGCCAGTTCAACATCGCCGTGGCGGACATGGAGGGCGTGCAGGAGCCGCTGGCGCGCATCGCCGCCAAGGCCTACATCTCCCAGGCCGCCGTGATGCAGACCGCCAACACCATCGATCACGGCGTCAAGCCGGCGGTACCGTCGGCGATTCTCAAGAGCCAGTTGACCGAGTTCCAGCGCGACGTGCTGGCCGATGCCATGGATGTCCACGGCGGACGCACGGTAACGCTGGGCCCGCGCAACTATCTCGGCATCGGCTACAGCGCCAACCCGGTGTCGATCACCGTCGAGGGCGCCAATATCATGACCCGCAACCTGATGATCTTCGGTCAGGGTGCGATCCGCTGCCATCCTTACGTCCTCGAGGAGCTGGCGGCCAAGGATGCCAACGATTTCGAGGCCTTCGATCGGCTGTTCTTCCGCCATATCGGGCTGATCTTCGGCAACGGCGCACGCGCCTTCACCCAGGCACTGGGTCTCGGCAAGCCGAACGTCCCGTTCGATGCCATCGCGGCGCCCTACGCACAGGATGCCGCGCGGCTCTCTTCCGCCTTCAGCCTGTGCGCCGACGCCGCCATGGCCAGCCTCGGCTCCAAGCTCAAGCAGCGCGAGATGATCTCGGCGCGTCTCGGCGACGTGCTCTCCAATCTCTATCTGCTGTCGATGGTGCTCAAGCAGTGGCACGAAACCGATCGCGTCGACAACGAGGCGGCGCTGTTCCACTACAGCTGTCGGTTGTTGCTGAACCGTGCCGAGCAGGCGCTGGTCGATCTGTTCGACAACCTGCCCAACCGGGCCTTGGGCAATACGCTGGCGTTCGTCACCCAGCCTCTGGGGCGCCGCTGGCACAAGCCGCAGGACACGCTGACACGGGAGATCGCCAGAGCGATCTCCACGGACAGCGCGCTGCGCCACAAGCTGACGAGCAATACCTGGGACAGCTGGGAGGAGGGTCAGAAGGAGAACGCGCTGGCGCGCTACAACGCCCTGCTGGCCAATGCCGAACGGGCCGAGACGATCTATCGCACGCTCAACAAGGCGCGGGTCAAGAAAGCGCTGCCGGAGGTCGCGTTGCACCCCGAGCAGTGGATCGATGCCGCTCACGAAACCGGCCTGCTGAACGACGAGGATGCCGCCTTCATGCGCGCCCACGAGGCGGAAGTCCTGGAGATGCTGACGGTGGACGACTTCGCCTTCGATGCCTTCGTCACGCGTCGGGAAGCGCAAGAGACGTCGGAGATCGAGAACGAGGCCACCGCCTAGCGGCGCCCGGCCAGCGTTGTCGGCAAGATGAAGAAGCCCCCGTTCTGAACGGGGGCTTCTTCGTCTGATCACCGTCTTGGTCTGATCACCGTCTTGGTCTGGTCATCGTTTGGCAGCTACTGCTCCAGCACCTGCAGTTGGACGTCGGCGGCGCCCTCGTGGACCATGCCGAGCTGCTCCGCCGCCCTTCGGGAGAGGTCGATGATGCGGCCATCGACGAAGGGGCCGCGATCGTTGATGCGCACCACCGTGCTTTCGCCGGAATCCAGCGCGGTAACCTTCACCCGGGTACCGAAGGGCAACGTCTTGTGGGCCGCCGTCATCGCCTGGCTGTCGTAGGGCTCGCCACTGGCCGTCAGCCGTCCTTCGAAGTAGGACGCATAGAAGGTCGCTTCGCCCAGGCGCTTCTTCCCGCTCGGTCGAGCCCCGCGAGCCTGCTCGTCACTCGAGACCGCGCCGGGTTGGTCGTCCCCCGCCTTCTTATGGGACTTGGCACTGGATTTCGAGCCCGGGTTGGCGCTGGCCGCGGTCGAGGCGGGCTGACCGGATGGAGGGGGACTCCATCCCGGCGGATGCTGATTCGTCGCGCAGCCCGCCAGCAAGATCGAAGTCACCGCGGCGGCAAAAAGCCCCTTTCGAGACAGACACCGTCTGGGAAATCCCGGCATGGTGTCGGTGGAATCGGTCGTCATCACTCGGAAACCTGATGTCATCTGAACATGGCGTACTGCTTGAATCCGACAATCATAAACGATGATCGGCTCACGATAGCGGCCAAATGAGCAAAATCAAGGGAATTGCCGTTACCATGACGACCAGCGACAGCGGCAGCCCGAGCTTCCAGTAGTCCCGGAAGTGATAACCGCCAGGGCCCATGACCAGCGTGTTCGACTGGTGGCCGATCGGCGTCAGGAAGGCGCAAGACGCACTGACAGCCACCGCCATCAGGAACGGGTCGAGGGAGACATCGAGGCCACTGGCGAGACTGGCGGCGATCGGCGCCATCAGCAGTGCCGCGGCGGCGTTGTTGATCACGTTGGAGAGCAGCAGCGTGATCGCGAACAGCGCCACCAGCGTGACCACCGGCGGCCAGCCGCTCCCCAGCGCCATCATCCCGTCCGCCACCATCTGGGCTCCGCCACTGGTCTCCAGCGCCGTTCCCACCGGCAACATCGCCGCCAGCAGCACGATCACCGGCCCCTCGATGGCGTCGTAGCCCTCTCGCAGCGGCAGTACGCCCAGCACCAGCGTGACCAGTGCCGCCAGCGACAGCGCGACCGCCGCCGGCAGCAGGTCGAACATCATCGCTCCGATCGCCACCGCGAAGATCGCGACCGACAGCAGCAGTTGGCGCGGCTGCCCCAACGACAGCTTGCGGCTGGCCAGCGGCAGGCATCCCAGCGCCGCCAGGCTGTCGCTGAGCCCGTTCTCGCCACCCTGCAGCAGCAGCACGTCTCCCGGTTGGAAGCGCACCTCCCGCAGCCGCTGCTTCAGTCGCGTCCCATCCCTCGACACCGCGACCAGATGCAGCCCATGCTGGTCGAGCAGGCGCAGTTGCGTCACCGTTCGCCGCGTCATCATCGAATCGGTGCGCACCACGGCCTCGACCAGTTGCAGATCTTCCGTATCCAGCTTAGGCGCCTCGGTGGATTCGGAGCCGTCGGCGTCCCGCTCATGGGCACCGATGGTCAGCCCCGCCTTGTCCTCCAGTTGCCTGAGATCGTCGGGGTCCGCTTCGAGCAGCACGATGTCGCCGGCCTGCAGGGTGCCGAAGAAACGGCTGCCGGGTAGCCGTTTACCGTCCCGCACGACGCCGAGGACCGGTACCGGCTCGTCGCACACCTCACGCAGCTGTCGTAGCGTCCAGCCTGCCGCCTTGGACGCTTCCCCGACCGTCAGTTCGCTGAGGTAGGCGGAGGTCTCGAACAGCTCGTCGGCGGACGCCTGCCCTTGCCGTCGCGGCGTCAGGCGCCAGCCCAGCAGCACCATGAACGCCAAGCCGGCCAGCGCGACACCACCGCCCACGGGGGCGAAATCGAACATTCGAAAGGCGCCCTCCCCCTGGCTGGCACGGAAGGCGCTGATGATGATGTTCGGCGGCGTGCCGATCAGCGTGATCAGGCCGCCCAGCAGCGAGCCGAATGCCAGCGGCATCAACAGCAGCGATGGCGAGGTGCCGTGCTCGCGGGCGACGCGAACCGCCACCGGCAGCAACAGCGCCAGCGCGCCCACGTTGTTCATGACGGCGGAGAGCAGGATGACCGTGGTGGTCAGCACCGCCAGCTGCCAGATCGGCTGGCTCCCCGCCTTGAGGGTCTTCTCCGCGATCCAGTCGACGACGCCGGAGTGCTCGAAGCCGCGGCTGAGCACGAGTACCGCCGCCACCGTGATGATTGCAGGATGGCCGAAGCCGGAGAACGCCTCGTCCGCCGGGACGACGCCCAGCAGCACGCAGGCCAGCAGCGCCGCCATGGCGACCAGATCGTAGCGGAACCGGCCCCAGACGAAGGCCGCCAGCGTCAACGCCAGTACGAGGAAGACCCAGTATGCATCCTGCATCGACACACTCCTTGTGCGAACGAACTCCACCCGGACCGAAAAAGCCGACGCCGCGTGATCGCGGCGTCGGCTTCGGTATCATACGACAAAGCTCGCGGACTTCACGGAATCAGAATCGTCGACCCCGTGGTGCGACGCGACGCCAGCGCCTCCTGCGCCTTGCCGGCCTCGTCCAGCGTGAAGCGCTGGGCGATGTCGATTTTGACCTTGCCGCTCTCGAGCATGTCGAAAAGGTCGAGACACATCTCTTCGAAGCGTTCGCGCGTGTCGGCGTAGCCGTTGAGGCTGGGGCGGGTCAGGTAGAGCGACCCCTTCTGGTTGAGGATGCCCACGTTGACGCCCTCGACGGCGCCGGAAGCGTTGCCGAAGCTGACCATCAGCCCCCTGGGCGCCAGGCAGTCCAGCGACGTGGTCCAGGTGTCCTTGCCGACGGAGTCGTACACCACCGGCACCATGGCGCCGTCGGTCAGCTCGCGAACGCGTTCGACCACGTTCTCCTCGCGGTAGTTGATCGTCGCCCAGGCACCATTGTTCATCGCCAATTCGGCCTTCTCGGCAGAACCGACGGTGCCGATCACCTTGACGCCCAGCGCCTTCGCCCACTGACAGGCGATCGACCCGACCCCGCCGGCAGCGGCGTGGAACAGAATGGTCTCGCCACCTTCCAGCGGGAACGTCTGGCGCAGCAGATACTGGGTGGTCAGCCCCTTGAGCATGGCGGCGGCGGCGGTCTCGAAGGGAATGTCCTCCGGCAGCTGGACGACCTTGTCCGCCGGCAGCACGTGGTACTGCGAATAGGCGCCAAGAGGGCCCTGGGCGTAGGCGACACGATCCCCCACTTCGAGATGGGTCACGCCCTCGCCGACGGTGTCGATGACCCCGGCACCCTCGGTCCCCAGCCCGGACGGCATGGCCGGCGCCGGGTAGAGCCCGGTGCGGAAATAGATATCGATGAAGTTGAGACCGATGGCGTGGTTCTTGACCCTGACTTCTCCCGCCTTGGGTTCGGACGGCTCGACCTCGACGGTCTCGAGGACTTCCGGGCCGCCGGTACGGGCGAACTGAATGCGCTTGGCCATGACGTTTCCTTGTTGGGCTGATGACTCTCGGTCTGTCATCCAAGCGCCATTCCTGGAGCGGGTCAAGTCGAGGGGCCGGGTCGCGTCAGGGTCGGCCGGCGTCACGCGATGTTGGAGTAGCGCTCCAGGGCAGCGACGAAGCGTGACTTGTAGGCCTCGAAGGTCTCGGGTTCCTGCTTGAAGGTGCGTACGATACCGTCGCCATTGAAGCGCACCACGCTGGGCAGCACTCCATTCACCGGCGCCGGGTGGAGCGGGCCCAGACCGACGCGCAGGCCACCGTCACCGTCGACCCAGCGCTCGATGCCGCAGCGTCGGAAGAACGCCTCGCCCGCCTCGTCGGCGGCCGTCACCCGTAGCGGCGCCTTCTCCGCCAGGGTCTTGACCAGGTGCCGGCTGTGCCGGGTATCGCCCTTGCCCTCGGGGGTCGACAGCATGCCCACTTCCATGGTCCCGCCGTCGACATCGGACGAGATCAGCGCCAGACACAGGATGGTGCCGTCATCTTCAGTCAGCGCGAACAGCCGCGCCGCCTCCTGCTCGAACAGCACGCCCTGGGTGCCGGCGAACGTCACCAGCGGCGCCAGCCCCGCCTCCTGGCCGTAGACGCTGGCGCACAGCTTGGCGAGACAGGCTTCGCGAGTCTCGGGATTCTTGACGTGGACGACCTTCATCATGCTTCTCCTGACTGGTATGCCTTCTGGCGCGCTGCCGGCGGCTTCGGGCCGGTGTATAACGCACTGCCGGCGGCTCCGGGCCGGCGTGACGCGCTGCCGGTGGCTGCGGGCCGGTGTGACGCGCTGCCGGTGGCTGCGGGCCGGTGTGACGCGCTGCCGGCGGCTTCGGGCCGGTGTAGTAAGCCGCGCAGCCTAGCATACTCTCCCCCGGCGGGCCCGCCGCGACTCCGGGCGAGATTCGAGTCGGTGGTTCATGCAAGCTTTCGCGGCTTGAGCAGCGGGCACGCCTGACAGTATTCCCGTGGACAGGTGGCCTTGAAATAGAGGCAACAGGTCCGGCGAAAGCGGACCGAACCGTCCTCTTCCGATGGGGTGTGCGGGTGGAAGAATCGCGCCAGGGGATTGAAATCGAGTCCGAAAAGCGACGGCTCGGCGGTGAGCAGGAAGTCATAATCCGCCTCTCGGCGCTGTCTCGCGCGCGCATCCCCGAGGCCGCTCAGCCGGCGTTCGTAGAGCGAATAGACCCTGACCGCCAGGTTTTCCCACAGGATACGTTCCGGCACGCCACCCACTTCGCGAAGCGTGCGCCACAGCGGGACGATCGTCTGCGCGAACAGCACATGCAGGATCTCGCTGCGGGCGCTGTGGCGTCGCGAGGCCGCCAACGCCTCGCTCTCCAGCCTCCGCAGCGGCAACGACGAAGTCCATACGCCGTCGTCGTGGGCGTATTCAATGACGCAATTGGCGGCGGAGAGATCGAGCCTGCGATCGCAAATCGACAGGGCGTACAGCGGTGCGCCGGTAAGCAGGAAGCCCAGACGTTTCGACAGCAGCGATGCCGTCGTGCGCCGCTCGGGGGACCCCATCACCGGCCCCAGATGATCGAGCAGTTCGCGACAGCGCCTGGGATCGAGAAAATCGGCGACGTCCAGCGAGCGCGAGTCCGCCCGTTCGGCCGACGTCAAGCGCAGCGCGCCTGCCAGGTAGTGCCAGTGCGCAGGATCGAAACCGTGGGTGCGGGACGCTTCGCTCATCTCCCCTCCCGCCTGGCGAACGGAATGCACAGCGGCGTATGGAAATAGGGATCGTCGATCACCTGGCAATCGAGCTGGAAGATCTCCTTGACCCGCTGGCGGGTGATCACTTCGTGGGGCGTGCCCTGCGCGTGGATCCGGCCATCGCGCAGCGCCACGATATGATCGGCGTAGCGACAGGCCAGGTTGAGATCGTGAAGCACCATGACGATGGTCTTGCCCGACTCGCGGTTGAGGCTCGCAAGCAACTCCAGCACCTCCATCTGATGAGCGAGATCGAGAAAGGATGTCGGCTCGTCGAGCAGCATCAAGGGCGTATCCTGGGCCACCGCCATGGCGATCCAGGCCCGCTGACGCTGGCCGCCGGAGAGCGTCTCGACCCGGCGCTCGGCAAACTCGCTCAGTTCGGTGCGCGTAAGCGCCTGCTCGACCTTGCGCTCGTCCTGCTCCGACCATTGCGCCAACCAGCTCTGATGGGGATGACGCCCCAGAGTGACCAACTGGCGCACGGTGATGCCCTCCGGTGCCATCGGCTGCTGCGGCAACAGCGACAACAGCCTCGCCACGGCCCTGGTCGGCTGCCGCTGAATGTCACGTCCGTCGAGAATCACGTTGCCCTGCCACGGCAACAGCAGGCGCGCCAGCGCCTTGAGCAGCGTGCTCTTGCCGCAGCCGTTGCTGCCCACGAGCACGGATATCCGGCCTTCCGGCAGCGTCAGCGACAACGCGTCCAAGATGGTCCGACGCTGGTAGCCCAGGGTGAGTTCGTGCGCGGCGATCGTCGTCATGGGGTCAGCGTACCTGCCGGATCAACAAGCCAAGAAAGAAGGGCGCGCCGACGGCCGCCACGAAGATGCCCGCTGGCAGATCCAGCGGCAGGAACAGCGTGCGTCCCAGCAGATCCGCCAGCACGACCATCGCGCTGCCGATCACGCCCGCCATGACGATCTGTGCCGCTCCCGGCCCGCGCACCAGGCGCCTCGCCAGATGTGGCGCCACCAGCCCGACGAAGGCGATGGCGCCGCCCCAGGCGACCGCGATACCGGCCAGCCCCGCGGCCAGCAGCGTCAGCGCCCCCCGCAGAAGTTGCACGCGTACGCCAATGCCCACCGCGAGCGCATCGTCCAGCGGCGCGAGCAGCGCGAAACGGGTCAGCGGCACCATCACCAGCAAGGCGCTGACGAACCACGACGCCAGTTGCGACACCTCGGTCCAGTTGCCACCGTAGACGCTTCCGGTCAGCCAGACGTAGGCCGATAGCGTGGTGGACAAGGGGCTGGACGCCAGCATGAACATCGTCACCGCCGCCAGCATGGCGGAAAGCCCGATACCCATCAGCACCAGGCGCAATGGCGTCACCCCCTGTTGCCAGGACAGCGCGTACACCAGCCCCACTGCCGTGAGCGAACCGCTCGCCGCCGCCAACGGCAGCCAGGCGCTGCCAAACGTACCGGCGAGAAAGGCCAGATAACCAACCGCCGCGGCGCTGGCCCCGCCGGTCACGCCCAGGGTATCGGGCGACGCCAGAGGATTGCGCACCACCTGTTGCAGCAACCATCCGGAGAGCGCCAGCGCACCGCCCGCCATGGCGCCCAGCAGCGTGCGCGGCAGACGCAGTTGCCATACGATCAGGCCGAGATCGCTGCCTGGCGCCGACAGCGCCGCTGCCAGCTCAAGGGGCGCCAACGGCACCTTGCCGAGCGACAGGCATGCCCCGATGGCGAGCCCCAGCAGTAGCGAGGCGATCGCCACGCGACGCCACGGTCGCCAGACGAATACGCGGGAAAAACCGCCGATTCGTAACGCGCCGGTCTCAATCATTCAGGTGCCCCTGACGTCTGATCAGCCCCATGAATAGCGGCGCACCGACCAGCGCGGTCATCACGCCGATCGGCACCTCGCCGGGCAGGATCAGGGTACGCGCGGCGATGTCCGCCAGCAGCAGCGTCGTCGCCCCCACCAGTGCGGCAGCGGGCAACCAATGGCGATGATCCGGTCCGGTCAGCCGCCGCGCGACGTGCGGCACGATCAAACCGACGAAGGCGATGTTCCCCGCCATGGCCACCGCCGCGCCGGCCAGCACGACGATCAGCGCCACCGACACGCCCTGAAGCCTCCCCACCCGCACGCCTGCCCCCACGGCGATCGACTCTCCGGCGGCCAGCACATTCCACTGTCCCGACAGCGGCCAGCACGCCAGCAGGGCCACCAACGACAGCAGCATCAACGGCCAGACCTCCGATAGCGGCCGCGCCGACACCGATCCGGCCAGCCAGAACAGCACTGAGTCCAGGCCCTGCTGGTCAACCACCAGGAGCGCCTGACTGAAGGCGTGAAACAGCGCGGTAAGCGCCGCGCCGGCCAGAATCAGGCGCAACGGCCCCGCCTGTCCGGGACGGCCCATGGCGATCCACCACACCGCCGCCGCCGCCAGCGCGGCACCGCCGAAGGCACCGGCACTGACCAGCCAGACCGGCAGCGCACCACCCAAGGTGACGAGCAGCACCACCACGAACAGCGCCCCGGCGTTGATGCCCAGCAACCCGGGAGACGCCAGCGGATTGCGCGTCAGCGTCTGCATGATGCCGCCCGCCATACCGAGCCCCGCGCCGACGATCAGCGCCACCAGCGTACGCGTCAGGCGTGTTGTCCGGATCAGCAGATCGTCGACATCGGTGGCCGAGGGTGACCAGAGGGCATGCCACACCTTGACCGGCCCCACCCAGTGCGCGCCGGCCATCAGGCTCAGCACGAACGCCACCGCCAGCCCCGACGCGAGCCACCCCAGCCGCACCCTCACGAGCTCTCCCCTGCGGACGCCAGCCAGGCGTCCAGATCGTCGAGAATGGCGAAAACACCCAGAATTCCGCCGGACAGGCTCCAGGCAACCGGATCGACCTCCCAGACACGCCCGTGGCGCACCGCCGACAGACGCTGCCATAGCGGATGCTCGCTCAAGCGTCGATAGTGGGCCTCGGCGGACTGGCCGCGACGACGCAACACGAAAAAGACATCGGCGTCGATCGCCGGCAGGCTCTCGACGCCACCTAACTGCAGCATCACGCCAGATGACGCTCCCGAAACCCGGTCCCACTGGAAGCCGAGTTCGGACAGGAGCGACCCGCCGAAGCTCGCCGCCAGATAGCTGCGAATCTCGCCGGCGCGAACGTCGAGCAACGACACCGTCAGCGGCCAGCGATCGCCGAAGCGACGCTCCAGCCGTCGCCGCAGCAGCGCCAAGCGCCGCGTCAGCGTACTCGACAGCACCGCCGCTCGCGGCTCCCGCTGCAGCGCCCGTGCCATGGCGTCGAGCGTGCGACGGTACCGGTAGATATCGTCGAGCATCAGCACCGGCGCCAACGCCGACAGCAGCGGTTCGATGCGCTGGTGCCGGAACCGCGAAGCGACGATCAGATCGGGAGCCAGCAGCGCAATGTCCTCGAGACTGGGCTGAGTCTCGAGCCCTACCAGCGTGACGCCGGACAGTGCCGCCCGCAGATAGGGATAGATCGGCTTGTCCTGCCACGACTCCACCACCCCGACCGGCGTCACGCCAAGCGCCACCGCGGTATCGGTAGCGCCCTGGAATAGCGTCACGATGCGTGGCGAGGAAGCGTCGTGCTTGTCGCCAGCGGCGAATGCCACACCGGGCGCCGCCCCCAGGGCCAGCGCCATGACCAATAGTTCGCGTCGCGTCATTGGGCCCTTGCCTGCCACCGATCCCCAGGACCAGGTCGCTTGCCGCGCCATTTAGAAGTCGACACTGTAGCCCACGGAGAGCGTCCGTCCGCGACCGGCGAAATAACGGTCGTTCATGTAATCCGAACTGGGGCTGTCGAGCGCACTCTGGGAGTAATAGGTGATGTACTGCTTGTCGAACAGATTGGCGATGCCGACGTTCAGTTCGCCCACCGGCAACTGGTAACCGACGGCGGCATCGACCAGCGTGTAACCGTCGAAGTCGGTATCCCAGCCATTGGCGCTATCGTCGAAGCTCTTGTCGAAAGCGTGGTTGACCTGCAGGAACGAGGTCCATTTCGGCGACCATCGCGCGGACCAGCTCGCGATCAAACGGTCTGGGGCGACGTTGAGGCCATTGAGTCTGGAATCGAGCGTGCCGTTGTCGTCGCTGTCGTAGCGTCCCCGGGTATGGGAGTAGGCCACTCTTCCCGAGTGCCTGTCGGTGAACTCGTAGCCGACGGAAGCTTCGATGCCCTCGATTTCGGTCTCTTCGCGTTGCATCACGAAGGCGTCGTCCCGTGTCGTCAGGCGCGTGCCGAAGTCGGACGATGAAACGTAGTACGACAATTCGGCGTTCAGACGACCATCGTCGTAGCGCACACCGGTTTCGATGTTGTCCGTGACGATGGGGCGCAGATTCTCGAAGCTGTCGACCGATTGACCCGGCGTATTGATGCCACGCAGCACGCGGCCGACGTCGGGGATCGAAAACCCTTCCGAATAGTTGGTGAACAGGCTCTAGTTGTCGATGGGGCGCCACACCACACCGGCGTTGTAGAGCGTCTCCTCGAAGTCGGGCGAGCCGCCCTCGACATCGATCCCGCCGTTGGCGGCTACCGTCCGGTAACTGTCGATATCGAGCTTGGCATACTCATGGCGCGCGCCGGCCGAGAGGGTCACCGACTCGATCGGGCTGAAGTCCACCTGCACGAACGGTGAGATATCGGTGTACCGGATCTCGGGCACGTAGGTTCGATCCGTGCTCCACAGGGACTGCTCTGTCTCGTCGCGCATCACGTCGAGGCCCAGCGTCAGCTTGATGCGGTCGTCCCACAGTCCATCCTTGGTCAGCGACGTCTTGAGCCCGTACTTCTGCGTCTCCGCCATGGTCTGGTCGTAGAGCGTGCCTACCGGCGCGATGCTCGGATCCTGGAACGACCCGGAATTGGTGGCCCCGAACAGCGATTCGTAGTCCTGGTAGAACGCCAGCACGTTCAGGTGCATGCCGGCCAGATCGTAGTCGTCCCAGGTAACGCCGGTGGTCCAGACCCTGTTGTAGGGCGCAGACCCTTCCGGCTCGTCACGCTTCGAGGTGGTGGGCACCCCGTTTTCACGATCGCCCGGGACGCTGACGTAGTGGTTCTGCCCCTCGAGACGATAGTGATTGACGCTGAGCTGCAGCCGGCGGTCATCGTCGAACCAGTAGGCGACCTTGCCGAACACGTCGTAGGCGTCGGAATCCATCAGATCGCCCTGGGTATTGTCGACGCCGATGGGATCGCCATCCCCATCCACGTAGCGCCCCTGATCCTCGTAGCTCAGCGAGAAGAGATAGTCGAGGGCGTCCTTGTTGCCACTGACGCCGTAGTTGGTGCGATAGCTGGTGGTGTCCCCGTTCAGCTCCGACGTCGGCGTGGTCACCTCGGCTTCGAAGTGCTGATTGAACGAACCCGGCTCGGGTCGCTTGGTGATCAGGTTGATGACGCCACCGGCAGCGCCCAGGCCATTGGTGGCGTTCGCCCCCTTGATGACCTCGATGTGATCGATCATCGAGAAGTCGATGGTGTGCAGCTCGCGCCCGGTGGGGCGCAACGGATTGGACTGTGGGATGCCGTCGATCATGACCAGCGGCGCCCGCCCGCGCAGCGTCTCGCCACTGCCGCTCATCTTCTGGCGCGGGGGCGAATAGTCCGGCAGCAGATTGCTGAGCATCTCCGACGAGTCAGAGGTGATCCGCTGCTGCTGTTCGAGCTCCTCGCGCGTGATCACGCGAATCACCTGCGGCGAGTCCTGTCGCTCCGCACCGGAGCGCGTCGCCGTGATGACCATCGTTTCGTTCGAGACGTCCGCCGCGGTGGAGGCGGCATCGGCCGCCAAGACCTGCGCCGCCGCGCCCCACCCCGCCGATATCAGCAACGTTCCCAGTAATACCCTCTCGCCGTTCATCCGCATGATCCGCCTCTCGCCGATTTTCTCGTCGTTATTTTTTCAACCCTCGCCCCGCGCCAACTCGCCGCGGGGGATGGCGGCGCATTATTGCAAACAATATGCAAACGCACAAAATAACAATAACCATTCTCATATGACAAACGGTGACGGGATCACGCAATCGTCATCTCCATGAGCTAGTTTTCACGCCTGAGCCCCGGCATTGGGACGCTTGAACGTTTGCGGTCCTCATTCCGACGGTTCAGCTTGACGACGGCCCCCGCGTAGCCGAAGGTCAACCCTTGGCACGGCGTCCCATGGCCGCGCCTGCATTTCCCCGGTGTGACCCGTAGCGCTTCGATGCTCAGCGCCGCGACAGGGGAGCTCTCTATCACTTGAACATGGATTGTTGGCGAGTGCCGCAGACGGTAGTCGCCGGAGACCTCGACGCAATGACTCAGAGTGTGACCGCGCCAGCCAGCGACGCCCCCCGTTACATCGCGCATCGCGGCCTGTCCGCACGCGCCCCCGAGAATACCCTGGCAGCGGTTCAGGCCGCGCACGACGCCGGCTGCCAGTGGGTCGAGCTGGACGTTCAGCTGCTTGGCGACGGTACCCCCGTGATCTGGCACGACGCCGGTCTCAAGCGCTGTTCCAATGGCCGTGGCAAGCTGGTGAAGCTGGATGCCGAGAGTGCCGCCAAGCTGGATGCCGGCAGCTGGTTCGGCGCGCAGTATCGGGGCGAGGCCATGGCGACCCTGGAAGCGATGCTGGCATTGATCAAGCGACTCGACATGGGCCTCAATCTGGAACTCAAGGTTTGCCGCGGCCGTAATGCCATCGAACTGGTGCAGGCCGCCCTGCCACCGACCCTGGAAGCGCTGCCGGCGGAGAAGCTGATCGTCTCCTCGTTCGATCGCCACGCCCTGACGGCGGCGCGGGCACTGGAATCCGATCCCGACCGCCTGCGCCTCGGGGTGCTCGACGACAAGGCCCCCAAGCGCTGGTGGCTGGAGACCGAGCGGCTTTCCGCTTACAGCCTGCATCTGGACTGGCGCAAGCTGAAGATCAAGCGGGCCCAGGAGATCGCCGACGAGGAGATCAAGCTGTTCTGCTACACCGCCAACGACCCGGTCACCTTCGAGAAGCTCTGGGACTGGGGTGTCGACGGCGTGATCAGTGACGATCCCACGCGTTTCGTCTTCCACGCGGAAGGGGCCGCCGCACGCGCGTCGAATACAAAAAGCGCCTGATACACCCGCCAATTAGGGCCTTTGGCCGCGCCTCATCGCGCATAAGATGGGCACCATGCCCGTTTTCCAGGTCGCGAGCCGTTCATGAACCCATCCACGCTCATCGGCATCATCGCCAGTGCTCTGCTACTGGCGACCGTCGTGCTGTTCACCGCCCAGGCCCCAAGCAGCTTCTTCAACCTGCCGGGGCTGGCGATCGTGCTCACCGGCACGCTGGCGGCCAGCTTCATCAGCTACCCGCTGCGGGAGATGCAGCGGCTGTGCCGCCAGATCGCGGTGGTGTTCCGACGCGAGCCCCAGGCCAGCGAGCTGGAGAGCGATCTCGAGCAGTTGATCGAAATGTCGCGCCACTGGAGCCGTGGCAATATCCGCGCCATCGAAGGCGCGCTGGAAAGCACGACCAATCCCTTCCTGCGTACCGGCATACAGATGGTGATCGCCAATACCCGCGAGGAGGAGATCCGTGAAATGCTGCGCTGGCGCATGGTGCGGGTGAAGGCCAAGGAGCGCACCGAGGCACAGATCCTGCGCACCATGGCGGTCTACGCGCCGGCGTTCGGGATGCTGGGCACGCTGGTCGGGCTGATCAACATGCTCGAGGTGATCCAGGCCGGCGACCTGGCGGTGATCGGCCCGCGTCTGGCGGTGGCACTGATGTCGACCTTCTACGGCATTCTGCTGGCCAACCTGCTGTTCAAGCCGGTCGCGGTCAAGCTCGAACGCCGCACCGAGGCCCGGCTGATGGCCATGACGCTGCTGCTCGAGGGAATCATGATGGTCAGCAAGCGTCGCCTGCCGGCTTTCATCGAGGAGGCGCTGAACACCTACCGCGCCGAACACCGCGACGAGATGCGCGATGTGCGACGCCCGCAGCCCGCCGACGCCGCGGCCGAATCCGCATGAGCCTGGCCGCGATCTCCCCCGGCGGCCCCTTCTCCGACCTGCTGTTCGACGACGGCCCCTTCGACGACGCCGGACGCAGCAGCGAGAGCGATTCCTGGCTGATGAGCTACCTCGACATGCTCATGCTGCTGATCACGTTCTTCGTGCTGATGCTGGCGCTCTACGGCGGCCAGCTCGTCGATCGCGACCTCGAAACGCCCGCGGTCACGGCCCTGCCGCTACAGATTCCCGCGACAAGACCGCCCGCCCCTCTCCCGGCGGCGACCGTCGGTGAATTCTATCGCCCACCGCGACAGCTCGCGCCTGCGCCGCTGGCCAGCGATGCCGGCTTCTATTCGCCCGGCCCGGCCGCCGCTCCCGAGAAGAGGGTGGCCACGGTCCCGATGGTGTTCAGCGTGCCGTTGTTCGACCTGCCCGATCCCACGCCCGCCGCCGCGCTACCACAGATCGACGGCGTCGAGATAACCGCGATCCCCCATGGATTCAACCTGCGGATCCAGGATCACCTGCTCTTCGACAGCAGCGCCGTGGGGCTGAGCGACAACGGTCGACAGCTGGTCGAACGACTGATCCCGACACTTCAGGCATTCAAGGGCACCATCTCGGTCGAAGGCCATACCGACAGCGTACCGATCTCGACATCGCGCTTCCCCTCCAACTGGGAGCTGTCGGCGGCGCGGGCCTCGGCGGTGGTACGCGTGCTGCGGCTGGCCGGGATCGACGGCGACCGGCTGCGGGCGATCGGCTACGCCTCGACCCACCCCCTGGCCAGCAACCACACCCCCGCCGGGCGCGCCAGCAACCGCCGGGTGGAACTGGTACTCCAGGAACCCGACTCGCCGACACCGTAGCGATTCGCCCCGGGCCGCTGCGCCCGTCTCCCCCGGGATGTCATCGGCCAGCATGCCGATCCTGAATTCACTTGTGGGGAGGAAGCTGCGACAATCCGGCCCGTCGAGAGACGTGTGCACGGGAAGCGGGTGAGAACCCCGCACTGCCCCCGCAACGGTAGTTGCGTCAGACACCACCAGGATGCGCCGCCAGGCCATCCAGCCACTGTGATCCACCGGATATCGATTCGAAAGAATCCGCTTCAAGGGAACGTCCGGAATCGTGGGAAGGCGTGTGTGTCGGATGACCCGAGGGTCGTCGCGCGAGAGTCCGGAGACCGGCGCGTTTCTCTTCACTGGTTGATGCGGAGGGCTCATCCAGTGGCGACCCTGCCTGCCCGAGCGAACCGACGCCTGTGGCGGGTCTCGTCACGTCCGTCCTCCCATTGCGTCTTGGTCAGGATTCAACGCCATCCCACCGTCCAAGTCACGGCGGTGCTCGGTGACGCCACGCAGTTGGGGATCACATCACATGCGTTACAACAAGAACGCCGTCGCCTCGGGTGTCGCGCTCGCGGTCGCCATGACCGCGCTGTCCGCCCACGCCCAGCAGGCGCCGGCTCAACGACAACAGCAGCTCGACGACGTCCAGGTCACCGCCAACCGCCTGCCGCAGTCGCAGACGGACGTCTTGGCCAGCACCACCATCATCGATCGTGCCGAGATCGAGTGCAGCCAGGCGGATAGCGTGGTCGAGCTGCTGCAGAACCGCGCCGGCATCGAGGTCGTGCAGACCGGAACGCCAGGCGGACTGACGACGCTGTTCATGCGTGGCAGCGAGTCCGATCACACGCTGGTGCTCGTGGATGGCGTGCGAGTGGCCTCGGCGGCCAGCGGCGGCGCCAGCCTGGAGTTCTTGCCGGTCGAGGCGATCGAGCGTATTGAGATCGTGCGCGGCCCGCGTGCTGCAACCTACGGCTCGGACGCCATCGGCGGCGTGATCCAGGTCTTCACTCGAAACGGCGGCGACGGCACGCATGGCTCTCTCGACCTCAGGGCTGGCGAACATGGCACTGCCAAGCAGAGTGCCTACGTCTCCACCGGAGACGCCGACACGCGTCTCAACGCGACGCTCTTCCATCGCGACAGCGACGGCTTCAACGCCACCGCTTCCGACACCAGCGGGGAGCGCGACGGCTTTCGCCGCGCGGGCGGACAGCTGGGTCTGGCCCACCGCTTCAACGATCGTGTCGACCTGAACCTGAGCGCGATGCGCGAAGACTTCGATGCCGACTACGACAGCTGCTCTTTCCCGGCTTCAGCAGACTGCAGAAGCGAAGGTTATCTCCAGACCTTCGGTGCGCAACTCGATGTCTCGCTCGATACCGACTGGGACATGATCCTCACCGGTGGTCACTTCGACGAGCAGCGCGACGAGCATCACGATGGCGTTCGCAACAGCACGATCGAGTCGCATCGCAATGAGGTCGGCCTCCAGCATCGCTTCAAGCGGCGCGATGGCGTTGACTCTCTCGGCGTCGATTACCGCGAGGAACGAATCGACTACGAGGACTACGCCGGCGGTTCGAGCTATCAGAAAGACAGCCGGGAGAACTACGGCATCTACGGCACGATGCAGCGGCGCTACGGTGACCACGAGCTCACGGGGTCCCTGCGCTACGACGACGACTCGCGCTTCGGCGACAAGACCACCGGCAACGTCGGCTACGCCTACCACCTGACCGCTGCCCAGCGTATCGGGCTGAGCTACGGTACCGCGTTCAAGGCACCAAACCTGATTGATCTTTATGGCCCTTACGGCACCAACCCTGACCTGGACGCCGAGACGTCCAAGACATGGGAAGCCTTCTGGGCCGTGGATCAGCAGGCGTGGAACGCCAGGGTGACGGCGTTCGAGAGCCGGATCGACGATCTGATCACTTACGACGAAGCCACTTTCGTTCCCTATAACGTCAACGAATCCAGGATTCGCGGCGTCGAGCTGAGTGGCGGCTGGGAGCATGGCGGTCTCGATCTTCGCGCCAGTCTCACCTATCAGGACCCGGAGAACCGCGAGACCGGCGAACGACTCCAGCGTCGTGCCCATCTCTTCGGGCGCCTGGATGCCGACTACGCCCTGGCGAGCTGGTCCGTCGGCGCCACCCTGCGCGCTGCAGGCGACCGTCGCGACGTGCAGTTCACGTCACCCTACGGCGACACCACCACGGCCGGCTACGGGGTGATCGATCTGCGTACCTCCTGGCAGGTCGCAGCGGATGTCGAGTTGATGGCCAAATTGGCCAATGCCCTCGACAAGGATTACCAACTGGCGAACGGTTACAACACCGACGACCGCTACCTGGAGGCTGGCGTGAAGCTCAGCTTCTGACTGCCTTTCGCATTCAGCGGCGCCGACTCCCCGGCGCCGCTGCCTCTTCCCTCTTCCCTCTTCCCTCTTCCCTCTTCCCTCTTCCCTCTTCCCTCTTCCCTCTTTAAACAGCTTTCTCTCTCGTCGTTCCCAGTGATACTGTATATATAGACAGCTTTCACAGGAGTCGCTGGCATGACGTCTCCCTCCAGGCCTACCGCCCCATGAAAGGCCGCGGTGCGACCTACAATCCCGACAACCGTTTCCAGCCCACCCACAGCACCCGGGAAGACGACGGCTGGTGGCAGGAGGAGCTGCCGCCCCGGATCGCCACCCAGGTCCAGTTCGAGGCTCCCCGTACGGCGCTCTCCTGGAATCAATCGCCGGATCTGGGCTTCGATCGCTCGCTCAATCCCTATCGCGGCTGCGAGCACGGCTGCATCTACTGCTACGCCCGGCCCAGCCACGCCTACTGGGATCTCTCTCCCGGGATCGATTTCGAGAACCGACTGATCGCCAAGACCGGCATGGCGGACCGGCTCCGCGAGGAGCTGTGCAAGCCCGGCTACGCCTGCCGGCCCATCAATCTCTCCGGCAACACCGACTGCTATCAGCCGATCGAGGCCAAGCACGGTACGACGCGCTCGCTGCTGGAGCTGCTGCTGGCGTGTCGCCACCCGGTCACGCTGGTGACCAAGAGCGCACTGATCCTGCGCGACCGGGAACTGCTGGCCGAGATGGCCCGCCAGCGCCTGGTACGCGTCTTCGTCAGCCTCACCTCGCTCGACAACGAGTTGAAACGCACCCTGGAGCCGCGCACCGCCTCACCCGCGGCGCGCCTCAAGGTCATCAGGGACCTGCACCAGGCCGGAGTGCCGGTCGGCGTGCTGGTGGCGCCGGTGATACCCGCCATCAACGACAGCGAAATCGAGACGCTCCTGGCCCGGGCCGCCGATGCCGGCGCCCGAACCGCCAACTGGACGCTACTCCGCCTGCCGCGCGAGGTGGCGCCGCTGTTCGAGGCCTGGCTGGAGGAGCACTATCCGGAGCGCGCGGGCAAGGTGATGAGCCTGATTCGCCAATCCCGCGGGGGCCAAAGCAACGACAGCCGCTTCGGCCATCGCATGCGTGGCGACGGCCTGTTCGTGGACATGATCGGCCAACGCTTCCGCCGTGCCGCGAAGCGGCTGGGAATGGGACAACGGGCGGACATGGGGCTCGATACCACCCGCTTCCGTGCGCCTCACGCCCAGCAGGACCTGTTCGGCTGATTCTCGAGCATCGGCCACCACGCGGAGGACGCCCTTGGTTGGAATGTCCTCCCCGCGACTATCGCTTAAGATTCCTTTAAGTCTGGCTCGCGACCATGGCGGAACTCCGCTCGCGCGCTCCGCGACACGATCAATCGAGCCAGACCGGAACTGCCTGGGCCACACATCCTGCGAGACGGGTGATGTCGAGCGCCCAGGCAGCCGGTCAGCTCGCCAGGGAATTACCATCAATGCGCTCACCACTTCACTCCCCCCTGCTCTCGATCCTGATACCGGCCAAGGACGAGGCCGGCAATCTACCCGGCCTGCTCGACGAGATCGAGCGGGCGCTGGCCGATATCGACCACGAAGTGATCGTGGTCGACGACGCCTCGACCGACGGCACCTGGGATCTGCTGGAACGACGCGCGGCGCGGTCCCCCCGCCTGCGTCCGATGCGCCATGCGCTGAGTGCGGGGCAAAGCACCTCCGTCTGGCAGGCAGCCAGGGCCGCGCGAGGCGTCTGGCTCGGCATGCTCGACGGCGACGGCCAGAACGATCCGGCCGACCTGCCCAGGCTGTTCGAGCGCGCTCGGCGTGGAGATGTGGCGCTGGTCGCGGGTCATCGCATCAATCGTCGCGACGACTGGATCAAGCGCGTCTCGTCCAGGATCGCCAATCGCGTACGCTCGGCGTTGTTGAACGATGCCACGCCGGATACCGGTTGCGGATTGAAGGTGGTGCGTCGCGACGCCTTCGTGTCGCTCCCCTATTTCGATCATATGCACCGCTTCCTGCCGGCACTGATACGCGCCCAGGGCGGCAGGTGCGTCTCCGTCCCGGTCAACCATCGCCCACGGGGAGCCGGGGAATCGCACTACGGGCTGAACAACCGGCTGTGGGTCGGGCTGGTGGATATGGTCGGGGTGATGTGGTTGCGCCGACGTAGCCGGCTGCCGGCGGCCTGCGTCGAGCTGCCGGAGGCGATGACGACGCCGAGCGGCGATGCAACGGCCGGTCAACGGCGCCCCGATGGCGAGGAGGCGACATCATGAGCCAGGAGTGGGTGTGGGTGACCATCGGCTTCATCGGGCAGGCCCTGTTTTCGGCCCGCTTCATCATCCAGTGGCTCGCCAGCGAGCGCGCCAGGCGCAGCATCATCCCCGTCGCCTTCTGGTTCTTCAGCCTCGGCGGCGGTGCCACGCTGCTGGCCTACGCGATCTACCGCCGCGACCCGGTGTTCATCGCCGGCCAGGGGGCCGGCCTGGTCATCTACGTGCGCAATCTGATGCTGATCCGGCGGGAAAAGCACCAGGCTAGCGTCCCGGAAACTCCCTCGAATTCCTGAACGAGACCTCGCTCATGCGGCGCTTCCTGTCCGATCCCTCGCAGGCCCACTATCGTCGTGCCTGGCTGCTGTTGCTGCTTTTCGCCATCGTGCTGCTGGGCCTCGGTATCGGCCTGCGCGACCCCTGGCCGGCCGATGAACCGCGTTTCGCGCTCAACGCGCTGGAGATGCTGCGCACCGGGCAGTTCTGGTTTCCGCACCGTGGCGGCGAGCTCTATCCCGACAAGCCGCCGCTGTTCATGTGGGCATCGGCGCTGAGCATCTGGCTGACCGGCTCCGTGCGCTGGGGTTTCCTGATTCCCACCACCCTCGCCAGCATCGGCACCCTGCTGTTGACGGTGGATCTGTGTCGTCGGCTGTACGGTCGGCGCATCGCGCTGATGTCGGGACTGGCGCTAGTGAGCGCGGTCCAGTTCGTGCTGCAGGCCAAGACCGCCCAGATCGACATGATGCTGACCTTCTGCACCACCCTCGCCACCTATGGCCTGCTGCGCCACGCACTGCTGGGGCCGGCCCGGCGCTGGTGGCTGGTGGGCTGGGTGGCAATGGGACTGGGCATCATCACCAAGGGCGTCGGTATCCTGCCATTGACGCTGCTCCCAGCCTGGCTGTGGATGACCTGTTCCGGACATTCCCGCCCAAGGGTCACACCCATCACGCTCAAGGATGCGGTCCGGGGCATCGCTGCCATGGTGCTGTGCATCGCCGCCTGGGCCGTGCCGATGATCGTCATGTCGACCTGGGGGGACGACCCTTCACTGGCGGCCTACCGGGACAACATCCTGTTCAAGCAGACCGGCCAGCGGTACGCCGACTCCTGGGCCCATCTCGAACCCTGGTACTACTATCTGGTGAGCGTACTGCCCTGGGCGTGGATGCCGTTGATCCTGGCGTTTCCGTGGGCACTGCCCGCCTGGTGGCGCCGGCTGCGGCGGTCCGATCCGCGAATCCTGCTGCCACTCAGTTCGGTCGTGCTGATCGTCACCTTCTTCTCCCTCTCGCCCGGCAAGCGCGGCGTCTACATGCTGCCGACCTTGCCCCTGCTGGTGTTGGCACTGGCTCCACTGCTGCCGGGGCTGGTCACCAGAAAGCGTCTGCACTGGCTGGGTTTCGGCCTGCTGGCGCTGCTGGGCGGTGTGCTGTTGGCCGCGGGTGTGCTCGGCGCCGCCGGCCTGCCCGCGCTGGCCAAGGTCGCCGAGCGTCACGCCGTGTCCCCGTGGAGCTGGTGGATCGTGATCGGTGCCATCGCGGCCGGACTGCTGGTCGTCCTGCGCCCTCGTCGCGGACTCTGGGCGCTGACCCTCTGGCTGGTGGTGTTCTGGGTGAGCTGGTCGACCTGGGGCTACGCGCTCCAGGATCACGCCCGCTCGCCACGTGACATGATGGCCCGGGTCGAGGCGATCACCGGCACCGACGCCTGGCTGGCGATGCCGGACTTCGACGAGGAGTTCCTGCTCCAGTCGCGCCAACCCAGTGTTCAATTCGGCGACAAGACGCCCGCTCGACAACAGTTTGTGCGCGCTTTTGCATGGCTGCAGCAGGAAGATGACCGCTGGATGTTGGCGATGAGGCGCCAGGCCGAGGACTACGCCTGCATCGACCGCGCGCGGATTCATGACATGGGCATTCAGAATGGGGACGACTGGTGGCTCGTCCCGGCAGCCGCGGTCGGTCGGTGCCAGGGCAATGCCGACGCGGCACCGCTATTCGTGGCGCCCACTACGCTGCCGGACGACACCGGCAGCGCGCCTCGCGTATGAGAAAAGCGACAGCGAGAATGCCATGACACGCTGCATCGTGACGGCGAATCAAACGACGGCGTCCAGCCAATCCAGCCGCACCGCCAGCCCGCCACCGTCGCGGTTGGCGAGAGAGAGGCTCAAGCGCTGGCGCTCGGCGATCTCGACGGCGATCGACAAGCCCAGACCGCTGCCGCTGATGCGCTGATCGGAGGCCCGCTGGAAGCGTTGAGTCACGGCTTCCAGCATCGATTCGGGGATTCCCGGTCCGGAGTCGGCGATGCTCAGCCACGGGCGCTGCTCGTCGATCCCCATGGTCACGACAACCCGACCGCCCGATGGGGTGTAGCGCAGTGCGTTGTCCATCAGGTTGCGGATCAGGATTCCCAGCTCGGTGGCGTTGCCCGTCACGCTGACGGGGTCGCCCTCGACGATCTCCAGTTCCTGCTGCTGGGATTCGGCCAGCGGCCACAGGTCGGCAGCCAGGTCCATCACCAGCGCCGACAGCGAGACCGGCTCCGGAGCCGGTCGCTCCTGATGGATATCGAGCCGGGCCAGCAGCAGCAGCTGTTCGACCACGCGCTGCAATCGTTCGATGCCGCTGTAGGCCTTGTCCAGTGCGCTGGGTTCGCCGAAGCGGGCGTTGTCCAGGTGAATCTTCATCGCCGCCAGCGGTGTTCTCAACTCATGCGCGGCGTCCGCGGTAAAGCGTCGCTCGCGCTCCAGCGTCTGGCCGAGTCGATCGATGAAGTCGTTGAGCGCACCGCGCAGGGTCTGCAACTCCCGGGGCACCGCCACCCGAATTGGGCTGAGGTCCTTTTCGTCCCGGGTCTGTACCTGGCTGGACAGATGCCCGATCGGCGCCAGGCCGCGCCGGATCAGCCGCGCGGTCAGCCAGATCAGAATCGGCAACGCCAACAGCAGCGGCACGAAATTGCCGAGTGCAACCTTGTTGGAGAGCTCGTCCTGAAACGCTTCCCGCAGCCCGACGCTCAGCCAGCGTCCGCCCTCGATCGGCATGCTGAATACTCGCCAGCGGTGGCCGTCGAAGCGCTGCCAGCGATATCCTGTCTCACTCGGCGCCGGAAAGGCCTCCTCCCCGTGCCAGCGAGGCCCCATCAGAATCGGTCGATGCTCGGCATCCCAGAAGCCCAGCGACAGCATGCCCTCTTCGTGAATGTAGCGTTTCGGATTGCCGATCTTGTCGATGAGGCTGCCGGTCTGGCCATACCAGCGGGCGAAATGGCCAGGCTGCGAGAGCTGCTCCGCGATCGCCGAGTACGTTCGCGGCGTGGTGTCGGTATCGACGAGTGCCGACACCACGCGCGCCTGCAGGCTCAACTGGGCGTCGAATATCTCTTCCATCTCGTGTCGGGTGATCAGGTAGGCGGCGGTCACGGCCAGGGCCATGACCAGGATCAGCACGCCAGCGAGGGTGAAATTGAGATAACGGCGAATCGATGTCATGCCACGCGGCTATCCAGACGATAACCGATGCCTCTCACGGTGGTGATCAGATGCTTGTCGAGCTTGCGCCGCAGGTGGTGGACGTGAACTTCCAGCGCGTTGGAGCCGACCTCCTCGCCCCAACCATAGAGCAGACTTTCCAGCTTGGGCCGGGACATCACCTTGTCGCTGTTTCGGGCCAGCTCGAGCAGTAGCGCGAATTCACGACGCCCCAGAGCGATCGTATCGCCTCGCCAGCTGACCTCGTGCTGCGATTCGTCGATGATCAACTGTCCAATCGAGAGCAACTGGGTCGAACGCCCCTCGGCGCGCCGGGTCACGACCCGCATCCGCGCCAGCAGTTCCTGCAGGTCGAACGGCTTGAGCACGTAGTCGTCGGCGCCCGCGTCCAGCCCCTGAATACGCTGCTCGACGGCATCGCGGGCGGTCAGAATCAGGACCGGTATCGGATAGTGGCGGCGCATCTCCTTCAGCACCGCCAGCCCATCGATGTCCGGCAGCCCCAGGTCGAGTATCACCAACGAAAAGGGTTCGACCCGCACCGCTTCCAGCGCATCGCGACCTTTCATCAGCCAATCGACGACATAGCCCTCCCGGATCAGGGCCGTTCGGATGCCGTCACCCAGCAGGGGATCGTCTTCCACCAACAAAACGCGCATTGCGGTTTCCGTCCTGGTTCATCCATCGAGATCCGTGAAATCCCATCCGTACAGCGTCATTGAGACACACCTACCTTAACGATTTCTTATCGCATCGCGCCCTCATGATCATGGCGCCAGGTTGCCAGGCCCGATGCCGACCGTCTTCCTTGCAGGATAATGTTTCGTTAAGACACCGGCGCCACAGTAGCGGCTCACAGCCATGTCGGGACCCATCGCGTGATCATTACCCAGAAATCTTCCCACTCGTCCTACCCGCGACGACTGGAGGCCAGCCACCGGGACGTCATCGTCATCGTCCTGCTGTGGACCCTGTCACTCGTCTGCGCGCTGGCCAGACCGCTGCTGCCGATCGACGAGACCCGTTACGTCTCGGTCGCCTGGGAGATGTGGCAGGCCCACTCCGCCTGGCTTCCGCTCATGAATGGCGCAGCCTACGCCGACAAGCCGCCGCTGCTGTTCTGGCTGATCCAGTCGGGTTGGACCCTGTTCGGTGTCAGCGACTGGTGGCCCAGGTCGATATCGCCCCTGGCCTCGCTGGTCGCGATGATCCATCTCTATCGAATAGCGCGCCGGTTGGGTTACGCCGGCAGTCAGGCCCGACTGGCGCCGATGGTGCTCGCCGCCATGCTGATGTGGAATCTCTACGCCGGCGCGCTGATGTTCGACGTGCTGCTGAGTGCCTGCCTGCTGGGTGCCATCTCGCCACTGATCGCGGGTCAGTTTACCTCGCGCAAGGCTACCGTCAGCGGACTATGGCTGGGATTGGCGCTGCTGGCCAAGGGGCCGGCGGCCTTCGTGACACTGGCGCCGATTCTACTGTCGATCCCGCTCTGGCGCGCTTCGCCGTTGGGCGGACCCGGTCGGCGGCGCCTGGCCTTCGCCATGGCGCTAGGGTGCTCGATGCTGCTGGCCTGGGCACTGCCCGCCGCCTGGCTGGGCGGCGCCGACTACGCCCGGGACCTGCTCTGGGGCCAGAGTGTCGATCGCCTGCAGCATGCCATGGCCCATGCGCGCCCGACCTGGTGGTACCTGCCATGGCTGCCTCTGCTGACCTTCCCTTGGCTGCTGTGGCCGGCCGGATGGCCACGCCTCCCGAAGCATCGCCATCAGCGACTGGCCTGGATCTGGTTGATCGCGCCGCTGCTGATCTTCTCCATGATCAGTGGCAAGCAGATCCACTACCTGATGCCGTTGCTGCCCGCGCTGGCACTGCTGGTCATGGACCGGCTGGGCCAGGTCGATCCTCGCAGGCCGTTCCGGCCACGGGCGGCCGCGGTGGCGATGGCACTCCTGGGCCTGACAGCGCTCGGCCTGGCGGGGTTCGGCCGCGACGAGGCCGTCGGCTCGATGATTTCGCCGTTCGGCGCCCTCGCGCTACTCGCCTTCGCCGCCATCGTGTGGCGGCAACGCTGGCACGGCGCTGCGCAGACAATCCGCGGCCTCTCTCTCGGCACGGCTGTCGCCGTGTTGATAACGGCACAGCTGATGCTGGCCCCGCTGTGGAGCCGCTATGACATCGACGCCCCGGGCAAGTTACTGGCCAGACTGGAAGCCGCCGGTGTCCCGGTAGCCTTCGATGGCGACAACTATCAGGCCACCTTCCAGTTCGCCGGACGCCTGAAAAAGCCGCTCGTCACGCTGTCCGGCGACCCGGCCGATCTCTGTCGGTTCCGCAGCCAGGCGCCGTCGGGATGGGTGGTGGGTCGAGATCGCGATCTGCGACCGCTGATCGCCCAGGATAGCGCCGCCCACGTGTTCGATTATCGCGGTGGGAAGCTGGATGTCGTGCCCGTCACCGCACTGTCATTTAGTCCCCGGCTGTCCGCTTGCAACTGGTAACATTCACCAGAGATTCACCGGCCCGAGCGGTGAAGATTCTTTCAATACAGGGACCAGCATGAAAATTCTCGTCACCGGCGCGGCCGGATTCATCGGCTTTCACCTCGCCGACCGCCTCGCTCGCGAGGGTCACAGCGTCGTCGCGCTGGACAACCTCAACGACTATTACGCCGTGTCACTCAAACAGGCACGCAGGGAACAGTTGTCGGGCATTCCTTTCCACCGCGTGGATATCGCGGATCTCGACGCGCTGGAGACGCTTTTCGCGCGCGAGCGCTTCACCCATGTCATCAATCTCGCGGCGCAGGCCGGCGTGCGCCACTCCGTGGAGCATCCCCACGAGTACGGTCGCAGCAACCTGACGGGATTTCTCAACCTGCTCGACGTGTGCAAGCGACACGACATCGAGCATCTACTCTACGCCTCCTCCAGCTCGGTCTACGGGCGCCAGAAGACGCTCCCGTTCCGGGAAACCGATCCGGTGGACCAGCCCGCGTCGATCTACGCCGCGACCAAGCGCGCCAACGAGATGATGGCCTACAGCTACGCCGACCTGCATCGACTGCCCGCCACCGGGATGCGATTCTTCACGGTCTACGGCCCGTGGGGACGCCCGGACATGGCACCCTGCCTGTTCGCGGCGAACCTGCTGCGTGGAGAGCCCATCGACATCTTCAATCACGGTCGCATGGCGAGGGACTTTACCTACATCGACGACGTGGTCGAGTGCATCTTGCGGTTGCTGCCCCACGCACCCCGGCCCGATGCCGACCGCTCCGCGCCCCATGAGATCTACAACCTGGGTCGCGGCAAGCCGATCGCCCTGCTCGACTTCGTCGATACGCTGGAACGACGCCTGGGGACCACCGCCACGCGGCATTTCAAGCAGATGCAGCCAGGTGACGTCGAGCGGACCTGGGCGGATACCCACAAGCTGAGGTCGGTCATCGACTATACCCCCCGGGTTTCCCTCGAGCAGGGTATCGACCGATTCGTCACGTGGCTGATCGACTACCGCGGGCTGATGCTGGAGGCCATGGCCGCTTGAGGCGAGTCGGCGGTCGTCGAACGGGAGGCGTTGGCGTAGCATCTGACAAAATCCCCGAGTGACGAGTCGACGCATGCCACTGAGCAAGACCCGAACCAGCTTCTATCGACGACTTTACGTCGCCCTCCTGATCGACGCCGGTCTCGCCGTCAGCGTGCCGGCCATCGTCGAGCTCAGTGGCATGCCACGCCGCACCGCTCAGGATACCCTCGCCGCGCTCGCCGAGCTCGACATCCACTGCGAGTTCGAGCAGGCCCAGGGAGAGCGCCATCAGATCGGGCGCTACGTGATCCGTGACTGGGGCCCCATTTCTTCGACCTGGGTAAATGACCACGCCGAAGAGATCGCCAGCGCCCTGGGATATCCGCTGCCCAGGCCGTGAGTCCGCCGCCGCCAAGCCCCCCCGATCGCCATCAACCGGAGTCCCCATGAACGATCGCCAGCAGCGTCACCAGCAAGCCATGCAGAAGCTCAAGACCCACGTCGACGAGAAGGTCGCCGCCGCTACCGAGCAGCGGGGCCTGCTGCTGGTCTTCACCGGCAACGGCAAGGGCAAGACCACGGCGGCGTGGGGCACGGTGACCCGGGCGCTGGGCTACGGCTACCGTGTCGGCGTGATCCAGTTCATCAAGGGGCTGTGGGAGTGCGGCGAGCGCGAGCGGCTGATCGAGGATCCCCAGCTCGAGGTCCACGTCATGGCCACGGGCTTCACCTGGGATACCCAGAACCGCGACAGCGACACCGCCGCCTGCCTCGAGGTCTGGCGGGAAGCCGAGCGCCTGCTCGCCGATCCCGAGCTCTACCTGGTGGTGCTCGACGAGATCACCTACATGCTCAAGTTCGGCTACCTCGACATCGACACGGTCAAGCGCGCCATCGCCGATCGCCCGCCGGAGCAGAGCGTCATCGTCACCGGGCGCAATGCCCATCGCGAGCTGGTGGAGATGGCGGACACGGTCACCGAAATGCAAGACACCAGGCACGCCTTCGATGCCGGGATTCAAGCGCGCCGCGGCATCGACTACTGAGACTCAGCCTGACAACGGCGGCGCTCGATCAGGCGCCCCCTTCACCTTGCGATGCGCATCGGCCAGTGCCTGACATACCTCCCGCACCGCCTGGATCATGCGCGGTCCGGGCCGGCTGATGGCGTCTCGATCGACGGTGTAGAGCGCGCCGTCGCGCACCGCCGGCAATTCATCGTGGTGTGCCCAGAACGCTTTCCAGCGGTCGTCGGCACCGGCTGCCAGGATGACCTCCGGCTGCGCCTCGAGCAGCGATTCCCAGCCAATCTGCGGCACCAGTACGGGTGCCTCCTCGAATAGCGGCTCGCCGCCGCAGTGACGAATGATCTGGGTCACGACCTGGCCGCCGGCCAGCGTGGTCAACGGCGACTGCCCCAACTGGTAGAAGACCCGCGGCTCTGGTGACAGCGTCTGTGAGCTGCGTTGCAGCGCCCGCTCGAACCGCGAGGCCGCCTTCTCCCCGGCGACGTCATGGCCGCTGAGCCGGCCGATATCGCGCAGGTCGTCCGCGATCTGATCGAGCTTTCTCGGTTCACTGCGATAGACGGGAATCTCCAGGCGCTCGAGCTGCTCGATCAGCGATGCCGGCGTGCCGCTGCCCCAGACCAGCACCAGATCCGGCCGTTTGGCGACGACCAGTTCGATGGGGATACCACGGTAGCTGCCGACCCGATCGATATGTGCCGCCGCCGGCGGGTAGTCGCTCCCCTCGATGGCCCCGACCAACTGCCCGCCGGCGTCGACGGCATAGCTCATCTCCACCAGGTGCGGCGCCAGCGCGACGATGCGCTCGGCGGGCCGGGACAGGGTGACGGTGCGGCCGCTGTCGTCCTCGACGCTGATGGCGTCGACCTCCGCCATGGCGTGCAGCGGCAGCAGCGCCGCACCGACGGCGGCGATTACCGGCCGCCACGGCACCTGCGACATCACGGCGTCCAGCAATGGGGAAAGAGAGCGCATCATCGGTTCTGCGAGTTGGGCTAAAGGTGCCGGCGAGCATAGCATGGGAACCGAAGGACGCCTGAGGCGTCCATACAGCGCCCACATCTTGCGCGACACGCGTTTTTCGATAGAGGAAGTGCCATGTCTCACGACGCTCTGATCAATCGTTCAGCTCACTCTCACGCCGCATCCCGTGGCAGAAGCCTGGCCCGGAACCTGGGCCTCGGGCTCGCCGGGGTCGTGGCGACCATTGCCCTGGCCACGCCGGCGCTCGCCGACAAGACGCCACATCAGCTCCACGTCCAGGCCAACGCCACGATCGATGTCGCACCGGATCAGGCGACGCTGAATGCGCGACTGTGGGAGCGCACGCCGGCCCAGGTCCAGGGAGAGGAGTCCTCGGGCGATAGCGACGCCATCAAGGAGGCGCGGGACCGGCTCGAGTCCCGCACCGGCGAGCTGATCCGGACCCTGGAAAACGCCGGCGTCGACAGCAAGCGGATCCGTGCCGGCTCGCTCAGCGTGCGCCCGGACATCGTGCAGTCCGGCAATCGGGGCGATGACGACACGCCGCCGAAGGTGCGAACCCAGGTCGAACGTTCGGTGTCGTTGACGCTGAACGATCTCGACCGGCTGCCCCGCGTGCTCGACGCCCTGACCGCCGCTGGCGTCGACTCTCTCGACGGCGTCAGCTACGGGCTCCAGGACAGCGACGCGGCGGACGATCGCGCACTCAAGCAGGCGCTGGAGCGGGCACGCCAGAAGGCCGAGATGATGGCCGATACGCTGGATGTCGACCTGGGCGATGTCGTCAATATCGAAGAGACCACGGCGCCCCGCTATCAACCGCAGATGATGATGCGTGCCGCGGCAGCCGACAGTGGCAGCGGCAGCAGCGCGGCGGAGTACCGCAGCGGCGAGATCAGCATCGACGCCGGCGTGAGCGTGACCTGGGAGATCGACGACTGATGACCTTCGGGCGGGCCTCGGCGCCCGCCCGTACCGTTGCACCAGGCTTACGCCCGACGCGTCAGGCGGGCGAGAACCACCTCCGCGAGCAGCGCCAGGGCCAGCACCATTGCCAGCCAGCGCCAGTCGAAATCCGCATTCAGCGCACCCAGGGCATCCAGGAACACCATCACGATCGCCACCGGACAGACATAGCGGATCGTGAATCGCCACAGGGCGTGGATGGCCGACGGCAAACCAAGCTCCTCCTCGAGGTTCTCTCGACGCAGCACGAACCCGGCCAGCAACGCCGTTCCCAGCCCACCCAGCGGCATCAGGAAGCGCGAGGTCAGGAAATCCAGCCAGTCGAAGAAGTGACGCCCCGCCAGCTTCCAGTCCGCGCCGACGTTGAACGACAGCATCGCCAGCGTACTCACGATCCACAGCAGGATACCGACGCCCCAGGCCGCCCTGGCGCGCGACAGGCCGTGGCTTTCGTTCAGCCAGGCGACCGTGGCTTCGATCATCGAGATGGCCGAGGTCAGCGCGGCCACGGTCAGCATCAGGAAGAAGATCGTCTCGATCACCCCGCCCAGCGGCATCTGCTGGAACGCCAGCGGCAGGCTCATGAAGATGAGGCCGGGGCCGGACGCCGGGTCCATGCCGTTGGCGAAGATCACCGGGAAGATCGCCAGCCCGGCCATCAGCGCCACCAGGGTGTCGCAGATGGCGACCATCAGCGTGGTACGACCGATGGACTGGCCCGCCGGCAAGTAGGCGCCGTAGGTGAGGATCGCGCCGGAGGCAAGCGACAGGGTGAAGAAGGCGTGCCCCATCGCCGCCAGGATGGCCTGTCCGGTGAGCTTGCCGGGATCGAAGGCGAACAGGAACTGCACGCCGGCGCCGAAGCTGCCGGAAAAGATCGCGTAGACGATCATGATCACCAGCATCACCACCAGACCGGGCATCATCCAGCGCACGCTGCGCTCGATGCCCGCCTGGACGCCCAGTCCCACGATCGCCATCGTCGCCACAGTGACGAGCGTGCTCCAGAAGCCGAGATTCCAAGGGTTGGCGTTGTTGGCACCGAAGATGGCCGCCATGCCCTCGACGCTGTCGGCCGTCAAGCCTCCGCTGAGCGACTTCCACAGATAGGAGACGGCCCAGCCGGCGACCACGACGTAGAACGACAGGATCATGAATCCGCATAGCATCGCCATCCAGCCGAGCCCCGACCACAACCCGCTGCGCCCGGACTCCCGCGCCACCCGCCGGATCGCGTCCACCGGACTGCCCCGGCCTCTGCGCCCCAGCGCAATCTCGGTCATCATCACCGGCACGCCGATGGCCGCGATGCAGACCAGGTAAACCATGACGAAAGCACCACCGCCATATTCGCCGGTCATGTACGGGAATTTCCAGATGTTGCCCAGCCCCACGGACGAGCCGGTGGCCGCCAGGACGAAGCCCCAGCGTCCCAGCCACAGATTCTTGGGTCGTGCGATTGCGGTCATGCTTCCTCGTCGTTCCAGTGGACGGCCTGAAGACGCCAGCCCCGTATCGAGGCCGGGTGCGGCGCAGGGAGTCGCCCAGGGCGGGCGATTGCGGCGGAGGATTGTAGCGTCGACGCGCGACATGCGCGACCAAGTCGTGGTTGGTAGGGTGCCGGGGCTTGTGCAAAGCTTGGCCCACAGCGATGATCCAGCCCACTCGCCGGTCGGCATTACCGGCGTCGAACGACAAGGAGATTCCGATGTCCCGGCACTTCGCCATTCTGGGGTTGGGCTATTTCGGCAGTACCGTCGCACGTGAACTGAAACGTCATCAGAACCAGGTGCTCGGGGTCGATGCCGACGAGACCCGGGTCGACGCGATGTCGGACATGCTCGATCATGCGGTGATCGCCGACCTCACCGACGAGAAGGCGCTCGGCGAACTCTCGCTGGATGCCTACGACGTCGTGGTCATCGATGTCGACGACAACGTCGAGGCCAGCGTCACCTGCACGCTCCACGTCAAGGAGCTCGGTGCCAAGGAGATCTGGGCCAAGGCTCACTCCGATGCCCACTACAAGTTGCTCAAGCGCCTGGGCGCCGACCGGGTCGTCTACCCGGAATACGATGTCGGCGTGCGGGTCGCGGAGAGCCTCAACTATCACGCCATGGTCGATTTCATCCGGCTGGGCGAGCGCCAGTTCATCGTCGAGATCGAGACCACCGACCGTCTGATCGAGAACTGTGCCAGCGTCGCCAACCTCGCCATCGATCCCGAGGCCCTGTCTCTGGTCGCCATCAAGCGTGGCAAAGAGGTGATTCGCAACCCGGACGACGACACCCCGCTCCAGGCCGGCGACAGCCTGATCCTGATGGGCGACCTGCAGGCGCTGCGCGAAATCGGCAAACAGATATGAGCGTTCCGCTTCATCCCTCTGCACGAGACGCCCTCGAGGCGCCCGCCAGCCACGCAAGCCGCCGTGGAGGGTGCGAGTGAGACGCTGGCAACGACTCAAGCGGCCCTTCCGTCGCGCCCCGCACGGCGGTGTCATCAGGCTCTCGCCACCGGAGATACTGCTGCTCGGTTTTGCGCTGCTCTGCGCCATCGGCGCTCTGCTGCTATGGCTTCCGGGCAGCGCGACGCGTCCCCTGGCCTGGCACGAGGCCCTGTTCACCGCGACCTCGGCGGTCACCGTCACCGGGCTCAGCGTGATCGATGTGGGCAAGGACCTGACATTCATCGGCCAGTTGGTGTTACTGGTCCTGATCCAGGTCGGCGGCCTGGGCTTCATGACCTTCGCCGCGCTGACGGTGCTGCTGCTGGGAACGCGGCTGCCGCTGAGCCAGCAGAACCTGGTCCGCGAGGCGCTGGGAGAGATCGCCTTCAGCGACATCCGCGACCTGGTCAAGCTGGTGGTCGCCTTCGCCTTCATTACCGAGACCGTCTGCACGCTGCTGCTGGCCTGCCACTGGGTGCCCGAGCAGGGGCTGGAGATGGGGCTGTGGCACAGCCTTTTCCACGCCGTCTCGGCGTTCAACAACGCCGGCTTCTCGACCTTTTCCGACAGTCTGATCAAGGAGGTCGGCGATCCGCTGGTCAATGCAACGGTGACGCTGATGTTCATCGTCGGCGGGCTGGGCTTCGTGGTGGTCAGCGATCTCTATCGCCATCGTCGCTGGTCGCGCCTGGCGATGCAGACCAAGGTCGTGCTGCTGGCCACGTTCTGGCTCAATGTGATCGCCACCGCGATCCTGCTCGGCCTGGAGTGGTCCAATCCCGGCACCCTGGGTGGCCTGGGGAGCGTTTTCGCCAAGCTGCAGGCGGCCTGGTTCCAGGCCGTCACCCCGCGTACGGCCGGCTTCAACACGCTGGAGACCGGCTCGCTGACCGACGCCTCGACGCTGCTGGTGATGGTGCTGATGTTCATCGGTGCCGGCTCGAGCTCCACCGCCAGCGGCATCAAGATCACCACCTTCGTGGTCCTGCTGCTGACGGCCCGCGCGTTCTACCGCAACACCGAACACCCCACGGTCTTCGGCCGCTCGATCCCCCAGGAGACCGTGATCAAGGCGATCACGGTAGCGCTGGCCGGGGTCCTGCTGGTGGTGATGGCGCTGTTCGGGCTCACCATCACCGACAGCGAACAGTCGTTTCTCGATCTGGCGTTCGAGACCGTATCCGCCTTCGGTACCGTGGGGTTGTCCCGGGGCATCACCAGCGATCTTTCGCTGCCGGGGCAGTTCCTGCTGGGCCTGACCATGCTGCTGGGCCGGGTGGGACCGCTCTCCGTCGGCTATTTCCTGGCGACACGGCAGGC
>NZNW01000079.1 GCA_002695065.1 Salinicola sp. | reverse complement strand
CGCGACGTGCTGCTGCTGGTCGACAGTCTCACCCGGTTCGCCCGTGCCCAGCGCGAGATCGGCCTGGCCGCGGGGGAACCGCCGACCCGACGCGGCTATCCGCCGTCGCTGTTCGCCGCCCTGCCCCGCCTGCTCGAGCGCGCCGGTCCGGGGGACGCCGCCGCCGGCGGCACCATCACCGCCATCTACACGGTGCTGACCGAGGGAGACGGCACCCTGGATCCGGTGGCGGAGGAGACCCGGGCCATTCTCGACGGACACATCGTGTTGAGTGCCGAGCTCGCCCGGCGTGACCATTTCCCGGCGATCGACGTGCTGGCCAGCCGCAGCCGGCTGATGGAGAGCGTCGCCAGCGAAGAGCATCGCCGCGACGCCGCCAAGGTCCGCGAGCTGATGGCGCGCTATCGCGACGTCGAGCTGCTGCTGCAGGTGGGCGAGTATCGCGAAGGCAGCGATGCCGCCACCGACGAGGCGATTCGCAAGCACACCGAGATAGAGGCTTTCCTTCGCCAGTCCCGGGACGATCGCAGCGATTTCGCGGAAACGCTGAAGCGGCTGAAGGAGATCGCCCAATGACCTCGTTGCATCGACTCGAGCGCCTGATGCAGTTGCGGCGTCATCGTACCCGCCGGGCCGAGGAGGCGCTGGCGTCGAGCCAGCGCCACTGCCAGGACCTGGACACGCGACACCAGACGCTGGAGGCGTCGCTCGACCGGCACCAGCGCGCTTCCGGACGGCGCGAACAGGCGCTCTTCGATGATGGCGCGCAGCAGCCGATGAGTGCCGAAGCCATGGCGGAGTGGCAGCAGACGCTGGCCGACGATGCCGGACGACGCGAGTCGTTGCTCCAGCAGCGGCGAACGCTGGCGCGGGAGCGCCGGACCGCCGAAGCCGAGCGCGGCGAGCGGGCCGCCGAATGGGCGAGATGTCGGCGCGCCGAGCAGGCGCTGGACCGCCTGCGAGCCGATCGCTCCCGCGCGCTGGCGGTCGATGCCGAGCGGCTGGCGGAGCTGGAAATGGAAGAGATGCGACCGCCGCGGGGAGAGCTGACGTGACCCACCTCTCCACGACGTCACGCCGGGCTTCGGCGCGGCCCTCGACGGCCACGACCGACCTGGCGCCGGGCCGGGCGACGCCGCTGTCACCGGCGTCGCTCCCCGCGATGGCCTCCGACCGCCTGGCGCTCCATAACGCGCTGCACGTCGCTCGCCGGCCGCTCGAGTTCGACTGGCACGGCCGCAAGGCAATGCTGCGCCTGCTGCCCGAGGGCACCGCCATCGATCAGGCGTGGTCGATCACCCTCGACCTCGGCGGGGAACCCCTGACGCTGTCCGGCAGCGCGGCGGCGCTTGACCGTCTCGGTGAGCATCCCGACCGCCGACGGGATCTGCGAGAGGTGGATCGCGAGCTGGTCGCCATGTGGCTGGAGGTGGTCTGGCTCGAGTGGCTGGAGTCGCTGGAGCAACGGCTGGACGTCGACATCCACCTGCGGCCTGCCCTATCGGCCCCGATGGATCGCCCCACGCGCCTCTGTATCGCGTTCGAGATCGATGACGAAACGCACCCGCTCGCCCTCGACCTGCCGGTGGCCATCGCCGAGCGACTGCTGCCGACGCTCGATAGCGCCTTTCCGGCGCGCCGCGCCCCAGCCGACGGCGTCGTTGCCACCCTGCGAATCGAAAGCGGCGCGCAGACCCTGACGCTGGGCGAATGGCGCAGCCTGCGCGCCGGCGACGTGGTCATGCTCGACGGCGCAGCGGCCGATGAGGTCTGGCTGAATCTCGCCGATCGTTTCGGCTGCCGGGCTCGCTTCGGCGACACCGGGCTGCGTGCCGACGGGCCGCTCGGTGCGAGTTCCTCCCATCGTGCCCAGAATCCCTCTTCTGAAGCCTCGCACCGCCCTTGTGAAGCCCCAAAACGCCCTGGTAAAGAGAGTGTCATGAGCGAACCTCCTGTGGATAAATCAACACCTCCCGCCCGATCCGAAACGGCCGCGGACAGCTCGGCATCGAGTACGGAAGCGCCGGATGTGGACAGTTCGCCCACGGATCCGCTGGACTCGGCTGGCTTGAACCTGGACGACCTGCCGGTGCAGCTGACCTGCGAACTGGGTCGCCTGGAACTGTCGCTCGGCGAACTGCGCCGGCTGGGCGAAGGCAGCGTGTTGCCGCTGGAGCGGCATCCCGAGCGGGCGGTCGACCTGGTCGTCAACGGCAGACGGATGGGGCGTGGGCGCCTGGTCGCCATCGGCGACGCGGTGGGGGTGCAGGTCGAGAGGCTCGCGCTCGACGAAGGGCGCGCCGGGGATGACTGAGTTTCAGCCCAACCTGATCGCGATCATCATCGTGGTCGCCACCATCGGCCTGGTGCCGCTGGCGGTGGTCACGATGACGGGCTTTCTCAAGATCTCGGTGGTGCTGTTCCTGATCCGCAACGCTCTCGGCGTGCAGCAGACGCCGCCCAACCTGGTGCTCTATGGCATCGCGCTGATCCTGACGGTCTATATCACCACGCCGTTGATCGGCGAGATGGCTCACGAGTTCGAGCAGCGCTCGGCGGGGCTGGCCAGCGTCGAGGAGATCAAGCAGACCGGCGAGGCCCTGCGCGGCCCGCTGCAGGCGTATCTGTCACGCTACGCCAGCGAACACGAACGGGCGTTCTTCATCGACGCCACCCGCACGCTGTGGTCCGACGAAGCCCGCGAGGACCTCAAGAGCGATGACCTGATCGTGCTGATTCCCGCCTTCGTCAGCTCGGAACTGACCCGCGCCTTCGAGATCGGCTTTCTGCTCTATATCCCGTTTCTGATCATCGACCTGATCGTCTCCAACGTGCTGATGGCGATGGGCATGATGATGGTCTCGCCGACGCTGATCTCGATTCCGCTGAAGATTTTCCTGTTCGTGGCGGTGGACGGCTGGTCGCGGTTGATGCACGGACTGATCCTGAGTTACGGAGGCGGCTAGGATGACCGACGACATCTTCCTCTCGCTGATGAAGAACGCCCTGTGGACGGTACTGCTGGTGTCGGCGCCGGCGCTGCTGGTGGCGATCGCCGTCGGTTTCGGCGTCGGCCTGCTGCAGGCGCTGACCCAGATTCAGGACCAGACGCTGCCGCAGGCGGTCAAGCTGGTGGCGGTACTGTTGGTGCTGATCCTCTCGGGCCCGCTGCTGGCCGGGCAGATCGTCAACATCACCGATCAGGTGCTGGACAATTTTGCCGCCTGGTCGCGCTGAGGAAACGCTACCTGACCGGCTGCGCTTCCTTTTCGAGTGATTCAAGGGACCGATGGACTACGACGATTTCGCCCGTTTTCTCACCGACTTCGCCTACCCGCTGATCGCGGCGGCGGCCGTCGGCGTGGCCCGGGCGCTGGGCATGGTGCTGGTGACACCGGCCTTCAATCGCCTGGGGCTGACCGGCATGATCCGCTCCGCCGTGGCGGTGACGATCTCGCTGCCGCTGATCGTGCCGCTGTTCGATGCCATGGTGAACGCGGAGACCTTGTCGACCTTCAGCGTCGCCGGCATGGTGATCAAGGAGTTGCTGATCGGCGTCGCCATCGGCCTGGTCTTCGGCGTGCCGTTCTGGGCCGCCGAGGTGGCCGGCGAGCTGATCGACCTGCAGCGCGGCTCGACCATGGCGCAGATCGTCGATCCGATGGGCGCGACCGAATCCGGGGTGACCTCGACGCTGCTGACGATCACGCTGCTGGCGCTGTTCTTCATCACCGGCGGCTTCATGCTGCTGCTCGACGGCTTCTACCGCAGCTACGCGCTGTGGCCGGCGGTGGACTTCGTGCCTTTGCTGTCGCAGACCTCGGCGATGTCGCTGCTCGGCCTGCTCGACCAGGTGATGCAGATCGGCGTGCTGATGATCGCCCCGCTGGTGATCGCGCTGCTGATCGCCGACCTGATGCTGGCCTACGTCGCCAGGATGGCGCCGAACCTTCACGCCTTCGATCTGTCACTGCCGATCAAGAACCTGCTGTTCGCGTTTCTGATGCTGATCTACGTGGTCTTCCTGATCCCGCTGATGGTCGACCAGCTCGATGTCGTCGCGCTCAACATGGAGCGTCTCGAGGCCATTCTCGGCGCGATGCGATAGCCGTCGTCCGCCCCACCAAAGCCATACAGTCCGTTACTCAGCGTTTCGCCGCTGCCATCGGGTCGTCATCCGGCGCCTGAATACTGGAGGCGTTTTCCCGCGATGCCGTCCCGTCCTGTTCATGGATCGAACGTCGGCGTCCTCGAGCCAACCTCCTTTCAGAGAGAACAAGCCGATGCGCGTCAACGATGATGTCACCCTCGACAAAGACCCGGTCTCGTCCGCCCCCACTCAGGTTTTCACCTCCGTGCTCAAGCTGGCGCAGAAGATGGCCGGGGATGGCGGCAAGGAGAAGGAGACCCTCGAGCCCGGCAGTCAGGACTACGAGGACACGCTGAATGCGTTGGCGGTGGACATGGCGGACGGCATCGACATCGACAAGCGCCGGGTTTCCAGCCTGAAGGGGGACGCCGCCGACAAGTTCGAGAAGCTGGTCACCGCCGAGCTCAACGCCCAGCGCGCCGACGGCGAGAACCCCGACCTGTCCAAGGCGATCGACAACGCCAGGAAAGCGCTGTTCGACCGCATCGGGCATGCCCTCGACAACGCCGACCGCAACGCCGACAAGGGCCTCGATGTCTTCGAGGGCTACTGGAAGCGCCACGGCGGCGAAGAGGCTGCGATCGACGCGGGTTATGACGCCTACGACGGCTTTCTGGCCGACACCACGCTCACCGACAACCCCGACTACGAGGACAAGCTCAATGCCCTGGCCCTGGGGATGGCCGGCGGCACGCTGACCGACCAGCGCAAGATCCTGCATCTCGACTCATCGGATACCCTCTCCCAACTCTACAAGAATCTGATCCAGAACCGGATCGATCAGGGCGACGATCCCCAGGAAGCGATGGATCACGTCAACGACGATCTGCGCGAGCGTATCGACAGCGTCGGCGGTGGCGACGTCGCCAATGTCTTCGACGGCTATTTCAAGCGTCACGGTGGCGAAGAGGACACCGAGAAGCTGGCCCAGGAGAGCTATCTGGCCAATCGCGACGAGGCCGACATCGCCTACGACGACACGCTGAATTCGCTCTCCTCCGACATGGCCGAAGGCATCGATATCGACGACCGCAAGGTGAGGCCGCTGACGGGAGACGCCGCCAGCCAGTTCAGCCAGCTGGTGGAGTATCAACTCGACCAGCAGCGTGAGCGCGGCGACGCCCCGGATCTCCAGGCGGCCATCGACGACGCCAAGGAAGACCTCTTCGAGCGGACCGGCAACGCCTTGACCGATGCCGACAAGGACAGCGAGGACGGACTCGACGTGCTCAACGGTTACTGGGAGCGTCATGGCGGCAAGGACGACGCCATCGACGCCGGCTACGCAGCCTACGACGACTTCCTCGCCAACCACACCGTGACCGACAACCCCAGTTACGAGGACAACCTCAATGCGCTCTCATCCGGCCTGGCAGGCAGTACGCTGACCGACTCTCGCCAGATTCTGCATATCGAAAGCTCGGAAACGCTGTCACAGCTCTATCAGAACCTGATCGACAGCAAGGTGAGCGACGGCGCCTCCCGCGAGGAGGCCACCGCCCAGGTCAACGACGACCTGCGCGAGCGGATCCGGCACGCTGCCGGAGACGATGGCAAGGCGGTCCAGAATGTCTTCGACGGTTACTGGTCGCGGCACGGCGGCGAGACCAACACCCAGCGCCTGTCCGACAACGCGGAGCTGGATACGGCGCGGCGCGATCACGACCTGCCAGCCTTCAGCGATGTCGACATCCAGTCGATGGAGACCAGCGAGACCGACCCGGACGACAGTTCACGCAAGCTGACCGTCAGCGAGCTGACCTGGCAGAACCTGATCGAAGAGTGGAAGACGGGGATCGAGGACGGCAGCATCGACAAGAATGACGAGCGCGCCCAGTTCTACCGTGCCCTGCGCGCCCAGGGTGCGCTCGACAACGGCCTGGACCTGGTCGGCCTCGATATCTCGGAGGGGCTGAGCCTCGATCACGTCACCGGCGATGATCTCTCGTCGATCATCGATGGCGAGAAACTCGATGCCAGCCTCGGCGAACTGTTCGCTTCCGAGTCCGTGCAGAAGGATTATCTGGAAGCCCAGGAGGGCGCCGTCGACAAGGTCGCCGACAAGGACGACATCGCATCGCGACTGGAGGAGACCGCCTTCAGCGAGGCGTACATCGACTACATCAACGACCTGCGCGAGAGCGGCCAGGGTGAACTCGCCGAGCAGGATATCTCGCGGACCTACAATGCGCTCTCGACACTGTTCCCGGCGACCGAAGAGAGCGACAAGGCGGCCGAGTTCGCCCAGAACCTACAGCTTGACTCGATGATCACCGATCTCGATGACCTGCTCGCCAACCCCGACAACATCAACGATGCCAACTTGGCCGCTGGCACCCAGGACGTGGTCAAGACAGTCCTGACCGCGCTCAAGCGGGCCGGCATCGACATACCGCGACGCACGGCCGAGAGCATCGACAAGTTCGTGCACGAGTTCATGAACAATGAGCAGTCGGCGAAGACTTTCGGCAAGGCACTGCAGGAACTCGGCGACAAGTTCGAGAAAAACGGCAGCCTCACCGAGGCGGATATCAAGAAGACACTGAGCAAGGATGTCTATACTGCGCTCAACGAGAAGACCAACGGCGGCATGATGTCGCTGGTTTCCCACCTCAACGGCAATGGCGCGCTGGGTTCCGTTGGCGGCCTGATTTCACTCACTTCCGGCATTTATCAGCTTGCTGGCGGCCGTGTCTCCGACAAGGCGGAAGCGGGAGTCGCCATTACCAAGGAGCTGGTGAGTTTCCTCGGCGCGAGCCAACATTTCGTCAACCTCGGCAGCAATATCATCGATACCGTCTCCGGCTCGAAACTCAACGAGATGCTGGGGCTGGACAAGACGCTGGACGGCATCTGGAGCACCGACAAGCCAACCCCGGGCGGTAAGGATCCCGACCGCTTCCTGCGCTTGAGCGAGAATTTCCAGAGCGTCGTCGATTCGGCGTCCGTCGACGATCAGGGCAAACTCGGCAAGATACTGGATCTCACCCCCGAGGAGGCAGAAGCGGTAGTCAAAGGCGTCGACAAGGGCTTCACGTCCAACCCCGAGCTGCCAGATGCGACGACCACGACACGCAGTATCAGCTCATTTCTTCGCGTGCTTGATGGTGCCGCCAACGGGACGGCCGGAGCGCTGGACATCGCCCTCGGCGGGCTGATGATCAAGCGCGGCGCGGACAGCGGCGATGGCGCCACCATCGGCCAGGGCGCCGTGACCGTCGCGGCGGGCGCCTTCGGCCTCGCCGGCGGCGCGTCATCGCTGGCGGCGCTCAAGGGTATTGCCGTCGCCCGCGCGGCTACCGGCCCGCTGTTCTGGATCTCCGCCGGCCTGACGCTGGCGACGCTGCCGTTCTCCATCGTCCAGGACATCAAGCGCACCAACGCACTGGAAGGACACGAGGCCGACCTCAAGGAGCTCTTCACCTCCCTCGACGAGGATGGTCTACTGACCGAAGATGGCTTGAAGCGCTACGAGTTTCTCGAGGATTACGTCAGCCACTACGGTCAGCGCGACGCACCGGACGACGAGAGCATCTTCGACTACCGCAGCGACGAGTACGAGTTCTACGTGCAGGAGGGCCATCTACCCGACTCGAGCTGGGACGATTTCGATCACGAGGACTACGACGGCGATGGCAGTAATCTCCAGACCAATATGGACGAGGGTTCTACCGTCGGCTCCTGACGACTCGGCGGG
>NZNW01000078.1 GCA_002695065.1 Salinicola sp. | reverse complement strand
AGCGCCAGATGGCGTGCCGCCTGCAGCTGGCCACCGCGGTTGTCGAGCCCTGCGGCGACCTCGATGGCGAGAGCCTGCGCCTCGGCACTGATGGTCCCACCCTGGTTACTCAGGCTGTGACCGCGCACGTCGATGCGTTTCGCCATCAAGGTGGCGGCGTCCGTGGAGATGTCGGACTCGCTGGTCAGCGTCAAGTCACCGGCTGCCTGAATCTGCCCGCCCGCGGTATCGAGCGTGCCCGGCGAGACGAGTTCGAGATCGCCATTGTCTGCCGAGATCAACCCGCCACGGTTGCCCGCCAGCGCGCCGACTTCGAGATTGACCGCTCCCCCGCGCAACACGCCATCGGCGTTGTCGACCGCTCCCGCCGTGACCACCTGAAGCGCCTCATCGCCGGCATCGATCGACCCGCCGACATTGCCGAGTGCACCCGCGCCATCCACGACGAGAGCGCCCTGACCGGCGAAGAGATGGCCGCTGCCGTTATCGATGTCGCCCCGGCTAGAGACATTCACCGCCCGGGCGGAGACCACGCCGTGCTGGTTGGAGAGTGCGCCGACATCCAGGTCGGCATCCCCGGAAATGGCTTGCAGATGACCTTTCGTGTTATCGAGCCGCTTCTTGAGACTGACGCTCAGGCCTCTCTTCTCGGCGCTGACGACTCCCTGGTGGTTCTGCAGCTCGGCGCCGGTGATATCGACCTGATCGGCAACGATGTTGCCGCTGCTGTTATCGATACCGCGCCCGGCAACGAGCGTCAGGTCGTGTTGTGCCTGCAATCGGCCGGCGGCACTGTTCAAGTCGCCCTGGGTGGTCAGGTCGAGATCGCCGTTGTCCGCGGAGATCAGGCCTTCTGCATTGCCCGTCAGCGCGCCGACCTCGAGATGGGCATCATGGCCACGAAGGACGCCGCGAGAGTTGCCGAGATCACCGCCGACATCGAGCGTCAGCGTCTCGGTAGTGGCCGCAAGACGCCCCTTGGTATTGTCCAGCGACTGCTTGATGCTGACGTCGGCGCTTCGTCCGAGGAGTTCGCCGCCACGGTTGTCGAGCGAGTCGCCTTCGAGGGTAAGGGTGTCGGCCAAGATCTTCCCGCTGCGATTGGAAACGTCCCCGCCGGTAAGGTGCAGGGCGCCGGTCGCCTGAAGCTGGCCCGAGGAGTTGTCGATCTGCCGATCGAAATCGAGCTTCGCACCGCCGGCCGAGGCATCGATCAGGCCACCATTGCGATTGCTCAGAGTCTGGCCAGCCATTGACAGCCCGTCAGCGTGAACCACGCCATCGTCATTCACGAGCTCGACGGCTTTCAGGTCGAGATCGCCAGCGTCGAGCAGGAATCGGCCCTTCTGGTTATCAAGACTATCGATATCGAGAATGACGTCCTGGCCGCTACCGAATCGCAGATCGCCCCGGTTGACGATCCGCGGCGCGCGCAGATCGAGGTCCCGCTCGGCCGCTATCGTGGCGTCGGACCGATCGTTATGCAGCGATGCGGTGTCGAGACTGACTCTCTGTCCCTGAATGGTGGCGGTGTTATCGATCGCATCGCGGGCCGTCACCGCAATCTCGTTGGCCAGCAGTTGCCCATGGTTGCTGGCGACACGTCCATCGATCTTCAGTTGCTGGGTGGCATCCAGCCGCCCGTGGTTGTCGATGCGATCGGCGCGCACCGTCAAGCGTCGTCCCTCGTGACGCTTACTCTCCTCGACACCGGCAATCACCTCTCCTCGCTGGGTGATCTTGCCGCCGGCTTCGAGAGAGATGTCGCCAGCGCTGGAGACATTGCTGTAGAGGGCCATGTCACCCGTGGCATCGATTGCCAATCGCCGCTCTCCACGTAGCTGTCCTTCAGCGTCGATGGACGCAGCCCGCACGTCCAGACGCCGCGCCGCGGCGGTGTCGGACAGTTCCAGATGCCCCGCGGCATCGATGAGGATATCCCCCGCACTGGCAGCCATATCGCCTGCCACGCGGACACCCACACCCGCTTCGGTGCCGATCAGGGAGATACGGTCGGCGTACATCCCCCCCAACGTCGAAGCGTCGAGGGCCAGAGCAGGCGTTGCTCCCTTACCCTCGCGTGGCGTCGCGGAGAGGTCACCGGCATCGACATCGTTGGCCCCGGTAACGATATTCAGCCGATGGGCGTGGATGTCGGCGTTGAGTTTGGCGGCGCGGGTGATGATGTCGAACTGGTCGACCTGGGTCGCGTCCAGCCCCAGCCCTTCGACAGCCACCCGCCCCTGCTCGACGGCATAGTGATCGAGTTCACCGTTTTCGACTATCGGCTTGCCGGTCGATAGCGTGACATGGGGACTGTTAATGAACCCGCAGCCGTCGCAAGTGATGCCATAGGGGTTGGCGACGACCACGTTGGCACGGGCTCCGGCCACCTCGGTATAGCCGGCCAAGCGACTGGGACTGCCACCGTTGACCTCGTTGACGATCAGGCTCGCTGCCCGATCTCTAAGGTTGGGGTTGCCGACGATCTTTCCGGCGAGTTGGGTGTCTTGCCATTTGGTCGTGGCGTTGTTGAGAATCAGCCCACGCTTGTCGACGTTGTAGTCACTGAAAGTATTGTGGGAAAGCCCCTTGCCATTGGGGGTCGCAATATCGATGACAGGAACGCCGTTACCAGCCTGGTCCAGATGCGTGTTGCCGCCGCCGGGGGACACGGCGATGCCCTCGGCCAGTACCAATACCGGATGCCAGAAGAGCGCATTGATCAGGGTGATGGCAAGGTAACGGAATCCGCTGGATTTGGCGTTCATTGCTGACTAGTCCCTTCGTCTCTTTTTGTGTTTCTTGACTTTTTCTTGCCATTCACCGGCTACATCGACCGGCGCTCAGATATCGAGCCGGATGTCGAAATAAACGGGGGTCTCTCTGGAAGCGATGACGGCTGGCCGTTCCAGCGAGTGAGCAAAGCTGACATTCGCCGAGAGGTGCTTACCGCTCAGCCCCAGCGAGAGCGCATATCCACTCATCCGGCCATGGAGCTCCGGGTTGTATTGGCCGTGACGAATGACCCCAGCGTCATAAGCCAACGACAGGTTCCAGGTATCGAATAGGGGTCTGGCGATATCGAAGGGGTGTCGCCAGCCGATCTCGTTGCGCCAGTAGCCACCGCTGTCACCGCTGAGCGACTGCTCCTTGAAGCCACGTACGGTGCTCTCGCCACCGATGGTCAGCCGTTGCGGGCTGTAGAGCACATCGTGGCTCCATTGCCCATAGGCAAAGCTCGTGAAACTCAATGATTGGTCGAACAGGGAGAATGGCTGCCAGTAGCTGAGCGCCAGGGTGTTCTTGCGATACTGGGCAGAAGGTTCGGCAGCGGATCGATCTCCGTCTCTCTGCGCGCCGAAGCTCGTCAGGCCATGCTGCCATCCCAAATCGAAGTTGATCAGCGCACTGCCCACTCGGCGCCCATGATTGATCCCCAGTTCCAGCTCACTGAGCTCCTGGCTACTGACCTCGATGCGGGTACCGTCAATGTTGTTACGCGTCGACGACTTGCTGAGCCCGACCCTGACGCCGGTCTTGCTGGTGCGGTTGCGGAGTATCACCCGCTCGATGCCTATCGCATGCTTTTCACTGATGCCATCGAGCGCAAAGATGAAGCCATTGGCTTCCGCGTGCGTGCGGTATTGGCTTCGACTGTAGCTGTAATCGAAAGTCCAGTAACCGTAGGGCACTTCGTATCGGATATAACGACTGTCGGAGTCGGCATCGTCACGGCGGGTCACGGCCTGCCCGAGTTGTAACGTCAACTGGTCGGCTAATCCGAGGGGGCTGTCCCAGCGTACCCCTGCCTGCCATTGCTGCTCCCCGGTGCCTTGGCTGCCGCCGTTGTTGCGGCCGAGCGACACGTGCAGCGGGCGCCCCGGAGCGTTGTCGATACCGACCACGCTGCCACCGATTTCATCACCAGGCCGAAGCGCCAGTCTTGCCTGATTGGAGGGCAGTCGATTCAACTGATCGATCAACTGCTCCAGATCCCGGATATTGAGCAGGGCCCCCGGTTCTACCGGGGAGGCCATCGTCAGTTCCGTGTCGGATATATCGTCGTGCTGGTAAGAGAAAGCTTCTATTCGTCCTTCGACGACAATGACACGAAGATGTCCGCTGGAGAGATCCTGCTGGGGAAGATAGGCGCGGGAGGTGACGTAGCCATGATCGAGATAGGCCTGGGTGATGTCCCTCAGCAATTCGTTGAGGTCGTCCGCGGTCGCGCACCGGTCGCGAATGCCGTCGGCCAGTGCCCGCCTCTCCCGTGAGTTCAGCAGTGTGACGCCTTCCATGTCGACTTCATGAATGGGAAGGCAGGGCTTTTCCGCCGATGGTGAGGGCGAAGTTCGGGAGGCGGGTTCAGACTCAGGCAGGCGATCGAGAGCCTCGAGCCGCCGTTTCTGTTGTTCGAGTCGACGCTGGGATTCGTCGAGTTCGAAATTGACGTTACCCGTCATTCGCTCGTCGTCGCCCACGGCGAGAGTCGGCCATCCCCCCGTCATGACGATGAAGGAAAGACTGGCTGCAAAAATAAGACGGACAAGCACCGATCAGGCCCCTGGTTTTTGCTAAACGCAAAAATCATTAACGGCCAGTTACACTGTCGCTTGAAACGAATAGGGCAAAAGCGCCAATCTCTTACAGAAATTGGCGCAAAACGATTACATCAGGGGAGCCGAGTACTCTGGCTCTGCTCGGCTCTTGCGCACGCCACCGTGACGCGCTACTCCACCGTGACGCGCTATTCCACGGTCACACTTTTGGCCAGGTTGCGCGGCTGGTCGACGTCGGTGCCCTTGAGCACGGCGACGTGGTAGGAGAGCAGCTGCAGCGGCAGGGTGTAGACGATGGGCGCGAGCAATTCATCCACAGCCGGTACGTGGAGCACGCGCAGGTTATCGGCGGCGGTCAGCGCCACGCCTTCATCGGCGAACACGAACAGCTCGCCGCCCCGGGCACGCACTTCCTGCAGGTTGGATTTCAGCTTCTCCAGCAGTTCGTCGTTGGGGGCGACGGCGACCACCGGCATGTCGGCGTCGACCAGCGCCAGCGGGCCGTGCTTGAGCTCGCCGGCCGGGTACGCCTCGGCGTGGATATAGGAGATCTCCTTCAACTTGAGTGCGCCTTCCAGGGCGATCGGGAACTGGGTGCCGCGCCCCAGGAACAGCGCATGGTGCTTCTCGGCAAAGGCTTCCGACAGTTCGGCGATCGGCCCGTCCATGGCCAGCGCGTTGTCGAGAACCGCCGGCAGGCCGCGTAGCGCCTGAACCAAAACCGCTTCGCGCTCATCGCCGCGAGACTTGCGTAGCGAGAGCGTCAGCAGCATCAGGGCGACGAGCTGGGTGGTGAATGCCTTGGTGGAGGCGACGCCGATCTCCGGGCCGGCCTGGGTCATCAGCGCCAGGTCGGATTCCCGCGTCAGCGAGCTGCCGGGCACGTTGCAGATCGCCAGCGTCCCCAGATAACCCGATGTTTTGTCACGGCTCTTGGCACGGCTCTTCGCATAGCGCAACGCCGCCAGGGTGTCGGCGGTCTCGCCGGACTGGGAGAGCGTCACGAACAGGGTATTTTCCGGCACCACCACCTCGCGGTAGCGATACTCGGAGGCGACTTCGACCGTGGTCGGCAGGCCGGCGAGCTTCTCGAGCCAGTAGCGCGCCACCATGCCGGCGTGATAGCTGGTACCGCAGGCGACGATATGCACCTGCTTGACCCGCTCGAACAGCGCCCTGGCGCCGACACCGAAGCTGCTCTCGAGCACGTGGGAGCCGCTCAATCGGCCCTCCAGGGTGGCGGCGATCACCGCCGGTTGTTCGTGAATCTCCTTGAGCATGAAGTGGCGATACTCGCCGCGGCTGGCGGCGCCGTCGCCGTGCTCGAAGGTGTGCACGTCACGCTCGGCAGGCTGACCGTCGGCGGCGAATATCTCGATACCGCGGGCATCGGACAGGCGTACCACGTCGCCCTCCTGCAGATAGATGAAGCGGTCGGTGACCTGCAGAAGCGCCAGCGCATCGGAGGCCAGGAAGTTTTCGTCGATGCCGACGCCGACCACCAGCGGGCTGCCCTTGCGGGCGCCGACGATCTCGCGCGGGGCGTCTGAGTGCATCACCGCCAGCGCGTAGGCGCCGTCGATACGGTCGAGGGTGGCCTGCACCGCCGCCAGCAGATCGCCGGTCTCGCCACCGTCCGGATTGGCGCCGTGCTGATGGCGAAAGGCGCGGTCGATCAGGTGGGCGACGACCTCGGTGTCGGTCTCCGATTCGAACGTCACGCCCTCGGCTTCCAGCTCGCGCTTGAGCGGCTCGTAGTTCTCGATGATGCCGTTGTGGACGATCGCCAGGCGCTCCCGCGCCAGGTGCGGGTGAGCGTTCACTTCGGAAGGCTTGCCGTGGGTCGCCCAGCGGGTGTGGGCAATACCGATGGCGCCGCTCAGGGCACGCTCGGCGAGCTTCTCCTCGAGGGCGGCGACCTTGCCCTTGGCGCGCTGGCGAGCCAGCACGCCATCGGCGTTCAACACCGCCATGCCGGCGCTGTCGTAGCCGCGATATTCGAGCCGCTTCAGCCCCTCCAGCAAAATGCCCTGCACGTTACGCGCGGCCAACGCGGCGACGATTCCACACATAGTCGATACCTTTACAGAGTTCGTTGTCCGTCTTACTGGCCCGTGGGCGATTCGGCGACCACCAGCGCCACGTCGTGGCGTTCGATGGCAGCCGCCGTGGCATCGTCGAGTCGCCAGTCGGTGACCAGCGTGTCGATGCGCGCCCAGGGCAGTTCCAGATTGGGGATGCGGCGGCCGATCTTGTCGGCCTCCACCATCACCACCACCTCGCGGGCGACCTCGGCCATTACTCGGGTGAGGCCGAACAGCTCGTTGTAGGTGGTGGTGCCGCGTTCGAGGTCGATACCGTCGGCACCGACGAAAAGTTGATCGAAGTCGTAGGCCCGCAGCACCTGCTCGGCGACCTGGCCCTGGAAGGATTCCGAGTGCGGATCCCAGGTGCCGCCGGTCATCAGCAGTGCCGGTTCCGATTCCAGCTCACGCAGCGCCCCAGCAACGGCCAGCGAATTGGTCATCACCACCAGTCCGCGCAGGCCGCCCAGCTCGCCGATCAGCGCCGCGGTGGTGGTGCCGCTGTCGACGATGATCCGGTTGTGCTCGCGGATCCGCGCCCGAGCCGCCCGGGCGATGGCCTGCTTGTAGGGCGAGAGTACCTGCGCCGGTTCGGCGAGCATCTCCTGGGGCAGCGGTGCCGCGCCGCCGTAGCGCCGCAGCAGCAGGCCGCTGCGCTCGAGCGTATTGAGATCCTTGCGGATGGTGACTTCGGAGATCGCGAAGCGGCTCGCCAGTGTCTCGACCGGGGTCTCTCCGTGTTCGTTGACGTAGGCCAGGATGGCGTGACGGCGCTGGGCGGTATCGCGTTTGGGCATGGCAATAAATTTCGAAATCCGGTTTTAAAGTTTCGATTCGAAAGATAATAGATGCGAATCAAAACCGATTTCTCTCTTGCCGTCAAGGGAGAGCGAGTGCCGGCGAGCACTTCAGTCAGCGGGAGAGCAGGCGATAGCCGATACCGGCCTCGGTCTGGATCAGATGCGGATCGTCGGGATCGTCGCCGAGCTTCTGCCGGAGGCGGCTGACGACGATGCGCAGGTAGTGCGTATCGTGAACGTGGACCGGTCCCCAGATGTCCGCCAGCAGTTGATGCTGGGTGATGACCCGGTCGGGCTGGCGCGCCAGGTAGGCCAGCACGCTGAATTCCCGTGGGGTGAGATGAACGGTCTCGCCGTGGCGGGTGACCCGGCGGCTGGCCAGATCGATGGCCACGTCGCCGAGCTCGATGCCTTCACCGGGGGTGCCGGGCGCCGTGGTGCGCAGCGCGGCCCGCACCCGGGCCAGCAGCTCCTGGATGCCGAACGGCTTGGTGATGTAGTCGTTGGCGCCGGCATCCAGCGCGGCGACCTTCTCCGCTTCGCTGGCCCGCACCGACACCACCAGCACAGGCACCTCGCTCTGGGCGCGCAGCGCATCGAGCACTTCCATGCCGTCGATATCGGGCAACCCCAGGTCGAGCAGTACCAGATCGGGGCGCTGACGGTTGAACGCCGCGATGCCGGCGTTACCGTCTTCGGTCTCGATCACCTCGAACCCCTGGGAGGTCAGGCTGATGCGCATGAAGCGCCGGATCTGGTGCTCATCCTCGATCAACAGGATGCGCGGCCCGCGCTGGCCGCTGGTGGACTCGATCATTGCCGTTCCTTGGGGTTCTTCCGACTAGTGGTTATCTTCAGGCTGATGATTCTCTTTCGGCTGAGGGCGCTTTTCAGGCTGAGGGCTCTCTCCCGACGACGTCTCGCTGGCCGCCGGCTCCCAGATCGGCAGGGCAATGCGGATGTCGGTGCCCTCGCCCCAATCCGCCGGACCGGCGCTGATCTCGCCGCCGTGGGCACCGATCATGCCGCGGCAGATGGCGAGGCCCAGGCCACTGCCCTGGGGGCCGCGATCCCCCTCGCCGCCGCTGAAGAACATGTCGAAGATGCGCTCGCGCAGCGCCTCCGGGATGCCCGGGCCCTGATCGCTGACGTGGATCACGATCCGGTCGCCCTCCCTGTCGCCGGTGATGCGCAGCCGCCCGCCCGGCGGGGAAAACCGCGCGGCGTTCTCGATCACGTTGATCAGCGCCTGTTCGACCAGCGCCGGATGCACGTAGAGCAGCGGCAGGTCGGCGGCGAGATGACGCTCGACGGCGAGGGGCTTTACCACGGAGCCGAGACGCTTGAGCGCCGAGGCGACGATATCCGACAGCGCCACCCAGTCCCGTTCCAGCTTCAGCCCGCCGTGGCCCAGCCGCGTCATGTCGAGCAGGTTCTGAATGTAGCGGTTGAGGCGCTCGCTTTCACTGAGAATGCCGTCGAGCAGCTCCTGGCGGTCGGCTTCGTCCAGTTGCGACCAGAGCTCGCGCAGCGAACTGGCCGAGCCGATGATCGAGGCCAGTGGCGTGCGCAGATCGTGGGAGACGGACGACAGCAGCGCCGAGCGCAGGCGTTCGTTCTCCTCCGCCAGCCGCGCGGCGCCGAGATCGGCGACCAGCCGCGTGCGAGCCAGCGCGCTGCCCAGCTGATTGACCAGGCTGTCGACCAGCGCCTCCTCGGCGGCATCGAGCGAACGTTCGCGGTCGCCCAGCGCCAGCCCCAGCACGCCGCGTAGCGTGTCGTTCTCCCGGATCGGCAGGAACCGCCAGCGTTGCGCGCCGAGCGTCTGGGTGCCGTGCCCGCTCGGCCGGCCGTGCTGGTGTGTCCAGCGCGCGGCCTGGAGAGCGGGCGACTCCAGCCCGATCTCGCCCGGGTAGGACCCGGTGACACGAGGCGCACCGGCGGGGTCGTCGCTCTCGACGAACACGCAGGGCAGTGCGAGATAGTCGGCCAGCGCCTTGAGCGCGATCTCGCGAACGTGGGCGTGATCGGCGGCACTCGCCAGCGAGCGCGATACCGACAGCATCTCCTGGATCTGGTGCCGGCTCTCGCGCAGTTCCCGCAACTGCCGGCGCACCTTGCCCGCCAGCTGCCCCGCGACCACCGCCACCAGCAGGAAGATCAGCAGCGTCAGGATTTGGTCCTGATGAATCATCGCCAGGGTGAAACGCGGCTCGGTGAACAGGAAGTTGTAGGCCAGGGTACTGAGCGCCACCGCCAGCATCGCCGAGCGTGTGCCGGCACGCAGCGCACTGGCGAGTACGGCGGCCAGGAAGATCAGCGACAGGTTGGCCAGTTCCACCTGGGTGGAGAGCAGCTGCGCCACCAGCGCGGCCAAGCCGGTACCCGCCAGCGGCCACAGCCATTCGCGGGCCGACGGCCACTGCCAGCGCGGCCGAGCGCGCGACGAAGGGCTCTCGTCGCCGGCCAGCACGATCAGATCGAACGGCGGGCGAGACGCCAGCAGACGATCGACCAGCGGGGGCCGCCAGCCCGGCAGCCATCCTCGGGGTCGTCGGGATGTCCCTCGTCCGATCATCAGCGCGGTGATGTTGTGACGCGCGGCATGGTCGAGCAGCTCCGCCATCGGATCGTCGCCACGGAGGGTCTCCCAACTGCCGCCGAGCCGTTCGGCCTGCTGACGCAGATTGCTCGATTCGCCGGCGGCGCCGGGATCGATTTCCCGCAGCGGGCTCAACTGCACGGCCTGCCACGGGGCCTGATGCCGCTGCGCCCAGCGACTGGCGGCGCGCAGCACGGCGTGGTCGCCGCGCTTGCCCTGCACCACCACCAGCAGCCGGGCCCTGACCGGCCAGGGCCCGGCAACGCCGCTGGCATCCATCACCTGACGGACGTCGGCATCCAGGCGTTCGGACATCACCCTCAGCGCCAGCTCGCGCAGCGCGGTCAGATTGCCCGGCGAGAAATAGTGTTCCAGCGCGGTGCGGGCCTGTTCCGGCACGTAGACCTTGCCCTGCTGGAGCCGTTCGATCAGCTCCGGCGGCGTGAGATCGATCAGCGACAGATCCCGGGCCCGGCCGATCAGGCGGTCGGGCACGGTCTCGCGCATACGGATACCGGTGATCCGCGCCACGTCGTCGTTGAGACTCTCGACATGCTGGACGTTGAGGGTGGTCCAGACATCGATGCCCGCCTCGAGCAGCTCCTCGATGTCCTGCCAGCGCCGGGCATGGCGACCGCCGGGGATATTGCGATGGGCCAGTTCGTCGACCAGCAGCACGGCGGGCCGACGCGCCAGCGCCGCGTCGAGATCGAATTCATGGAAGGTGCGCCCATGGCGCTCTCTGGGCGTCAGCGCCAGACTTGGCAGGCCGTCGCACAGGCGTTCGGTCTCCTCGCGGCCATGCGCCTCGATGACCCCCAGCAGGATGTCGATACCGGCGTCGAAGCGCTCCCGCGCGGTGCGCAGCATGGCGCTCGTCTTGCCCACGCCGGGGGCGGCGCCGAGGAATATCCGCAACGACCCACCGGCCTGGGGCCGGGTGGTTGCCAACAGGGCATCCGGATCGGGACGCCGCACCGCACGAGAATCACTCATCGCTCGAACTCCCACGTCCCGCTCGGCCTTCGATCTCGCCCCCGTCGGCGCGAAAGGCGCGTTTCGCTATCATCCGCCCGCGTTTCGGCGTCGCTTGCTTGCGTGACGACGTCACTCGAGGGAATCCAGCGCCAGATTGAGTCCCAGCACGTCCACCGTCGGCTGATCGAGCCCGCCGCTGTCACTATAGCGCTCCACCAGCGCCGTGACAGCCGAGGGCGACAGGCCACGGGCGCGCGCGACGCGATCGATCTGGATGGCCGCCGCCGCGGGGCTGATGTCCGGGTCGACCCCAGAGCCGGACGCGGTCAGCAGATCCACCGGGATCCGGCCCGGCTCGACGCCGTCGCGAGTCTCGATCCGCCGGGCGTCCGCCTCGGCACGTTCACGCAGCGCCGGGTTGCTCGGCGCCAGGTTGGAGCCGGCGACCGCGTCGGAGGCGTAGTCCACCGCCGAGGGCCGGCCCTGGAAGTAACGCTCGCTGGTGAATCGCTGCCCGACCAGGGCCGAGCCAACGATGCGGCCCTCGCGGTCGCTCAGCAGGCTACCGTTGGCTTGATGGGGAAATGCGAGCTGTCCCAGGCCGACGACGACCAGCGGATAGAGCAGGCCGAGCAGCACCGCCATGAGCAGGGTGAAACGAAGGGCCGTCAATACGCCGGTGCGGCTGGCGCTATCGCGGGCGGCCTCTCTCGGAGACGAGGTGACTGACATGTCGAGAACCTCCGGTAGCAAGAGAAGATCGGGCTAGAAAAACAGCCCGACGAACAGATCGATCAGCTTGATCGCCGGGAACGGCAGCAGTAGGCCACCGAGGCCGTAGATCAGCAGGTTGCGTCGCAGCATGGCGCTGGCGGCGGCGGCGCGAAACCGCACGCCGCGCAGGGCGAACGGGATCAGCGCCGGTATCACCAGGGCGTTGAAGATCACCGCCGACAGCACCGCGGACTCGGGCGAGTGCAGATCGAGCACGTCGAGGGCGCCCAGCGCCGGCACGCTGGCGGCGAAGATCGCCGGCAGGATGGCGAAGTACTTGGCGACGTCGTTGGCCAACGAGAAGGTGGTGAGCGCGCCGCGGGTGATCAGCAGCTGCTTGCCGATCTCCACCGCCTCGAGCAGCTTGCCGGGGTCGGAGTCGAGATCGACCATGTTGGCCGCCTCCCGCGCCGCCTGGGTGCCGGAGTTCATCGCCAGGCCCAGGTCCGCCTGGGCCAGCGCCGGGGCGTCGTTGGTGCCGTCGCCCATCATCGCCACCAGCCGACCGGCGGCCTGCTCCTCGCGGATCAGTTCGAGCTTGCGCTCCGGCGTCGCTTCGGCGATGTAGTCGTCGACACCGGCTTCGGCGGCGATCGCGGCAGCGGTGATCGGGTTGTCGCCGGTGATCATCACCGTCTTCACGCCCATCTCGCGCAGCTGCTGGAAGCGCTCGGCGATGCCCGACTTGATCACGTCCGAGAGCGCGATCACCCCCAGCAGCACGTTACCCTCCGCCACCGCCAGCGGGGTGGCGCCGTGGCGCGAGATGCGCTCGACCAGCGTCTCGAAATCGGCCGGCACCCGACCGCCGGCTTCCTCCACCTGCCGCGCAATGGCGTTGGGCGCGCCCTTGCGCCAGCGGCGGCCATCGGCGAAGTCGAGCCCGGAGACCCGACTCATGGCGGAAAACGGCACCACCTCGGCATCCTGCGGTGCGGCCAGGGTCGCGCCCTGCTCATTCGCCAGCACGACGATGGAGCGCCCTTCCGGGGTCGGATCCTGCAGCGAGCAGAGGCCGGCAACCTCCCGCAGCCGCACCAGGTCGATCCCGTGGCAGGGGGCGAATTCGGTGGCGCGACGGTCGCCCAGGGTAATGGTGCCGGTCTTGTCGAGCAGCAGGGTGTCGATGCTGCCGGCGATCTCCACCGCCTTGCCCGACTTGGCGATGAGATTGGCGCGCATCGCCCGCTCCATGCCGGCGATGCCGATGGCCGGCAGCAGACCGCCGATGGTGGTGGGAATCAGGCACACCAGCAGCGCCACCAGCATCACCGTCGAGGTCTCGATCCCCACGAACAGCGCCATCGGCACCAGCGTGACCACGACGATCAGGAACACCAGCGTCAGCGTGGAGAGCAGTACCGACAGCGCCAGCTCGCTGGGCGTCTTCTGGCGGCTGGCACCTTCCACCAGCGCGATCATGCGGTCGAGCAGCGATTCGCCGGGGTCGACACTGACCTCGACGATCAGCTCGTCGGAGAGCAGCTTGGTACCGGCGCTGACGCCGCTGTTGTCGGTGCCCGCCTCGCGCAGCACCGGCGCGGACTCCCCGGTCATGGCCGACTCGTTGATCGAACCGGCACCCTGGACGATCTCGCCGTCGGCAGGAATCAGCTCGCCGGCGACCACCCGGACGCGATCGCCCCGGCGCAGCCGATCGGCGGCCACGGTCTCTTCGCCGCTCTGGGTCACACGCCGCGCCGTCAACTCGCCCCGGGTGGCACGCAGGCTGCCGGCATGGGCCTTGCCCCGGGCCTCGGCCATCGCCTCGGCGGCATTGGCGAACAGCACCGTGGCCAGCAGGATCAGCGTCACGATCGAGGCGAAGACGGCCTGAGCGCGTCCGGCGTCGATCGCCATGCCGGTGTAGAGCGCGCAGACCAGGGTGCCGATGGCGACCACCGCCATGACCGGGTTGCGCGCCAGGCTGCGCGGATTCAAGCGGCGTAGGGACTCTCCCAACAGCATCAGCGGTTGAATACGCAGACCGGGCGATGCTTCCCGTGATTGCCTCGTTGTCATGTCGCTCTCCTCGATTCGATTGATCACGGCAGGGTCAGCTGTTCGGCGATCGGCCCCAGCACCAGGGCGGGCAGGAAGCCGAGCAGATTGACGATGACGATGACGCCGGCGGTCAGCCCGACGAAGGCCCCGCTCTCCAGCGACAGGGTGCCGCGCCCCTGCGGCGCCGTGCGTTTCTCGGCCAGCCAGCCGGCCACCGCCAGCGGCACCAGCATCGGCAGGAAGCGGCCGACCCCAAGCGCCAACACGCAGGTCAGGTTCCACCAGGGCGTGGCGTCACCGAGCCCTTCGAAGCCGGAGCCGTTGTTGGCGAACGCCGAGGTATATTCGTAGAGCACTTGGGAGAGGCCATGAAAGCCGGGGTTGGAGTTGCCGGTCAGGGCGGGGAACGTCACGGTGGCGGCGGTCAATCCGAGGATGATCAGCGGTTGCGCCAGGATCGCCAGCGAGATCCAGCGCATCTCGCGGGTCTCCAGCGGCTTGCCGAACAGCTCCGGGGCGCGGCCGATCATCAGCGAGCCGATGAAAGCCGCCAGCATCAGATAGAGCAGATAGCCGATCAGACCCACGCCGATGCCGCCGAAGGTGACGTTGACGAACATGTCCATCAGCAGGCCCAGCCCGCCCAGCGGGTTGAAGCTGTCGTGCATGGCGTTGACGGAGCCGTTGGAGGTCTGCGTCGTCCAACTGCCCCACAGCGCGGAGAGATCGCTGCCGAAACGCACCTCCTTGCCTTCCAGGTTGGGGCTGCCGTCCACGACGAGACCGCTCAGCGCGGCGTTGGGCAGGCGTTCCGAGACCACGATCAGGCTGGTGGTGATCAGTGAGAACGCGATCATCACCGCGCCGATGCCTATCATCAGCCGGCGACGGCCGCTGATGACGCCCACCGCGATCAGCGACGCCACCGGAATCAGCAACAGCGAGATCGTCTCGATCAGGTTCGAAAGCCCCGTGGGATTCTCCAGCGGCATGGTCGAATTGGGGCCGTACCAGCCGCCGCCGTTGGTACCCAGCTGCTTGATCGCCACCATCGGCGCCACCGGACCGCGCGGAATCACCTGCGCCGTGCCACCGTCGAGCATCGTCACGCTCTGGGCGCCGTGATAGGTCGCCGGCACGCCCTGCCACACCAGCAGCAGCGCCACGATCAGCGACAGCGGCAGCAGCACCCGCACCACGATCCGGGTGAGATCGACGTAGTAATGACCGACCGAGCAGTGACCGACCGAGTCGTGGCCCACCCCGCGCCCGGCGGGCGTACTGGTGCTGACGGTCGTGCTGGTGGTCTGGCGCCGGAGCAGCGTGCGCGAGATGGCGAGCAGCACCGCCAGCCCGGTCGCCGGGGTCACAAACTGCAGCGTGACGATGGCAAACGTCTGGCTCAGGTAGGAGAGCTGCGCCTGGCCCGAGTAGTGCTGCTGGTTGGTGTTGGTGGCGAACGAGACCGCGGTGTGAAGCGCCGTATCCCAGCTCATGCCGGGGATGCCATCGGGGTTGAGCGGCAGCAGGCCCTGGCCCATGAAGATGAGCCAAGCCAGCCCGATCAGCAGCAGGTGAAGTTTCAACACGGCCAGCAGATAGGCCGACCAGGTCATCGACGCCTGTCGGTCGACGCCGGCCAGGCGCATCAGGACCGATTCCACCGGCCCAAAGAGACGATCCATGACGGTGGATCGATCCGTATCCAGCGCTCGGCCCATGTAGAGACCCAGGGGCAGCGCCAATCCGATCAGCAGGGCGTAGCAGAGCGTCATCGCGTTCATGGCTAGAATCGCTCCGGCCAGCACAGCGTCGCCAGCAGATAGACGGCCGTCATTAGGGCGATCGCCAGCATCAGGTAGGACATGGGTTACCTCCTCGTTCGAGAGGCGCTCAGTGTCGAGTCGAGGGGCGTAAAAATTCGATGTGGAAATTCGCGCGAAGACGTAAAGAAAGCGTAAAAGCGGGAATCGAGGACGGCGGTGGTGGCATTGTGCGGTGGGGGTCGGCATCATCGTGACGATGGGTACATATTCAGCGACAACGACAATCCGGTGACAGCGCATCATGACCAGTCAGGAACTTCTCGGGAAACTCGTCGGCTTCGATACCGTCAGCCGCGAATCCAATCTCGCGCTGATCGAGTTCGTCCGCGATTACTTGAACCAGCACGGCGTCGACAGCGAACTTATCCACAACGAGGATGGCAGCAAGGCCACCCTGTGGGCGACGATCGGCCCCGCCGATCGCGGCGGCGTGGTGCTTTCCGGGCATACCGACGTGGTCCCGGTGGACGGCCAGCCGTGGACGCTGCCGGCATTCGAGATGACCGAGCGGGAAGGCAAGCTCTACGGCCGTGGGACGACCGACATGAAGGGCTATCTCGCCTGCGTGCTGGCGGCGGTACCCCGCTTCAAGGCGGCGACGCTCGAAACGCCGATTCATCTGGCGTTCTCCTACGACGAAGAGGTGGGCTGTCTCGGCGTGCGCTCGATCATCTCGATGCTGGAAGACAGACCGCACAAGCCGCTGGCCTGCATCATCGGCGAACCCACCGAGCTCAAGCCGGTGCTGGGCCACAAGGGCAAGCTCGGCGTGCGCTGTCGCGTGCACGGCGCGCCCTGCCACTCCGCCTACGCCCCGGAGGGCGTCAACGCCATCGAGACCGCGGCGAAGATGATCACCAAGCTCACCCAGATCGGCGAGCGCCTGGCCGATCCCGCCCATCACGACGAGCGCTTCTATCCGCCCTTCTCGACCGTCCAGACCGGCGTGATCGAAGGCGGCCGGGCGCTCAACATCGTGCCGTCGGAGTGTCGCTTCGACTGGGAAGTGCGCTCGCTGCCGGGCTTCGACGCCAACGAGGTCGAGCGCGAGATGCGCGACTACGCCGACAACGAGCTGCTCCCGCGGATGCGCGCGGCCGAGGCGAACACCGATATCGTCTTCGAGCCGCTGCAGGCCTACCCAGGGCTGACCACCGAGGCCGGAAGCGAGGTGGCGCGCCTGATCGCCACCCTTTCGGGCCGCGATGACTTCGGCACCGTCGCCTACGGCACCGAGGGAGGGCTGTTTCACGAGGCCGGCATCCCCACCGTGGTGTGCGGTCCGGGCTGCATGGACCAGGGTCACAAGCCGGACGAGTTCATCGCCATCGAACAGCTGGAGCGTTGCGACGCGATGATGCAGCGGCTGGTGGAGCATCTCAGCGCATGAGGGGATCCACGATCTTTCCCGCACCGCTTCGCTGGGCGCCGGCACTCGGTCTGATGCTGCTGGTCGGTTGTAGCACCCAGGCACCGCAGCCCGGCTTCGAGCAGCGCCCGGCGAGCGTGAAGCAGGAACTCGTCTTACTGATCCCGGCAAGTGCCGGCGATCGCGAAGGCTGGGCGACGGATATTACCGCGGCGTTCTCGGCCCAGAACCTGCCGGCCACGCGAGAGAATCTGTGCTCGGTGCTCGCCGTCACCGAGCAGGAGTCGACCTACAGCGGCGATCCGGTCGTCCCGAACCTGTCAGGTATCGCACGCGAAGAGATCGAGCGTCGCGCCGCGGCGCTCCACGTGCCCGGCTTTCTCGTTCAGGCAGGTCTCGATCTCGAATCCCCCACCGGCGAGACCTACAACGAGCGGCTGAATGCCCTCACCACAGAGTGGGAGATGAGCGAAATCTTCGAGGATTTCATCGATATGGCGCCGCTGGGCCGGCAGCTTTTCGGCAGTCTCAATCCGGTAGAGACGGGCGGGCCGATGCAGGTCAGCGTCGACTTCGCCGAGGAGCACGCCGACGACTATCCCTACCCCATCGACGGCTCGATCCGCCACGAGGTCTTCACCCGCCGTGGAGGGCTCTACTTCGGCATCGCCCATCTGCTCGGCTATCCGGCCAACTACGACGAGCCGATCTACCGCTTCGCCGACTTCAACGCCGGCTGGTACGCCAGCCGCAACGCCGCGTTCCAGGCCGCAGTGACCCAGCTTTCCGGCATTCCGCTGGCGCTCGACGGCGACCTGATCATCCCCGGTTCCCGCCAGGCTGGCCAGACCGAGCTGGCGGTACGCACGCTGAAAAATCGGCTGGGCATGGACGACGGCGAGATTCGCGATGCGCTGGAAGAAGAGGATTCCCTCGAATTCGAACGGACCGCGCTCTACGAGAAAGTCTATGCGCTGGCAGAACAGCAGGAAGGTCAGCCCATCCCCTACGCTCGCCTGCCGGGGATCAAGCTGGAGAGCCCCAAGATCACCCGCAACCTGACCACAGCGTGGTTCGCCAAGCGGGTCGACGACCGCTGGCAGCAGTGTATGAGGCGTTGATGTCCAATATTTGAATTCTGAACGGCAAGTTTCTCCAGTCGCCGGAAAGAAACCACCCGATAGCGCCTTCCAGGCTCAACCCGAGCGATCTTCGGCGAGCCGGGTCTAGCGACATGGATGTCGCTAGAGGCGCGCCGGGACAGGGCAGAAAATTGCTCCTGCATTTTCTGCATTTCCGCCATCCATGGCGGTCAGACGTCCTTGCGCGCCGACCCGAAGCGCTGACGAAAATCGCTCGGGATTTCTTGAGCCTGTGGCGCGAAAAAGGGGAGCGCGAGGGGCTTGCCCCTCGCAATAACGACGACAAGGGTCGTAAGGATCTCGTCAGTCGTGAGCTCTTTTCACTCGAATGAGCGCCAAAGACAATGAATCAAGACTTCGGCATCTTCACCGGCCGCTGCCAGCCCTGCTTGACGATCTGACGACTCCGCCCGATGGCCAGTTCATCATCTTTCACTTCGCGAGTGATCGTCGAACCCGCGGCGATGGTGGCACCATTGCCGATGGTGACCGGGGCGACCAGCGAGCTGTTGGAGCCGACGAAGACGGCTTCGCCGATTCGCGTGAGATGCTTGTTGGCGCCGTCGTAGTTGCAGGTGATGGTGCCGGCGCCAATGTTGGTGTCACGGCCGATCTCGGTGTCGCCCAGGTAGCTCAGGTGCCCTGCCTTGACGCCGTCGCCGAGTGAGGCGTTCTTGGTCTCAACGAAGTTACCCACATGCGCCTTGGCGCCGAGCCGCGTGCCGGGGCGCAGGCGGGCGAACGGGCCGCAGTCGCTGCCCTCGCCCATCTCGGCGCCCTCCAGGTGGCTGTTGGCCTTCACCACCGCACCGCGTCGCAGGATGGAGTCCTTGATCACGCAGTGGGGACCGATGACGACGTCGTCTTCCAGTGTCACCCGACCCTCCAGGATCACGTTGACGTCGATCCGGATGTCGCGGCCGACGGTAACGTCGCCACGCAGGTCGAAGCGCTCCGGATCGGCCAGCGAAACACCGGCGGTCATCAGGCGATCGGCCTGGCGACGCTGATAGGCGCGCTCGAGTGCCGCCAGCTGGCGGCGGTCGTTGACGCCTTCGACCTCCACCGGTGAACTCGGCTGGCTGGCGGTGACCTCGACGCCGTCGGCCGCGGCCATGGCGATCACGTCGGTCAGGTAGTATTCGCCCTGGGCGTTCTCGGCGGAAAGCTCGGGCAGCCAGCGGCGCAACTGCGCGGCGGTCATCGCCATGATGCCGGTGTTGCACTCGCGGATGGCGCGCTGCTTGTCGCTGGCATCCTTGTGCTCGACGATGGCGATGACCGCGCCCTTGTCGTTGCGCACGATCCGGCCGTAGCCGGTGGGATCGTCCAGCGTCACCGTCAGCAGCGCCATGTGCTGCTCGTCGACGCCATCCAGCAGCGTCTCGAGGGTGCGAGCCTGGATTAGTGGCACGTCGCCGTAGAGCACCAGCACCTTGCCGTCGCCGAGACTGTCCAACGCCTGGGCCACGGCGTGGCCGGTGCCCTTCTGCTCGGTCTGTTCACAGAAGCCGAGTTCGCCATCGCCGGACATCGAACCGGCGCTCGCCAGCGTCTCCCGCACCGACTCTCCGCCATGGCCGACCACCACGTGCAGGCGCGCGCCCTCCAGTCCTGCTGCGGTATCGACGACGTGCTGAACCAGCGGGCGGCCTGCCAGCTCGTGCAGCACCTTGGGCGTCTTCGAGCGCATGCGAGTGCCCTGGCCGGCGGCCAGTATCACGACGTCGAGTGTCATGGGGTCAATCCTTCGATCAGTGAAAACCGGGCGTCATTCTAGCGCGTCGAGGCGATCCGGCAGAAATCCGATCGTCGCACCCGAACGCGGGCCATGAAAAAGGCGACTCCAGGGGAGTCGCCTTCGGGTACTGCACCAGCGCTTGCCTCGGCAGACGCGCCTGCCGCTTCAGCCGCGGCCGCCCTTGCGACGCAGCTGCTGCAGCGTGCGCAACTGGGCGGTGGCTTCGGCCAGTTCGGCGGAGGCACGCGCGTAGTCGAGCTCGGTCTGCTTCTCGTTGAGCGAAGCCAGCGCATGCTGCCGCGCCTGCTCGGCTTCCGCTTCGTCGAGATCGCTGGCTCGGGTGGCGGTATCCGCCAGCACCGAGACCACGTCCGGCTGCACTTCGAGGAAGCCGCCGGTGACGTAGTAGAGCTCTTCTTCGCCGCTCTCCTGAATCACGCGCACCGGACCGGGCTTGAGCTCGGTCAGCAGCGGCGCGTGACCGAGCAGGATACCCAGATCGCCGGCCACGCCGGCAGCGATGAGCTGCTCGACGTTGCCCGAGAAGATCTCCTTCTCGGCGCTGACGATGTCACACTGAAATGTGGCCATAGCGATTTATCTCCCGGGAGTCTGCAGGCTTAGGAAACACTGCATAAATGACTGCACAGGCGAATCGATGCGTTGCGCTTCATCCTGTTCGTCGATTTATTCAGCATTTCCCTTACTTCATGCTCTTGGCTTTCTCGACGGCTTCGTCGATGGTGCCGACCATGTAGAACGCCTGTTCGGGCATGTCGTCGTAGTCGCCGTTGAGAATGCCCTGGAAGCCACGGATGGTTTCCTGCAGCGACACGTACTTGCCCGGCGCGCCGGTGAAGACCTCGGCGACGAAGAACGGCTGGGACAGGAAGCGCTGGATCTTACGCGCCCGGGCCACGGCCAGCTTGTCTTCGTCGGACAGCTCGTCCATCCCCAGGATGGCGATGATGTCCTTGAGCTCCTTGTAGCGCTGGAGCACGTTCTGCACACCGCGAGCGGTGTTGTAGTGCTCTTCGCCGACGACCAGCGGATCGAGCTGGCGCGAGGTGGAGTCGAGCGGATCGACGGCCGGGTAGATGCCCAGTTCCGAGATCGCACGGCTCAGCGTGGTCGTTGCGTCCAAGTGGGCGAACGAGGTTGCCGGGGCCGGGTCGGTAAGGTCGTCGGCGGGAACGTAGATGGCCTGGACCGAGGTAATCGAGCCCTTGGTGGTCGAGGTGATGCGTTCCTGCAGGTTGCCCATGTCGGTCGACAGGGTGGGCTGATAGCCCACGGCCGAAGGAATACGGCCGAGCAGAGCCGACACTTCCGAACCCGCCTGCGTGAAGCGGAAGATGTTGTCGACGAAGAACAGCACGTCCTGGCCTTCCACGTCGCGGAAGTATTCCGCCATCGTCAGACCCGAAAGAGCGACGCGGGCGCGGGCGCCCGGAGGTTCGTTCATCTGACCGAAGACGAGCGCCACTTTCGAACCTTCGGACGTTGCGTTGCCGTCCGCGTCCTTGGCGATCACGCCGGCGTCGAGGAATTCGTGATAGAGATCGTTACCTTCGCGGGTACGTTCACCCACGCCGGCGAAGACGGACACGCCGCCGTGGCCCTTGGCGATGTTGTTGATCAGTTCCTGGATCAGAACCGT
>NZNW01000077.1 GCA_002695065.1 Salinicola sp. | reverse complement strand
CTGACACTTGTCGGTGCCGCTGCTCGACTGGTTGATGCCCTGGGAGTAGAGCGTCACCACGTGCAGATGGGTCGCGAACCAGTAGAAGAAGGTCTCCAACCGTTCGAGATCGACATCGCAGTCGCGGGCGATGGCCGCGAGGCGGGTGTCGTCCTCGCGGGCGGCGTTCAGTGCCGCCTCGAATCCTTGGGTGTGGCGCTCCAGATAACGGCGATCGACCCGTCCTTTCTCCTCCATCCACGCCAGCAGGCCATTGAACAGCCGCGCATCGCTGCCCGGCTCGAGCCCCAGGTAGAGATCGGCGATTTCGCAACTGTCGGTCACGCGCGGATCGATCACCACCACCCGCATCAATGGATTACGCGCCTTGGCCGCCTTCAGGCGCTGATAGAGTACCGGATGGTTCCAGGCCAGATTGGAACCCGCCAGTACCACCAGCTCGGCGCACTCCAGGTCCTCGTAGCAGCACGGCACGGCATCGGCCCCGAAGGCGCGCTTGTAGGCCGCCACTGCCGAGGCCATGCAGAGCCGTGAATTGGTATCCACATGCGGCGTGCCGAGAAAGCCCTTGAACAGCTTGTTGGCGACGTAATAGTCCTCGGTCAGCAGCTGGCCGGAGAGATACGCCGCTACCGCGCCCCGGCCGTGCTCGCGCTGCGTCGACGCCAACCGGGTGACCACGGCGTCCAGCGCCGTCGTCCAGTCCACCGACTTGCCGTCGACACGGGGGCGCAGCAAGCGCCCTTCGTCGCCCAGGGTCTCGTGAAGGGCGCTACCCTTGACGCAGAGCCGGCCGAAATTGGCCGGATGCGTCCGATCGCCCTCGACGCCGCTCACCCGTTCACCGTCGTGCTCGACGACGACCCCACACCCGACGCCGCAATAAGGACAGGTGGTGGCGTCCGTAATCGCCGGACCGGTAGCGGTGTCTTCGGTAATCGAACGGCCCTTGGCCTGCCGATCTGACATTGCGAGCCTCCAAAAACGCAAAAGGCCTGACATCACTCAAGGTGACGTCAGGCCTCGTTGCCTGCTGGCGGCGAAACAGATGACTGCCCGTCCGCGCGTTATCGATAATCTCATCGCCCTGGCTGGATCGATGCCGCCGTTGGCATCGATCGTGTCCATCGGGACGAGGACTCTCTGATCAACTTCATTTGATGACCTGAAACAGGCAAGAACGGGTCCAACATCGCCAGAAAAGCCGAAGAACAAGGATTTGCCGCATTCGACCCATGGCGTCGTCGGCTTCGCCCCACGCGTCGACGGGCGCTACGGCCCGCATTGGTGCAGCCATCGCCGCCTGCGCACCGATGTTGCGCAAACTCGATATCCCGGCGCCCGAAGAGTCCCCTCATCTCGCTGAAATGACGATATCGGGATCGCGCTGGCACGCTTTTCGCTTCCTACGACGTGACGACGACCAACGGCGGTCGCGTCGACGCGAAACGATGCCCGCAATGCCGCCGGCATCCACCGCATGACAGCGAGACAGACACTGTTCGAATTTCAGGCAAAGGCGCCTGATGCCGCGAAGCCCCGCTTCGTGTCATCAGGCGCCTTTTTCGTTATTGGCCAGCACCTGACGGGGCGGCCACGACGCCGGATGGGAGAGACCTCATGTCCCAGAACGATTCCCTCAACGGGTTTCCGAACGCTTCCCGGAACCCGCCCTCGGATACCTGCAGCGCCCCGGCGCATCTGGTGATCGTCGGCAACGGCATGGCCGGCCATCGCCTGCTGAGCGCGCTGCTGAAACGTCCGGACCGCCCCGACCGCATCACGGTCATCGGCGAGGAAGCCTCGCCGGCCTACAACCGCATCCTGTTGTCGCCGTGGCTGGCCGGCGAGATCGAACGCAGCGCACTCGACCTCCCCCTCGAGGACGTCGCGACAGCGGGCGTGACATGGCGGCTGGGCGAACGGGTGGTCGCCATCGACCGGCGACGACGCCGGATCCGGACCGACCGGGGCGAACAGGTGGCTTACGACCGCCTGGTACTGGCGACAGGCTCGCGCCCTGCCCTGCCGGACGTTCCCGGCATTCGGCTGGGCAATGTCGGCGGGTTCCGCGATTTCGTCGATACCGCCTGGCTCACGTCGCGACCCGTGGGTAGCCGTGCGGTCGTCATCGGCGGCGGGCTGCTGGGGCTGGAGGCGGCGGAAGGTCTGCGCAAGCGAGGGCTGACCGTCAGCGTGCTGCAGCGCAGCGAGCGCTTGATGAACCGGCAACTGGATGAGACGGCGGCGAGCTGGCTGCGTACCGAACTGGAGAGCCGCGGCTTGACCATAGAAACCCACGCTCACCTGGCCGCCTGCGAAGGCGATACCGATGGCAACGTGGTCGCGGTACGGTTGGAGGATGGCCGCCGACTGCCTGCCGACTGCGTGGTGGTCGCCGCCGGTATCAAGCCCCATACGGCACTGGCCCGACAGTCCGGATTGCATGTCGCCCGCGGTATCGTCGTCGACGCGACGCTGACGACCAGCGACCCCGCCATTCACGCCCTCGGCGATTGCTGCGAGTTCGAGGGCAACACCTACGGTCTGGTCGACCCGATCTGGCGACAGGTGGATGTGCTCGCCGCTCGGCTCTGCGGCCAGCGCAGCGCCCCCTACCGCGAGATCCCGTGTGCAACCCGTCTCAAGGTCGCGGATATCTCGATCTTTGCCTTCGGCCCGGTCGAGATTCCGCCAGGGCACGAGACGCTGACCTACGCCGATGCCGAGAACGGCGACTACCGTCGGCTGTTGCTGCACGACGATCGTCTCGTCGGCGCGGTGCTCTACGGCGATACCATCGCCGGCCCCGGCTATTTCCATCACGCCCGTGAAGCCCACGACCTGAGCGCCTGCCGCGACGTACTGCTGTTCGGCGCCGATGACGCCACACGACTTCTGGCCGACAACGCCACTGATAAACTGGAGGAAGCGGCATGACTCACGCTCCTGGTACGACACCTTCCCCTATCACGACACACGCCCCGGCCACGACGACCGACAAGCCCCGCCTGCTGGTGGTCGGCAACGGCATGGTCGGCCACTACTGCCTGGAGCAACTGGTGGAGCGCGGTGCTCACCATCGCTACGCGATCACCGTCTTCGGCGAGGAGCGCCATCGCGCCTACGACCGCGTGCACCTGTCCGACTACTTCAGCGGCAGCGACGCCGATGCGCTGGCGCTGGGCGAAGCGGATTTCTGCGCACGTCACGGTATCGACCTGCGCCTGGGCGAAGCGGTCACTTCGATCGATCGCCACGCCCGCAACGTCGCCACCGATCGCGGCCTGCACGACTTCGACCAGCTGATTCTGGCGACCGGCTCCTACCCCTTCGTGCCGCCGATACCGACGCCAAAGACCGACGATGGCGGCCATGCCCGCCTGGTCTACCGAACGCTGGACGATCTCGACCGCATCCGCGAGGCGGCGTTGTCGCTGGAAGATCGGGACATCCGCCGCGGCGTGGTGGTCGGGGGCGGCCTGCTGGGCCTCGAGGCCGCCAACGCGCTCAAGTCGCTGGGGCTCGAGGCCCACGTGGTCGAGTTCGCCCCCCGCCTGATGCCGGTGCAGCTGGATGCCGAGGGCGGCGAGGCCCTCAAGCGTCAGATCGAAGCGCTGGGCGTGCAGGTGCATCTCGATCGTGCGACGAGCGAGATTGTCGCTGGCGACACCCACCGCTACCGCATGAACTTCGCCGACGGCGAGTGGCTGGAGACCGACATGATCGTGTTCTCGGCCGGCATCCGTCCGCAGGACCGGCTGGCCCGCGACTGCGGGCTGGAGATCGGGGAGCGTGGCGGTATCGTGATCGACGACACTTGCCACACCTCCGATCCGGACATCTTCGCCATCGGCGAATGCGCGCTGTGGAACGGCCAGGTCTTCGGCCTCGTCGCCCCCGGCTACACCATGGCGCGCACGGCAGCCGGCTGCCTGGTCGATAGCGGCGAGCCGTTCAGCGGCGCCGACATGTCGACCAAGCTCAAGCTGCTTGGCGTCGACGTGGGCTCCATCGGCGATGCGCATGCGTCGACCGAAGGCGCCGTGAGCTACCGCTTCATCGACGAAGCCGGCCACGGCTACCGCCGACTGGTGGTCTCCGGCGACGGCAAGCGCGCCCTGGGCGCCGTGCTGGTGGGCGACAACAGCGGCTACGACACGCTGTTGCAGTACGTGCAGAACGGCATCGCGCTGCCCGCCGATCCGGCCAGCCTGATCCTGCCCCAGGGCGAGGGCGCGCCGCTGCTGGGCGCGGATGCCCTGCCGGAAAGTGCCACGATCTGCTCGTGCCACAACGTTTCCAAAGGGGCTGTCTGCCAGGCGGTCGACGCCGGCTGCACCGACCTCGGCACGCTCAAGGCCGAGACCAAGGCCAGCACCGGCTGCGGCGGCTGCACGGCACTGCTCAAGCAGGTCTTCGAGCATGAGCTGGAAAGTCGCGGGGTCGAAGTCGACCGCAGCCTTTGCGAGCACTTCGCCTATACCCGCCAGGAGCTCTACGGCCTCATGCGGGTCGAGGGCATTCAAAGTTTCGAGGCGCTCCATGCCCGTCACGGCAAGGGAAGGCTGGGCTGCGATATCTGCAAGCCGGCCGTCGCCTCGATCCTGGCCTCGTGCTGGAACGCGCCGATCACCAACCCCTCGCTGGTGCCGCTGCAGGACACCAACGATACCTTCATGGCCAATATGCAGAAGAACGGTACCTATTCGGTGGTGCCGCGTATTCCCGGTGGGGAGATCACTCCGGACAAGCTGCTCGCCATCGGCGCGGTGGCCAAGAAGTACGATCTCTACACCAAGATCACCGGCGGCCAGCGTATCGACCTGTTCGGCGCCCAGTTGCACGAACTTCCGGAGATCTGGGGCGAGCTGATCGCCGCCGGCTTCGAGACCGGCCACGCCTACGGCAAATCCACCCGCACCGTGAAATCCTGCGTCGGCAACACCTGGTGTCGCTACGGCGTGCAGGACAGCGTGGCCATGGCACTGAGAATCGAGAATCGCTACAAGGGGCTGCGCTCGCCGCACAAGCTGAAGTTCGCCGTCTCCGGCTGCACCCGGGAGTGCGCCGAAGCCCAGAGCAAGGACATCGGCGTGATCGCCACCGAGCACGGCTGGAATCTCTACGTGTGCGGCAATGGCGGCATGCGCCCACGCCATGGCGAGCTGTTCGCCACCGATCTCGACGATACCGAACTGCTGCGCATCATCGACCGGCTGCTGATGTTCTATATCCGCACCGCCGATCGCCTTCAGCGTACCTCGGTGTGGCGCGAGAACCTCGATGGCGGGCTCGATTATCTCAAGGCGGTCATCCTCGAGGACAGCCTGGGGCTGGGGCATGAACTCGAGGCCCAGATGCAGCACGTGGTGGATCAGTACGAGTGTGAATGGGCCAACGCGCTCAAGGATCCGGACAAGCTCAAGCGTTTCCGGACTTTCGTCAACGACCAGCGCAGCGATCCGGACATCATTGCGGTCAGCGAGCGCGATCAACCGCGCCCGGCTAGAGAAGAAGAAATCGCCGCCCTGGCTACGGAGATTACCTCATGAGCACTGCCATTCTCGAAGCCTCTGAACTCGCCGTGGCGGGAAAAAAGCGTGTCCGCCTCTGCTCGCGGGAGGATCTGGTCGCTGGCTCTGGTGTCGTCGCCTGGCACGAGGGCCATCAGATCGCGATTTTCTATCTACCGGGTCGGCCCGAAGCGGCCGGTGAGTCGTCTAATCGACCCGAAGCCGTCGGTGAGCTGTCTACCCGACCCGAGCCCGTCGGTGAGCTGTCTACCCGACCCGAAGCCGTCGGTGAGCTTTACGCCGTGGACAACCACGATCCGTTTTCCAGCGCCAACGTGATCGGCCGCGGCATTATTGGCGACCTCGCAGGGGAGCTGGTGGTTGCCTCACCGATCTACAAGCACCATTTTCGGCTGAGAGATGGCCAGTGCCTGGAAGATCCCGGTCAGTGTCTGCGCCACTGGTCGGTCGCCTTCGACGGCGACGACGTGATGCTGCGGGAGCCACGAACGATCCGTGCCTGACAGGCTGCCCGACAAAGACTGATAGCCGCGGGCTTGCGACAACGCCGGGCCCTTGAAGCCGGCACAAAAAAAGCCCGCGCAAGAGGGGGGGATGCGCGGGCGAGGCGGGGTGTTACTAGGAGACGCGACTCGAACGACTGCTGCGAAGGAATCCTGCATTCGATGGAAATATGTTAGCACCCTTATATTTCCCTGACAATGCAATATCGCAATCGCTCTCATCGCTCCGTGCTATCGCCGCCGCGCTCGCCCCCATGGCGCTCGGCCAACTCCTGGCGGTGGTCGCGCAGCTCCTGTCGCAACGACTCGATCTCCAACTGAAGTTCGCTCACCTGCTCGATCATATGGCGCATCATCCGCCGGTTCGCCTTGTGCTGGCGCGATTCGGACTCGCCCTGGTCCTCGACGAACAGCGAGCTGACGTAAGCGGCGAAACTGCCGAACAGGCCGACACCGCAGACCATCAGCATCACGGCCACCACGCGTCCCATCGTGGTGACCGGATAGTAATCGCCGTAGCCCACCGTGGTGACGGTCACCACGGCCCACCACAGCGCCTCCTCGGCGGTATTGATCGGACTGGCGGGATTCGGGGTCTCCACCATCAGCACCGTCATCGCGCCGAGCACCACCAGCATCACGGTAGCGGTCGCGGCCGAGGCGAGCACGCCCTCGGCGCGATTGCGGAACAGCAGTTGCCAGATCAACTCCAGCGACCGTAACGCGCGCAGCACGCGAATGACCTGAACGACTCGCACCAGCCGCGCCGCCTGGAACCATCCCGCGGGTATGCAGGCCAGCAGGTCCAGCCACCCCCATCGCATGTAGCGCCATTTGCTGGGCGCCCGATAGAACCGCTGGCAGAAGTCGATGAAGAAGAACAAACAGACCAGGTAATCCAGATAGTCGAAGAGCCGGCTGATCTCGGGGGGCAAAGCGAAGAATATGTCGGCGAGCATGGCCCCCAGGACATAGAAAGAGAGCGCCAGGATAAAAAACTGAAACGGCGTAACGTGTTCTTTCACGACGAGTCCCATTCACGTGAACGACCCGCACCGGCGACCATTGGACCGCGGCAGGATCGGGGTGAATGACATTATCAGCGGTTTGGTCGGTAAAACGCGAATCGTCCGGTTTGATGCGGCCTCAAGCGCGGCCTGGAGGCGGCGTCGACGCGCTCACCGGATCCCGGTGTCAGGCCGAGCAGGGATTGGCGGCTTTCAACTGGGCGAAGTTGGTCACGAAGGTATCCATCTTCTCCGCGTCGTAGTCCTGCAGGCCGCTGATGACCAGTTTCTTGGAGCCGATACCCACGTCACGGCCATTGCAGCTCATGCGAAACTCGAGGTGCGCTTCGCCGCGCTTGCCCTTCACGTCCAGGTTGGCACCGGCAAAATCGAGATCCAGATCGCAGGGATCGTGATCCTCGAGCGAGAACCCCATGCTGTCGTAGATCACCAGCGGACGCCGGGGATTGAACATCACGCCTTTTTCCTCGAGCAGCGGCTTGAGGTAATGCGGGAAGTTGCGACCCGAAAAGGCGACGTAACGACGGGTGAAGGTCTCCACCGTGGCGGGGTCGCGGATCGTCCAGCCGCTGCGCTTGACGCTCAGATAACGCTTGCCGTTTTCGTCCACGACACTGACGGTTCCCGCCTCCTCCTCGCAGAAGCTCAGCGCCACGCGATCGCCCACCATCCCGCAAAAGTGGAAGGTCATGTGCTGTGACAATCCATAGCGAGACAGCACCAGTGCGAACAGCAGGTCGCCCGGGACACAGAAGCGGCGCGCGCAGGGATCGTGAATCGGGTTGTAATCGCCCGCGATCTGTCGCGCGAACCGACTGGCCTGCTCCGCCGTGATACAGATACGGTTCGCGTCGGTAGAATGGAACTCGTCGAGAAACATAGGTGGTCGACCCACATGTCGAGTGACTTGGCGTTGGTTCTGGCTTGACGATGGTTCTGACAATCGGCGCCGCTCTTGTACCACAACTTCGTTCAAAGCGCAGCGCACCATTAACATTTAGAGACAAATGATAGCGTAGTTTACCCAAATGAATGTTCCAACCACAGTCAACGAAGCGTCGGATCCCCGTTCATGTCCCTGCGGCAGTGGCTGGCACTACGATCGCTGCTGCGGGATCTACCATCGCCTGGAGCAAACCGCACCGACGCCGGAGGCGCTCATGCGCTCCCGCTATTCGGCCTTTGCGCTGGGCGGGCTGGGCAGCTACCTGGTCAGAACCTGGGATCCCGACGCGATCGAGCCGACCCTCACGAGCGCAGCGCTCGACCGGCGGGACAATCAATGGCTGGGCCTCGAGATCGTCGGCACCCGCACGACCGGAGCGAAGGCCACGGTCGAATTCAAGGCGCGCTTTCGTCCCTGGAACGCCGTCTCCGCCGGACCGGTCCAGACGCTTCACGAGCGCTCTCGTTTCCGGCGTCATCGCGGCGACTGGCTCTACATCGATGGCGTCATCGATCCACCTCCCGCCGGAAGCCCGTCGCGCAACGCTCCCTGTCCGTGTGGAAGCGGCAGCAAAGCCAAACGCTGCTGCCTGCGCTGACACCGCTTCTCCATGGCCGAGCCGCAGGCAAGTGGACCGCGCTGCGGCGCCCCGCTACGCTTTTCTCCTGTCGATGCACCATCCGCGACGCTCCGGTGTGCCCATCAATCCTTTCGAGGCGCCATGGCGCTTCGATGTGCGAACACGAAAAGCAGGTGAATGGAAATTTCCGATAGCGCCACCAACCTCCTCAGCCAAGCGCAGGAAGCCCTCGGCCAGTGGCTGCACATCCCCGGCTGGATAGTGCTCCCGGCGCTGATTCTCCTCGTCGCTTTCATCATCGATCTCGCGCTGTACTTCACCCTCAACCGGATGGAGCGCCGCCTGCGCGATTCGCCCCGCCGCTGGGACGACCCCATCCTCCACGGCCTGCGTCTGCCGTTGCGCTGGTGGGTCTGGATCACCGCCTTGATGGTCGACCTGGGCATCATCGGCGCGCACTTCGAGATCGAGCGCCTGACCACCGTGTTCTCGCGTCTCGGCGCCTTGATCACGCTGCTGCTCGTCGCCTGGGGCGGCATTCGCCTGTTCCGGCGGCTGGAGCAGCGGCTGGTATTCCCACCGGTCAACTGCCATGCCAAGCCCGTCGACCCGACCTCGGCATCGGCGCTGACCAAGATCGTCGGCGCCGTGCTGATCGTCACGCTGCTGCTGATCGGGCTGCAGATCCTGGGGGTGTCGATGTCGAGCATCCTGGCCATGGGCGGTTTCGGTGGTCTGGTCATCGGCTTTGCCGCGCGGGACGTCATCGCCAACTTCTTCGGCGGCATGGTGGTCCATCTGGACAAGCCCTTCGTGGTCGGCGACTGGATCCGCTCGCCCGAGCGCCAGATCGAGGGCATCGTCGAGGACATCGGCTGGCGCCTCACCACGGTGCGGACCTTTGCCGGGCCGCCGCTGTACGTGCCCAATGCCTGGTTCAGCCAGATTTCCGTCGAGACCCCGACGCGGATGGTCAGCCGCCGCCTGTGGGAGACCATCGGTATCCGCTATCAGGATATCGGCAAGATCGAGAACATCACCGGCGATATTCGCGACCTGCTGCAGCAACACGAGGAGATCAACCAGGACGAGCTGATCACGGTCAATTTCGTCACCTACGGTCAGTACTCGCTGGACATCATGATCTACGCCTTCACCCACGAGACGGACTGGCAGCGATTCCATGAGATCAAGCAGACCATCCTGCTGAAGATCCGTGACATCATCGACCGGCACGGCGCCCGCCTGGCCCTTCCGGCATCTCGGCTCTATCTTCCCGAGGGCCTGGATCGCGAGGATGGCGAACGAGACGGGACCCAACTGGACCGTGAGCGGAAATCGGGTGACAGCGGCGACGGCGCGCCCCGCTCTTCCCGCGGTAAACGCCAACCCTCCAGGGCCCCGGGCCCCGCCGACGATTCCCAGGAAGAGGGCGACGCCTGATCCCCGGTTGCGCGGCGATCTCGGGGCTAGGCCCCGCCACGATGACCCAGCGCGCACCAGGCATCGCTCAGCCAGCGGCCAGCCGCGGCGATCTCGGTGTCGGTGGCGCCGGCGTACCCCAGCACCAGGCCTGGCCGGGCGGGAGCGCGCAGGAAATAGCGCGATAGCGGCGACAGTAGCACCCCCGCCTGCTCTGCCCGAGAGACCAGCTCGGCCTCCAGCGCCGGGCTTTCCAATTCGGCAACCAGGTGCATGCCCGCCGTTCCCGCCGACAGCACGAGGCCATTCGCCACCGCCGGGGCCAGCGCATGGCGCAAGGCCGCCTGGCGTTGCCGATAGAGTTCCCGCATCCGCGAGACGTGGCGCGCGAAATGCCCTTCGGTAATGAACGTCGCCAGCGCGGCCTGTGCCACGTACTGCCCCTCGCGGTGGAGTCGCGCATTGGCCCGCCGAAATGGCTCGACCAGGGGATCCGGCAGTACCAGATAGCCCAAGCGCAAGCCGGGATACATCACCTTGCTGAAGGTGCCGACGTAGATGACCGGTGCGTCGTCGACGAGCCCCTGTAGCGAGGCGATCGGCGCGCTGGCATAGCGAAACTCGCTATCGTAGTCGTCCTCCACGATCCAGGCGCCGTGACGCTGGGCCGCTTCGATCAGCGCCGTGCGTCGCTTGAGACTCATCGTCACGCCGCTGGGATACTGGTGCGAGGGTGTCACGTAGATCAGCCGGGGCGTCGCCACCGAGGACGGCAGGGTGGCGATTGCCATGCCCTCGTCATCCACCGGTACCGGCACGATGTCGAGCCCGGCGGCGAGGAAGCAGGCGTGCGCACCGCCGTAGCCCGGCTCCTCCATCCAGACCGTCTCCCCCGTATCGGCCAGCAACCGGGCGATCAGTTCGAAGCCCTGCTGGGCGCCCTGGGTCACCAGGATCTGATCGGGCCGGCAGCGTACCGATCGCGACAACCGCAGATAGTCGCAGAGCGCCTCGCGAAGTGCCGGCACGCCTCCCCGATGCTGATAGTCATGCCACTCCAGCGGCGCCTGCTGCTGGTGACGACGCAGCAACCGCTGCCAGCGCTCGCGCGGGAACCGGTCCAGCGCGGGCACGCCCGGCACGAAGGCGGCGTGGCGATCGCTCAACACGCCGCTGACATCGAGAATGCGCTGGCCGCGGCCGGAAAGTGCCGCCGATACGGCCACCCTCTCCGGCATCGGACGCCTTCCCGCCACCGCCGCCGCGCCCCACTCGGCGACGAACACCCCCGCGCCGGGCCGACTCTCGAGGAACCCCTCGGCGGTCAATCGATCGACCGCGCCCAGCACGGTGTTGCGACCCAGCCCGAGCTCGCGCGCCAATTGCCGCGACGAGGGCAGCGCGCTGCCCGGCTTGAGCTTGCCCTGCTGGATCCAGTCTCGCAGCGACTGGTACAGGCGCTGGGTCAGGGTCAGCGACGACGGCGTGGCGAGGCGCATCGTCAACGCTTCGACGATCCACGGGCGATGCGCATTGGGCTGCTTCACTGGTTCCCTCGCTCCTGCGTTAACTGGCTCTTATCGAAGAACCAGCATGACGCCAGACTGCTGGCAAGTCACGCCGATCCTGCTGGAGCCCCGCATGCCCGACATCCGCATCGCCACCCCCGAAGACATCGACGACATCGCACCGCTGGTCGATGGCTACCGCCAGTTCTATCGACAGCCAAGCGACCCCGAGGGCGCCCGGGCCTTTCTGGGCGAACGCTACCGGCGCGGAGACGCTCACCTGTTGGTGGCCCATGACGCTGGCGGCACCGCCGTCGGCTTCGCCCAGCTGTTCCCGGTACCCTCGACCACCACCCTCGGTTCGCGCTGGATCCTCAACGATCTCTTCGTCGTCCCCGAGGGTCGTTGCCGCGGCATCGGCAGCGCCCTGCTGCAGGCCGCCAGGGAGCTGGCGTCCGACCACGGCGTTGCCCAACTGATGCTGCGCACCCAGGTCGACAACACCGCCGCCCAGTCCCGTTACCGCGCGCTCGGCTGGAAACGCGACGACGCCTTCCACACCTTTCTGTTGAGTGTCTGATGCCATGACGACAACCAACGAATACGGCCAGCCCGTGGGCGGCGATATCCCGAACTGGTGCGAGCCACCTTTTCCGGACGCGAACGTCCGGGAAGGTCGCTTCTGTCGTCTGGAGCCGCTCGATCCACGCCGGCATGCGCCATCGCTATGGCAAGCGTGGCAGATGCCGGATCCCGATATCGCCAACGATCGCGAGGCCAGGGCACGCTGGACCTACCTGGGCGGCCGTGCTTTCGACGATCAGGCGGGATGCGAGCACTGGCTGGAGGCGATGAGTGGCGACAGCGACCCGGTCTGCTACGCCATCATCGATCCGGCCGACGGCCAGGCCGTGGGCATGGCAACCTACCTGCGCATCGTCCCGGCCGACGCCACGCTGGAGATCGGTCATCTCAACTTCTCGGTACGCATGGCACGAACGCCGATCTCCAGCGAAGCGTTGATGTTGCTGATTCGATACGCCTTCGCGCTCGGCTACCGCCGCGTGGAGTGGAAATGCGATTCCCTCAATGTCCCGTCCCGACGCGCGGCCGAGCGGCTGGGCTTCCGTCCGGAGGGCGTCTTCCGCCAGCACCGGGTGGTCAATGGACGCAACCGCGACACGGCCTGGTTCTCGATCGTCGACGACGAGTGGCCGGCGATCCACGCCTGCCACGAGCAGTGGCTCGCAGCCGAGAACTTCGACGCCAACGGGCGCCAACGACGATCGCTGTCGAGCATGACCGAGCAACTGACGAGAAGTGAGCGCTAGCATGTACCAACCGAGCCATTTTCGACTCGACGATGCCGAAACCCTGCAGTTGACCATCGAGCAATCGCCCTTTGCCACGCTGGTCACCCACGGCGCCGAAAGCGGGCTAACCGCCGACCATCTGCCGCTTTTGTTCGAACCCGCCGAGGGCAACCTGTCGGGGGGTAGGCTTCGCGGGCATATCGCTCGGGCCAACCCGTTGGCATCGCGCGCGTTCGATCATCGGGCGCTGGCGATCTTTCACGGCCCCCAGGCGTATATCACGCCTAGTTGGTATCCGGCCAAGAAGGCGCACGGCAGGGTCGTCCCCACCTGGAACTACGAAGTGGTTCATGTCCATGGCAGACTGCATCTGATCGACGACCCCGCGTGGCTGTATGGCGTGGTAGGCGCGCTGACCGAGCGCTTCGAGCGCGAACGCGCCTTACCTTGGTCGATCGACGACGCGCCGGCGGATTTCATCACCAAGATGTGTCGGGCCATCGTCGGCGTCGAGTTGACCATCCAGCGCATCGAGGGCAAACGCAAGGCGAGCCAGAACAAGCCTATCGAGGAGCGCGAGGCCATTCTTGAGGGTCTTCAAAGCGAATACGGTCACCCTCCCGATAATGCCAAAACCCTAAGTGGAATCGAATGAGATCGGGAAAGCCCTATGTCCGAATACAACGCAATCGTGCGCTGGCAGCGTCAGCTAACGGAGACCTTCATCGATAGCCAATACAGTAGAGGCCATCACTGGCACTTCGATGGCGGCGTGACGGTCCCGGCCTCCTCCTCTCCCCATATCGTCCCGCTCCCCTACTCGGTCGATGCCAACGTCGATCCCGAGGAAGCCTTCGTCGCGGCGCTCTCCAGCTGCCATATGCTGGTGTTTCTCGGTATCGTTGCCAAACGACGCTTCGTCGTCGAGCACTACGAGGACAACGCCGTCGGCGTGCTGGAAAAGGACGACGCCGGCCGATTGGCGATGACGCAGGTCACGCTACGCCCGGCGGTGACGTTTTCCGGCGAGCGCCGACCGACGCCCGAACAGCTCGAGACGATGCACCACCAGGCCCACCGGGGCTGCTTCATCGCCAACTCGGTCAAGACCGCCGTCGTCACCGAGATCGTCGAACCCCGAGAGACCCCATGACCCGACTCATCACCTATACCGAAGCCCGCGACCGGCTCTCCTGGGCCGGCGCCGTGGAGGCCCTGCGCCAAGGCCATCTCGCGGCCCGACCGGAGATCGACGACACCTTCCTGGGGCCTGCCGACAGGACGCTGCTCAATCGCTCCTGTTTCATCCCCGGCATCGGCTATGGCGCCAAGGCGGTCACCGTCTTCGACGGCAATGCCGCCCGCGGCCTGGATACCGTTCAGGGCGCCATGCTCTATTTCGCCCCGGAGGATGGCCAGTTGAAGGCGATCATCGAGAGCCGACTGGTCACCGAGATCAAGACGGCCAGCGACTCCGTGCTGGGCGCGCTGCTGCTGGCCCGGCAGGAGAGCCGCCATCTGCTCATCTGTGGCGCCGGCAATGTCGCGGCCAGCCTGATCGACGCCTACACCGCCCTGTTCCCCGGCCTCGAGCGCATCAGCCTGTGGAACCGGACTCACGACAAGGCAAGGGCTCTCGCCAGCGCCTGTGAAGCTCGCGGCCTGGACGTGGTGGCGGTGAGCGACCTGGAAACGGCGGCCGGATCGGCGGATATCATCGCCAGCGCCACCATGGCGCGAACCCCGTTCCTCCGGGGCGAGTGGATCCGCGCAGGCACCCATGTCGACCTGATCGGCGCGTTCAAGGCCGACATGCGTGAAGCGGACGATACGCTGCTGCAGAAGGCCCGGCTGTTCGTGGACAGCCGCGAGACCACGCTCGGCCATATCGGCGAGTTGAAGATTCCCCTCGCCGCCGGCGTCATCGCCGAGGCCGACGTCCTCGCCGATTTTCGCGACCTGCTCGCCGGCGCCCCGGGCCGCCAGGCGGAGAGCGATATCACCGTGTTCAAGAATGGTGGCGGTGCCCACCTCGACCTGATGATTGCCCGCTATATCGCCGCAACCGCGCGGTAGCCCGCACCGCCCGCTGCGACGCTCGGTCACTGGACGCCGACGCTCAGCGGCGTAGAATGCGCGGCGTTCGGCTATCAAGGCGCCCGTGACCGCGCCAGAAAACTGTCCAAGGCGCCCGTGACCGCGCCAGAAAACTGTCCAAGGCGCCCGTGACCGCGCCCTTTTTATCAACCCGGTCCGCCCTTTGCGAGGGCGACTACCAGGAGTCTGAGCATGTCATCAAGCGATCCCGCGATCGTAGTCGCGGCGTTGTATCAGTTCGTCACTCTCGACGACTTCGAAGCCCTGCGCGAGCCGCTGCTCGCCCAGATGCAGCGCCTCGATATCAAGGGCACGCTGCTGCTCGCCAACGAGGGCATCAACGGTACCGTTTCCGGCACCCGCGAGAGCATCGACGCGCTGCTCGGCTGGCTCAAGCGCGATCCCCGCTTTGCCGAGCTGGGCCACAAGGAGTCCTACTGCGACGCGCACCCGTTCTACCGCACCAAGGTCAAGCTCAAGCGCGAGATCGTCACCATGGGCGTACCCGACGTCGACCCGAACCGTCGGGTCGGCACCTATGTCGAGCCGGAGCAGTGGAACGCGCTGATCGAGGATCCCGAGGTGCTGGTCATCGATACCCGCAACGACTATGAAGTGGCCATCGGCAGCTTCGAGGGTGCGGTCGACCCCAGGACCAAGTCGTTCCGCGAGTTCCCCGAGTACGTCAGGCAACACTACGATCCCAGCCGCCACAAGAAGGTGGCGATGTTCTGCACCGGGGGCATCCGCTGCGAGAAGGCGTCGAGCTTCATGCTCAATGAGGGATTCGAGGAAGTCTTCCACCTCAAGGGGGGCATCCTGAGCTATCTGGAGCGGGTGCCGGAGGCACAGAGCCGCTGGCGCGGCGACTGTTTCGTGTTCGACAACCGGGTCACCGTTCGCCACGACCTGAGCGAGGGCGAGTTCGAGCAGTGCCATGCCTGTCGCATGCCGATCTCCACCGCGGACCAGTCGTCGGACAAGTACACGCCGGGGATCAGTTGCCCCCACTGCTGGGATTCGCTACCGGAAAAGACGCGGGCCAGTGCCCGCGAGCGGCAGAAGCAGATCGAGCTGGCCCGAGCCCGCAACCAGCCGCATCCGATCGGCCGCAACCCGCGCGAAACGTCGAACGCCTGACGCCGGATGCAAAACGGCCTCCCGATCGCTTCGGGAGGCCGTCATTCGAACGCCGAGGGTGTCGCCGGGGCCGGCTCAGTGCGCGCTGCGCACCAGCTCCTTTCGGTCCGGTTCGGGCAGCAAGCCGTAGCCACTCAACTTGGCAAAGAAACGTCGCATCCGCCGATCGACTTTATGACGCGCGAACCAGGGCCAGACGTTGGCCAGCGGCATGAAGTCCGGATTGGAGACGCCGTCGATCAGCCATAGCCGCCGAGAGCCGTCGGCCAGGCGCTGGCAGACGATGTTGCGGTCGTTGATATCGGACGGCACGATCCAGTTGTCGCGAAGATAGTGATACAGCCCCTGAAGCTCGTCGGCGAACGCACGGGTGGCGAACCAGGCCGTCTCGCCCCGATCACGGTACTGTCGAATGGTGGAGGAGATCTGGCCATCGGCATCGGTCACCAGCCCAAACACCAGCCCCGGACCATGATCGGTCTCCACCGCTCCGAAATATTCCGGGACATGGCGCCAGTCGTCGAGGCCGCGCGCCTTCAGAACGTCGAAGTAGACCTGTTCCCGCTCGTTCTGGTGGCTGCCGCGCTCGGGAAAGCGGGGCACCTTGATGCAGCGCTCGGGCCGATCCGGATGCCGGTAGATCGCCCGATCGTTGCCGTGGGCAATTTCATTGAGATGGGAAAGTCGATACACGGTGGGCCACTCCGAACCGTAACGCAGGCGTCATGACCCGTTAATGTTATCTTAATCAAACGGTGTTTTCAGTGATCTTTCGTCTCATCGTCGGACGCCGGGCGCATCCAGCGATCCCACAGCCGGGAGACGGTGTCGCGATGATCGGCGAAGACCTCCCCCGACACCAGGCTGCGCCCCTTGGCCAGTGCCGCCCGGTGACTGGCGTCGCGATAGGCCAGATAGGCCGCCTGCAGATCGCGGGCATCCTGCTCGGGTAACCTGCCGCTCTGGGCCAGCGCATCCAGCAGCCGCATATTGTCGGTAACCTCGAGCAGGGCCGGCGTCGTTGCCGACAGGGCCAGCACGGCGTACTGGTTCATGAACTCGATGTCCACCAGGCCACCGGCATCCTGCTTGAGGTGGAACTGCCCCGCCTCTCTTGCCTCGGCACCGCTACCCAGATGCTCGCGCATCTTGTGCCGCATCCCGACCACTTCCCGACGCAGCTCGTCGCAGTCGCGCTCTCGCCCCAGCACTTCCCGGCGGACGGCCTCGAAACGCTCGCCCAGGGCATCGTCGCCGGCCACCGCCCGCGCGCGCACCAGCGCCTGATGCTCCCAGATCCAGGCCTCCTTGCGCTGGTACTCGGCGAACGCGTCCAGCGAGGAGACCAGCAACCCGGCATTGCCCGAAGGGCGCAGGCGCATGTCGACCTCGTAGAGCGTGCCGCTTGGCGTGGTGGCGGTGAGCAGATGAATGATCCGCTGGCCCAGACGGGTGAAGAACACCAGGTTGTCGATCGACTTGGCACCGTCGGTGACGCCCTGCGGCGCGGCGTCGTATAGGAACACCAGGTCGAGATCGGAGCCGTATCCCAGCTCGATGCCACCCAGCTTGCCGTAGCCGACGATCAGGAAACCCGCCTGATCCGCCGAATCCCGGGCGCTGGGTTGGCCGTATCGTGCCGTCAGCGAGCGCCACGCCATCCGCAATACGCTATCCAGCACCACCTCGGCGATCGCGGTCAGGTAGTCGCTGACCTTCATCAATACGCGCCCCCCGGCGATGTCGGAGGCGGCCACGCGCAGCACCTGGGTCTGCTTGAAGACCCGCATCGCCTCCAGCCACCCCTCCTCGTCGTCTTCGGGAATCCGCGCCAGGGTCTGGCGCAGTTCATCCGCCAGCCGCTGCTTGTCGGCCGGCGAGTAGAGCGTCGCGGGGGTCAGCAGCTCGTCGAGCAGGATGGGATGGCGGGCCAGCTGTTCGGCAATCCAGGGGCTGGCCGAGCAGAGCCGGACCAGCGACGGCAGCACCTGCGGATTCTCGCGCAGCAGCGACAGGTAGGCGGTACGCCGCAGCACCGCCTCGATCAGCGGCAGCACGCGCTCCAGGGCCACGCTCGGCGCTTCGCTCTCCGCCGCCGCTTCCAGCAGCAGCGGCATGACGGCATCGAGACGCTCGTAGCCGATCCGCTGCATCGACTTCACGCCGCGGGAGTCCCGGAAGGCGCCCAGTCGCCGCAGCGACTCGGGCAGCTCGAAGCCTGCCGCCGCCAGCGTTCGCTCCGCCTCGGCGTCGTCCATCTCCCCCTGCCACAGCTGCCGCCAGGCGACGTCGTGCCGGCCCGTCTCGTCCTCCGGGGACGGCGATTCGTCATCGGGATCGGCGATCACCGCGTCGAAATGACGTCGCACCCGCTCACGACAGGCCGCGAGCGCCTCTCTCAACGCTCCCCAGTCCGGCATCCGCATGGCCATTGCCAACCTCGCCTGGTTCTCCGGGTCGCCCGGCAGCGTCTGCGTCTGGCGGTCCTGCTGCGCCTGCAGCGCATGTTCCAGATCCCGCAGGAAGACGTAATCCTCGCGCAGCTCGTCGACCACCGCCTGCGGCAGCAGCTCCAGCGCGACCAGTTGCGACATCGCATCCCGCAGCGAGGTCACCTGAAGTTCGGTGTCCCGGCCGCCACGTATCAACTGAAACGCCTGGACCACGAACTCGACCTCCCGGATCCCCCCTCGCCCCAGCTTGATGTTGTCGTCCCGTCCCAGCCGCTTGACCTCGCGATGGATCATCGCCTTCATGTCGCGCAGCGACTCGATCGCACCGAAGTCGAGATACTTGCGGTAGATGAAAGGCTTGAGTTCACCGAGCAGCTGGTATCCGGCATCGATGTCGCCGGCGACGGGGCGCGCCTTGAGCATGGCATAGCGCTCCCACTCCCGCCCCTGGTCCTGGTAGTAGCTGGTGAAGGTGTTGAAGCTGCCGACCAGCGGCCCGCCATCGCCCAGCGGGCGCAGTCGCATGTCGACCCGGAACACGAAGCCGTCGGCGGAGATCGCGTCCAGTGCGGCGATCAGCTTCTGCCCCAGCTTGGTGAAATATTGCTGGTGCTCGTACTCTCGCGCTCCCCCCTGGGTGGTGCCCTTTTCGGGAAAGGCGAAGATCAGGTCGATGTCCGAGGAGAGATTGAGTTCGCCGGCGCCGAGCTTGCCCATGCCCAGCACGATCAGGCGCTGGGCCGCGCCGTCGGCGCGTGGAGCCGGTGTCCCCCAGCGGGCCGCGAAATGCCCCTCGAGCCACCCCAGCGCCCCTTCGAGGCAGATTTCCGCCAGTTCGGAGACGGCGCGGGCGGTCCGCCACATGTCGCCACCGTTGAGGTCGCGCCAGACGATGCCGAGCATTCGCGCCTGGCGGAAACGACGCAAGACGCGGTGAAGCGTCTCCTCGCTGTCCGCCATCGCCAGCGCCTCGCGCAGTATCTCCTCCAGCAGCGCCCGGTCCGGAGCCGCTTCAAGCTCGCCCATCTCCAGCGCGGCGGGCAACAGCGCCGGGCGCGTAGCCAGGGCATCCAGCGCAAAGTCCGACAGCAGCACCAGACGGGCCAGCTCGCCTCCCCGGGTCCCGTCCAGCGAATGCCACGCCTCGGCGACCGCCGGCTCCACGCCGGCGCCTAACGCCTCATCCAGCCGCTGCCTGGCTTCGCGCCTGGCACTTTCCAGCTCCGCGGGGAGATCCATGTCGGCAAACCAGCACTCGGGTAACGGCATCAGGGGCTCCAGGCAGGCGATGGGCGGGTCAACGCGGATAGGCCCGACCAGCATAACGAAAGCCTCTAGCGAGACCCAAGCGACGAAGGTCGTTGACTAAGTGCCGATGCCTCGACCGATTGGCGCCGTGGCTAGGCCAGATGCACGGTGTCAAACCAAGGTTGTATTACATCGTACGAATAAACCGACTACAAAGGCACAAGCCAATCAGCCGGGTCCATGTGCACTCCTACAATCACAAGCGCTCCTCAATCTGCCGGCCCGCTCTCGAAGTCCACCCACTGCCAAGGATTACCTCATGACGTTCAAGAAAACCCTGCTGGGAATCGCCTGCCTGGCATCACTGACGGTAGGCACCGCCCAAGCCGACTTCCCGAATCGGGATATCCGCGTCATCGTGCCGGCAGCCGCCGGCGGCGGTACCGACGCCATCGTTCGCAAGGCCTCCAACATCGCCGAAGAGTCGCTGCCCGTCTCGATGTATGTCGAGAACGTGGAAGGCGGCATGACCGCAACCGGCCTGCTCCAGTTGATGAAAGCGCGCCCGGACGGGCAGACCATCGCCGCGATCACCTACGACAGCATCATCACGATCCCGTGGAAGAACATGCTGCCCGGCTTCGACATGGACAAGATGCGCATGATCGCGCGCATCACCAGCGAAGCCGATGCGATCACCGTGCCGGAAAACTCTCCCTACAAGACGCTGGACGACCTGATCGCCGCGGCCAAGGAGAAGCCCAGCAGTATCCGCGTCGGCATCCAGAACATGGGGGCCAGAACCCACCTGACGCTGCTGCAGCTCCAGGAACAGACCGGCGCCAAGTTCAAGATCGTCTCCTACGACAACAGCGCAGCGTCGCAAAAGGAAGCCCTGCTCAACGGCGAAGTCGATGCCGTCGTCACCAGTCTCGGCGATCTGGCACCGCTGATCGAGTCCGGCCAGGCGCGCGGTCTGGTCGAATTTTCCGACACTCAGAATGAAGGCTTCCCCAATGTACCGCCGGTCACCGAGACCGATACCGGCCTCGACCTGCAGATGGGCAGCTTCATCATCATGGTGGCCCCGGCGCGTACGCCGGACGACGTGATCGAGAAGCTGGAAGCCACGTACCACAAGGCCTATGAGAGTGACGAATTCCAGCAGTGGCTGAAACAGATCGGCGTGACGCCCGCCTGGCTGGGAGCCGACGACGTGACCCAGTGGGCGAGCGATACCCAGCAGCAGCTCTTCAACACCATGGACGATCTGGTCGACCAGGGCGTGCTGGAGAAATAAGCCACCCGCGTTCGTTCCTATCCACACTGCGCCATGCCGTTCGCATGGCGCAGCGCTGCGACTTCAGGTGCCCTATGTCGTTGAAACCATCATCTCCGCACTCTTCCCGACGCGCTGGACTAGGCGGTGAATTCTGTGTCCCAGCGGCGCTCGCGATCATCACCCTGATCTATCTGGTCTCGGCGATCCAGCTCGGGCCACCGATGAAGGCCGGCAACATGACCGCGTCCTTCTTCCCCATCGCGACCGCGATCATCATGCTGATTGCGCTCTCCTGCGCCATGATTCATGCGCTGCGCGGCAGGGCCAGGGCATCCGCCGAATCGTCGTCCATCGACGCGGAAAGCCACGATGAGATTCCCAGCGGCCGCCAGTACGCCGGGCTCTCCCTCGGCGCGATCGGCGTCGTCGTGCTGACGGCGGGCTATCTGCTGGCGTTCGATCTGATCGGCTACTTCGTCGCGACGTTCGTCTACGTATTGCTGCTTTGCTGTCTGTTCGGCGGTGGCTTCCGCGATAAATGGCTGACCAAGCTGATCGCCGCCATTGCCATCACCCTGGCGGGCTACCTGCTGTTCGAGGTCGTCTTCCAGGTCCGCCTGCCCACTCTCTGGAGTCAATGATCATGGACGCGATCTCCGGGCTGCTGGGTGGTTTCGCCGCCCTCGCCAATCCCGAAACCCTGCTCTACATGATCGGGGGATTCCTGATCGGCACCTTCTTCGGCGCGGTGCCGGGGCTGACCTCGGTACTGGCCATTGCCCTGCTGCTGCCGCTGACCTACAGCCTCGACGTGACCACGGCGCTGGTCGCCTGCGCCAGCATCTTCATGGCCGGGATGTGCAGCGGCAGCATCACCGCCACCACCATCAACATTCCCGGGGCGCCCTCGTCGATGATGACCGCCCTGGAAGGTTACCCGATGCAGCAGCGCGGCGAGGGTGCCAAGGCGCTCGGTCACGCCGCACTGGGTTCGATGATCGGCGGTTCGCTGGGCGCCCTGCTGCTGATGGTGATGGCGCCGCTGGCGGCGGACGTGGCCCTGCTGATCCGCACGCCGGGCAAGTTCTCGCTGATCGCCTTTGCGCTGATCGTGATCATCATTTCCCAGCGCGGATCGATCACCAAGGGCATGATCGCGACCCTGTTCGGCGTCATGGTCGCCACCATCGGCATCGACGTGGTCCAGCCGCTGGCCCGCTTCACCTTCGGCACCGGCGTGCTGGTCCAGGGCATCGACATGATGCCGCTGATCATCGGCACCTTCGCCATCAGCGAGCTACTGGTCCAAGCCGACAGCCGTAGCACCCGCACCGTCGACCCGAGCATGATCAAGGCGGCCAAGGTGAGACGTCGCGATTTCATCCCGCCGCTCTCCGAAGTCCGCGAGATCGGCGCGCTGCGCTACCTGAAAAGCGCGGTCATCGGCTACGCGGTCGGCATTCTCCCCGGCGCCGGCGGCTCGATGGCGGCTTTCGTCTCCTACGCCGAATCGATGCGCTCCTCCAAGCATCCGGAGCGTTACGGCAAGGGCAACCCGGAAGGTATCGCGGCGGCAGAATGCGCCAACAACTCGATGTGCGGCGGCGCGTTCGTACCGATGCTGACGTTCGGCATCCCCGGCGATCCGACCACCGCCATCGTGCTCGGCGTGCTGGTCATCAACGGTCTGCAGCCCGGCCCGCAGTTCATGACCCAGCAGCTCGACCTGATCGCGCCGATGTTCGCCTCGCTGTTCGTCAGCGCCCTGATCCTGATCCCGCTGACGCTCTACCTGCTCGGCCCCTACTTTCTCAAGATCGTGTCGATCCGCCGTGACGTGCTCTACTCGAGCATTGCCATCGTCGCACTGGTGGGCAGCTACGTGGCCACCTACTCCACGTTCCAGATGGCGCTGGCATTGGTGTTCGGCGTGCTGGCCTACTACCTGCGCAAGCAGAAGTATCCCACCGTCTGCCTGCTGCTGGGGTTCGTGCTCGGTCCGAGCCTGGAGGAGTACTGCCGTCGAGCGCTTTCCATCAACGACGGTAACCCGCTGATCTTCTTCACCAGCCCGGACAGCCTCTTCTTCATCGCGCTGACCGCGGTGTTCTTCTACTTCATGGTGATTCGCAAGCCCAAGGATAACGGGCTGGGAACACGGCCCGCATAGGAGGAGCCTGTCGCGGCCATGCGCGATTCGAAGCCAACGCTTGGCGCGGACGGTATCGAAGCACCATCACGGAAACGGCTGCCCAAGGGCAGCCGTTCTTGCGTGGAACCGATCGCACATGAGGTTGCAAACCGGCCCTGATCAGAAACTCGCCGTGATCATGGTGCCCGCCACCCAGGCATTGTCGACCGAATCCACCGCCGACGGATTGGCCACGTACTGCAGGTTGGGCCGTAACGTCAGGTAGTTGGTCAGGTTGAAGCTGTAGTAGACCTCGGCGTCGTATTCGTGACCCTGACGCGGCAGGGGCGAGAGCGAACCGGCCGGCGTGGCATTGTAGTAGCCGACATAATCGTTGACGTCGTCGTTGACGTGAAGATACGCCAGGCCGATGCCGGCGTCATCCTGCGGACGCGCATCGAACGGCCCTGCGTAGGTCGCGCCGATAGAGACGTAGCGATCGATGCCCGCGGTGTCACCGTTGTTGGCGTTGCCCATGCTGAACAGCGTCAGGCCACGATCCGCGTTGCCGCCACGCTGGGTCACCTGCTGCTGGACCACGTAGTAGAGCCCGGTGTTGGTGTCACTGGTGCGGGTATCCGGACCATCGCCATAGGCGCGATTCTCCACGTTCTGGGTGTAGAAGCCGAGTTTGTAGGCGCCGGCCATGCCATCCAGCTTCGGCGTGTAGCCCACTTCCACGGGGAACAGGGTGCCCTCGGTGCCGCTGGTGCGCAGGTCGAAACCGTTGTCGTTCTCTAGGTTGCTGTCGTTGATGTTGAAAGCGCCCACCTGGGCATACCACTCGGGCGTGACGTTGGCGCGGATCACCGCAGCCCACTGGGCGATCGGCCAGTTGTAGATGTTATTGCCCCAGTTGCCCGGCTGTGCGCCGCCGAATGCCAGGTTCTGGAAGTTGCTGTCGATGGTGGCGAAGTCGTCGCCGAACGGAATTCGCCCGAGCTTGACGGCAAGCGCGTCATTGAAGAAACGCTGGCGGTACCAGAACTGGGTCAGCCTGGTGACCGGCCCGCGCCCCTGGACTTCCTGCACCGACGAGCCACCAACGGTGGCGCCGGGATCGCTCATCCGGTCATTGACGCTATGGCCATTACGGTTGGTGACGGTGAGCTGGAATTCCGCGTCGGGAATGCCAGCCAGCTTGTCGAGATCGAAATTGGCACCGACCGCGAACTGGTCCGAATATTTCGCCACGTGACTGTCGTGGTAACCGCCATCGAGGATCGTGGCCGCCTCGCCCACGTAATCGAAGTCGAAGGAGATCCCGGCGCTCTCCAGCGCCGTGCGCTCGCCTCCCCAGTCCCCCAGCAGATAAGGGGAATCCGGAGAAAATGCCGAGTAGGCCTGCACCTGGCCGATGACCCCGAGACCGCCCAGCAGCACCGCCCACGCCCCACCGATTTTGATGACCCGCAACGTGACATCCATCATGACCTGAACTCCTGAAAAAATAATTAGCACGTTACTAATGCGCCAAGAATGATAATCCCGGCGGCCCCGCTTCGATAGCCGGTCGAACCACTCCAGGCGACAAAGCCGACTAAAGGATGAATCGCCGCCACCACCAGCCCCACAGCGACGGCGGGTCGAATGTCGTTTTCGGTGGTCATGGCATCATTGCCGACATACCTCGCCCGGCGCAAACTGCCTGTCTAACACCACCGGACGATGCCATGACCCACACCGTCGATCTGTTCGTCTACCCGGACTGCCAACTGCTGGATGCCAGCGGCCCCTGGCAGGTCTTCGCCAGCGCCAATACGCTGCTGGGCCGGCCGCATTACGAGCTCCGCCTCACTGCCATCGAACCCGGCGAGGTCCGGACCAATGGCGGCATGACGCTGGTCGCCACCCATGCCCTGGAAACGCCGTCGCCGGCCACGACCATCCCGAGCGGCACGCTGCTGGTGGCCGGCGGCCATGGCGTGCATGAACTGGACGACACCGTCATCCGCAAGCTCGCCGAACGCGCCGCCTCGGTGTCCCGGGTCGGCTCGATCTGCAGCGGGGCCTTCGCGCTGGCCAGAACCGGACTGCTCGACGGCTGCTGCGTCACCACCCACTGGCGTCAGGCCGAACGCCTGGCGCGGGAGTTTCCCGGGATCGACGTCGCGGCCGATGCGCTCTACCGGCAATGCGGCAACCTCTACACCAGTGCCGGGGTCACCGCCGGCATGGATCTGGCGCTCGCCCTGGTCGCGGCGGATCACGATCATCGCCTGGCCAGCGAGGTCGCCCGCGAGCTGGTGATGTTCCTGCACCGGCCCGGCGACCAGGCGCAATTCAGCGAAGGCCTGCGCTGCCAGCTCGCCAGCCATGGCAGGCTGCGCGCGTTGGTCGATCGTGTGCTGAACGATCCGCTGGCCGACTGGAACAGCGACAGTCTGGCCGCGGCGATGGCGGTGACACCACGCCACTTTCAACGCCTGTTCCGCCAGCAACTCTCGATGACGCCGGTGGAGTTCCTGACCCGGCTGCGGCTGGAGTCGGCGCGACGGCTACTGGCCGAGAGCGATGCCCCGCTGGCACGGATTGCCGACCATTGCCGCATCGGTGGCGCCGAACAGCTGCGCCGCCAGTTCCAGCGCCGCTACGGACTCGCGCCCAGCGCCTACCGCGCCCGCTTCGGCCGCCCCCTGCCCAACCCGGCCCCGACCCATGCCAGCAACCGAGACGCCTCATGACGACCTCCGCACCTTCCCGCCTGCCGCTCACCGTCTGGGGTCTGGCGCTATGCCAGGCGCTGCTGGTCAGCGGTAATATCCTGCTCATCGCCGTCTCGCCGCTGGTGGGCAGCCAGCTCTCCGGCGATGCCGACTGGAGCACGCTGCCCGTCGCCGCCCAGTTGCTGGGATTGACCGCAGCGACACTCCCCTCCGGCTGGTTGACCGCGCGCCTGGGACGCAAGCGCACTTTCTTGATCGGCAACGGCGCCGGACTCATCGGCATCGCCATCTGCCTGCTGGCGCTGAAGAGTGCCGCCTTCCCGCTGTTCAATCTCGGCACCTTCGCCATCGGCATGAGTATCGGCGCCGGCATGCTCTACCGCTTCGCCGCCATCGATGCGGCAAGCCCGTCGCAGCGCGATCGCGCCCTCAGCCTGGTGATGGCGGGCGGTGTCATCGCCGCCTTCGCCGGGCCCTGGCTGGCGCGCTACACGCAACACGCCTTCGCGACGCCGTTCCTGGGCTGTTTCGTCGGCCTGGCGGGACTCTACGTCCTGGCGCTGCTGCTGCTCTCGCGGCTCGAGCTGCCTTCGCCCCGGGGCGCGATGGACGGTGAATCGCCCCGCCGCCCCGGCCAGCTACTGCGAGAGCCACGACTGCTGGCGGCGGTGGTCATCGCCACCTTGAGCTACGCCACCATGAACCTGGCCATGACCGCGACGCCGCTGGCCATGACCCATGCCGGCCACGGCTTCGGCGACGTCACCAACGTGATTCAGTGGCACATCCTGGCGATGTTCGCCCCCTCGTTCGTCACCGGCGACCTGACCCGGCGCTTCGGTCACCGGCCGATGATCGCCGTGGGTTCGGCGGCCCTGCTGGCCAGCCTGCTCTGCGCCCTGCTTCCGACCACGTTCTGGACCTTTGCGATCGGGCTTTTCCTGTTGGGCCTGGGCTGGAACTTCACCTTCCTGCCCGCCAGCGCCTGGCTCACCACGACCTATCGGCCCGGCGAGGCGCCTCGCGTCCAGGCCATCAACGACTGCGCGGTCTTCTCGCTGACCACCCTCTCCGCACTGCTGGCCGGCCCGCTCAACGCCTGGCTCGGCTGGCAGACGCTCAATGTCATGTTGATCCCGCTGGTGGCGGCGATGTGGGCCGTGCTGGTGCTGTCTCGAAACGGTGCAAGAAAAAGCCCAGCGCGAAGCTGGGCTTGATGGATGTGCGTCGACGGCTCAACGCGCCTCTCGCGACCGAACGATTCTCGCGGCTTCCATGAACTCATCGGCCCGCTCGCGATTGGCCCGGGTCACCAGGCTGACCGCCGCGAACAGCGCCAGCGCGACCGGCAGCGCCCAGATACCCGCCGGCAGCCCCAGTGGTTTGACGCCGCTCAGGTAGAGATAGATGACGACCGCGCCGCCGCCGACGATGCTCGCCAGTGCCCCCGCCGCCGTGCCGCGCTTCCAGTAGAAGGCCCCGATGATCGCCGGCACGATCACCACCAGGCCCGTCGAGGCCGCCACGGAGAGCACCGCAATCAGGTTGAGTTGAAGCTCCGCGAACAGGAAGGCGAGAATCGCGATGACCGGCAGCACCCACTTGCCCACCCTGAGCTGCTTCGCCTCGCTGGCGTCGGCGACGACATTGGCGTAGACGTCCCGCGACAGCATCGAGGAGAGCGTCAGCATGATCGAGTCGATGGTGGAGATCGCCGCGGCCAGAATACCCACCATGACGATCACGCCGAGCACCGGCGGCACGTGCTCGGAAGCCAGCAGCGTCGGTGTCGCCAGATCGGACTGGCGCAGATCGGGGAACGCCACCAGCGCCGAGAAGCCCCACAGCACCGAGACCACGGTGTAGATGAAACCGAAGATCAGAAAGCCGATCAGCATCTGGCGCATCGACCTGAGCGACGCCGGCATGAACAGCCGCTGGCTGACCTGGGGGTTGGAGAGGCTGAAGAAGAACCACGGGATCGTCAGCCCCAGAAACGTCGTGAAGCTGAACAGGCCCGGCCCGGGGACGCTGAGAGAGGCCGGGTGCTCCGTGGCCAGCGTATCGAACAGTGCCGAGAAACCGCCGAGCGAATGGACCACCAGCAGCGCCACCAGCGTCGAAGCGACGATCATGAACAGCGCCTGCAGCGAATCGGTCCACATCACCGAACGAATCCCGGCGATATAGGAGAACAGGATCGCCAGCAGCGTCGACACGATCACCCCGGTGGTGAACGAGATCGCCCCGCCGCTCATGCCCGCCAGCAGGTAGCCGACGCCCGCCAGCTGCACCGCGGCATAAGGGATCAGGAACACGCAGCTGGCGACGGCGGTCGCCACCGCGACCTTGTCGTCGGCGTAGCGGTGGCCGAGCATTTCGCTCGGCGTGACGAAACCGAAACGCTTGCCCACCGCCCAGAACCTGGGCCCGAAGATCGCCACCAGAGACACCCCGGCGAAGTAGACGATCTCGAACCCGAACGCCCCGACGCCGCCGGCGTAGGTGAGCCCCGCCAGCCCCACCATCATGAACGCACTGTAGGTCGTGGCGCTGTAGCTCAGCGCCGAGACGAAGCCGTTCATCTGACGGTTGCCCAGGAAATAACCCGACATGTCGACGCCGGGGCCGTTGGTCACTCTGGCGCGAGAGAGAAAGGCGACCCCCAGCCCTACGATCAGGTAGATTCCGACCGCGCCCCAGATCAACTCGATCGTCATCGCGACACCTCGTCGTCGGCCGCTCGCTCGTCCGCACGCGACGCCGTGGAGGGGAAGGAGCGAGTGATCATGATATTGGCCACGATGACCAGCACGCCGACGACGCACCAGAACAGGAAGCTGCCGTACCAAGCCTGGACCTGACCGAGCAGGCCATACGGCACGACGTAACAAGAAAGGACCAGAATCCAGACGCCCCATATCCAACGCCGAGCACTCATTGGCGATTCCCCTGCTATGTTTTTAGACAGAATGTTGCTGGAAAGTGCTTTCCTGGGATGCTGCCGCGGATTCCCGACATTTCGCCATCGGCCCTGCGCGATCCGCTGCAGCGGTCATGATAACGCGATAGTCTCGGGGACGATGAAACCGCAATGGATTTTTCGATGACGACAACGCATGTTCCCGCCAGCGTGGCCCCCCTCTGGCAGATGGACCCCATGGCACTCGACGCGCGACTGCGTGACTTCCTGAGCGAGGATATCGGCCACGTGGACCTGACCGCGACGCTGATGATCGACGAAGACTCGATCGGCCGGTTCGAGATGCGGGCGCGTGAGCCGATGACCCTTGCCGGGCTCTCGGTGGCGGCCCGGGTGTTCTCGCTCTACGACCCGACCATCGACATCGAAATGTCGGCGACGGACGGCGAGACGGTGGCCGAGGGCACCACTCTGATGCGATTGCAGGGCCCTGCTCGCAGCCTGCTGACCGTGGAGCGGACGGCGCTGAACCTGATCCAGCACCTATCGGGTATCGCCACTCTCACTGCGCAGTATGCCGAGCGGATCGCCGGCACCAGGGCGCAACTGGTGGATACCCGCAAGACCACCCCCGGCCTGAGAGCGCTTGAGAAGCACGCCGTGGCCTGCGGCGGAGGTCGCAACCATCGGCTAGGCCTGGACAGTGGCGTGATGCTCAAGGATAACCACATCGCGGTCTGCGGGAGCATCACCGCCGCCGTGGCTCGAGCGAGATCGCGCGTGCCGGTGCTGACCCGCATCGAGGTCGAATGCGACCGGCTCGACCAGGTCGAAGAGGCGCTGGCGGCCGGTGCCGACATCATCATGCTCGACAATATGTCGACGACGACGATGAAAAGCGCCGTCGAGCTGGTGGCCGGCCGCGTGCCGCTGGAAGCCTCCGGCGGCGTGCGCCTGGAGACCATACGCGACATTGCCGAGACCGGCGTCGATTTCATCTCGGTCGGACGTCTCACCCAGTCGGCGCCGGCCGTCGACATCGGCCTGGACGATGTACCGGACGACCTTGTCCGAACGCCACCCTCATCGCCCGTGTCGCCGCGGTGCAATTGATTCGATGTCCTCCACCGACATCAACAACACGGCCACCGTGGCCGCCTTCGAGTCGCTCATGGCGGAGCTGCTGGATCAGGATTTCGGGCTGCGCAAGCCACCCGTCATCACCTTCTGGTGCGGCGCGGGGTTCTCCAAGGCCTGGGATCCCCGCTCGCCCACGGATGGCGAGCTGTTCGCCATCGATCTCGACGATATCCAGGATTTTCCCAATCTTCGACACGTGATGCATGTAATCGGCTGGGAGGACTACCGTCACCTGGATTTCGAGCGTTTCAAGAACCTGCGCTACGTGCTGGACATGCAGGTGCGCTATCCCGATATCCGCAACCGCTATTTCGACGACCAGAACCTGCGACTGAGCATCCACGAGCTGCGCACCCTGGTGATGCGTCGTTTCACGGCGGCCTGCGACATCCACAACGTGGATGACAGGACGCTGCGCTTCACCTCGCCGTACGACAGCGACGGCCAGCGGGCGATCACCCGGTTCTTCGCCGCGCTGGAAGATCGCGCCGGCCAGGCCGGCCTCGGCGAGAACTGGCCGCTCTACCACTTCCTGACCACCAACTACGACTTCACCATCGAAACCATCCTGGAGCATGTCTACCGGCAGCAGGCGCCGGTATTCGGCAGGCTCTACCGGGGCATCACCCCGCAGCGCATCTGCGGCGGCTCGATCTGGGAGCACTTGCCACGCACCGTCGACCGCAACGTGATCAAGATCAACGGCGGTTTCGAGATCCTGCCCACGGCGCAGGGGTTCGATTTCGAGTATCGCCGTCGCAGCGACACCCAGATTCGGCAGGAGCCCCCGCTGCTGATCCTGCCCTCCCAGGTCCAGGACTACGACGAACCCTACTTCCACCAGGTCTTCCCCAAGGCCGTTCGCCTGCTGCGGGAGACCGACGTGCTGGTGATCGTCGGTTACAGCATGCCCCAGGAGGATTCGCTGGTACGCTTCATCCTGCGCCAACTGGCGGAGAGTCCCAATGACGCCAAGGGCAAGCACGTATTCGTCATCGACACCAAGAATCATGCGACCATCAAGTCACGGCTCGAGGAGATGTTCTTCTATCTGCCACGCACCGGCTGGCCCCGCGAGCACTACTACAGCGGCCGCTTCGAGGATTTCTGCCACAAGGTGACGAGCGCATGAGCCCAAAAGTCCGGGAGTGCTGCCGGATCCTCCGAAACGGCGGCGACGACCCGCCATCGCTCGAGGATCCGCCCCCCATATCGACTACGCTAGGTGACTTCCTCATCCGTGTCTGAGGTCATCCCCATGATTCGAACGGACCCCGCCCATGCAACACCTTGATCTACAGGTACTCGACGCGGCGCTCGAATGGGCCAACGACGGCGAGACGATCTGGCTCTGCAGCGTACTGGCGACGTTCGGCTCGTCGCCGCGCGAGCCCGGCTCGATGCTGGTCGCGAAAGCGGACGGCAGCCATGTCGGCTCGCTCTCCGGCGGCTGCATCGAGGAGGATTTCCTCGGCAGGATCGCCGAAGGGCATTTCGTCGATGCGCTGTCGGTGGTTCGCTACGGCGAAGGGGCTGACGAATCGCCCCAGGTCTCGCTGCCCTGTGGCGGGATTCTGGATGTGCTCGTCGAGCGCCTGACGCCGGATACCGAGACCCTGACGCACCTGGAGGTGCTTCACGCGACCCTGCTCGGCCAGCGCTCGCTGGTGCGCCGAATCGACCTGGAGAGCGGGCGCAAACGCTTCGTCGAGGCCGGCGAGAACGGCCCCCGTGTCGAGCGCGACGGCGAGATCATCCACCTTCGCGTGGGGCCGGCGCTGCGCCTGATCATCGCCGGAATCTCGCCGGTTTCCCGCTTCTGCGCCGAATTCGCCCGTGCACTGGGCTTCGAGGTGATCGTCTGTGATCCCAGGGAAGAGGCCCGGCGCGATTTCCCGATCGAGGGGATCGAGCTGCAGTCGGTGCTGCCGTCGCTGTTCATCGGCTCCGGCGCCGCGCATGCCGCCACCGCCATCGTCGCGCTGACCCACGACCCCCGGATCGACGATCTGGCCATGATCGAAGCCGTGCGCACGCCGGCGTTCTACATCGGCGTGATGGGGTCGAAACGTACTTCCGAAAAGCGGGCCGAACGCCTCAAGCGCTCCGGCGGGCTGGACGACGATGCCATCGCGCGCATCCAGATGCCGATCGGGCTGAACCTCGACAGCAAGACGCCGTCCGAGATCGCCCTCGCCGTCGTCGCCGATGTGCTCCGCGTGCGACGCGGCAAGTCACGCCATGAACTCTGACCCTCAGACCGAGCCGCCAGCCGTCGTGGCGCTGGTCATGGCGGCTGGTGTCTCCCAGCGGTTCGGTAGCGACAAGCGCCGGGCCAGGCTGACGGACGGTCGTACCCTGCTGGCGACCACGCTGACGACGGTAGCCCGGGCCTACCCCCGCTGGTGGCTGGTCACGCGCCCGGAGGATGACCTGGAACCGGGAGAGGCGTTCGATCCCGCCCGCCACAGACGACTGATCGCCGACCATGCACGGAACGGGCTGGGGGGGAGCCTCGGCGACGCGTTCCGTCATCTGATCGCTGAAGAGGAGACGGCGATCGCCGCCGCCGTGGTGCTGGCCGACATGCCGTGGTTGAAAGCGACCACCTGTGCACGACTCCAGCGGCATGCCCATGCCGAGCGCATCGTCATTCCCCGTCATCGTGGAAGACGCGGCCACCCGGTGCTGTTCGGGCGCACTTTCTGGCCGGCGCTGGCACAGTTGAAGGAAGGAGACGGCGCGAGAGCCATCGTGAAGGCGAATCGAGAAGCCGTTCATCTCGTCGATGTCGACGACGAGGGTATCTGGCGGGATATCGATACGCCTCAGGAGCTGCCCGATCCGTCATGAGGCGCGCGCCGCGTCAACCGAAGAACTTGTCCCAGGCCAGCAGCCCCCAGGTCACCGCCGCCATTCCCAGCGCCAGCATCACCGCCGCCGAGCCGATATCCTTGGCACGCCCCGAGAGCTCGTGATGCTCCGGGCCGATCCGGTCGACCACCGTCTCCACCGCACTGTTGAGCAGCTCGACGATCAGCACGAAGATGCAGCTGCCGACCAGCACCAGCCACTCGACGGGATTCTTGCCGATCCACCAGGCAAAAGGCACCAGCACGATGCAGAGCGCCACTTCCTGGCGAAAGGCGGTCTCGTTGCGGAATGCCGCCACCAGCCCCTTCAGTGAGTATCCGGTGGAGTAGACCAGGTGGCGAAAACCGGTATCGCGAGATTTCATGGATGTCCGTTGCAGTCGGGTTGGCGACTGCCCTCTAACGTGACCGAGTATCGGCGCGCTGCCGTGTATAGGCGACGATGGTAGCAGAGCCGCATGCCGACATCATCGCCGTTGCGCAATGCGCTCGCTCATGGCACCCGGGACGACGCGGGACGTGGCTGGCTCCCTGGCCGCCCGGCCTTTATGCTGGCACGACACCAATACGATGCCGCGTCACGTTGCCAACAGGGTCAATCATGTCCGAAGCCAATCCGCTCTATCCTGCTCTCGAACCTCACGCCAGCGGCCATCTGGATACCGGTGACGGCCACCAGGTCTACTGGGAGCGTTGCGGCAACCCGGACGGCAAGCCGGTGGTCTTCCTCCATGGCGGCCCGGGCGGCGGCTGCAAGCCGATCCACCGCCAGCTGTTCGACCCCGCGCGCTACGACATCCTGCTGTTCGACCAGCGCGGCTGTGGCCGTTCGACGCCCCATGCCAGCCTCGACAACAACACCACCTGGCACCTGATCGAGGACATGGAGCGCCTGCGAGGGATGATCGGTGCCGAGCGCTGGCAGGTGTTCGGGGGCTCGTGGGGATCGACGCTGGCGCTGGCCTACGCCGAGCGACATCCGGATCGCGTCAGTGAGCTGGTGCTGCGCGGCATCTTCACCATGCGCCAGCAGGAGCTCGACTGGTTCTACAAGCATGGGGCCCGCAACATGTTCCCCGAGAAGTGGGAGCGGCTGGTGGAGATTCTGCCCGAGGCGCAGCGCGACGATATCATTCCCGCCTTCCACGAACGGCTCATGGGCGACGATGTCGAACGCCAGCTCGAGGCCGCCCGGCGCTGGAGCGTGTGGGAAGGCGAGACCTCGAAGCTGATCCCCGTCGACGCCAGCGACTCCCATGCCGCCGATCACTTCGCCCTGGCCTTCGCCCGGATCGAGAACCACTACTTCGTCAACAAGGGCTTCTTCGAGTTCGATGATCAGCTACTGCGTCAGGCCGATCGCCTGACCGGCATTCCCGGCGTGATCGTTCACGGCCGCTACGATATGGTCTGCCCGCTCCGGAACGCCTGGGACCTGGCCAAGGTATGGCCGGAGGCGAGCCTGGAGATCATCGAGGCGGCAGGTCACGCGTTCAGCGAGCCGGAGATCATGGCCGCCCTGATACGGGCGACCGACCGGTTCGCCGATCATCGATGATTCGAGGTCACGGACCGCGACCGTGAAACACGACGAACGACGGGAAGCCGCCGGCTTCCCGTCGCTGCGAGCCGAGCCGAGCCGACTCAGTTCTGGGGGCGCTGCTTGGTGGCATCCAGTCCCGTTTTTTTCTCGGTGGTCAGCTTGGTGATCTCGGCGGAGCTCTTGATGGCGCGGTCGAAGACGTCTTTCAGGTCGGCCATCGTTCCGGTACTGCCCAGCGCGCCATTGGCCGCATCCTGAAAGTTCCAGTGACCGGACAGGCCATCCGCGTTCGGATTGTCGAGGGTCTCGATAGCGGTGTAGACATCGGGATGGCTCAGCATATAGCTGGCGGCCGCGGAAACTTCCGGCGGCGTATTGCCGCTGGTGTCGTTGGCCAGCGCCTCGAGATCGCTTTTCCATACCGCGCCACCATGGTTCTTGACGTAGTCCGCAAGGATCTTGCTGGACTGGGAGACGCTGAGTTGATCTTCGAAGGAAGAGAAGGAAGACGGCTGGTTGGCGGGGCTGTTGCCCGTCGGCGTCACACTAGACATCGGCTTTTTCCCTGGCAGAAGTTCGTTTCGATGATTGTGGCGCGGCTCCATGACATCGGCATGAACCTCGCGCGTTCTGCTGGCTCCCGTGCAACGGGGCAACTCGATTATGAAACGCCGCAAGCGCCGCGAGGGGGCCGAAACGTGTCATTGATCGACACAATGAAAACCAACCGTCATCGGGCGTAACACAAAGATACGTTACACCGACTGGCGAACCGCCCCGATATCGCGGTTCAGGCCGGCATCCTCTCGACCGCGAGGTCGATGATCGTCGCCGCAACGGCCTGCGCCCGCGGCACCAACGTCTCCAGCCGACAGTATTCGTCGTCGGTATGCATCTTGGCGCCCACCGGGCCGGTGCCGCAGAGCGTGGGAATACCGAGACTCGCCGTTGTCCCCGCGTCCGAACAGCCGCCGGTGAACTCGCCGCCGACGTTGAAGCCAAGCTTCTCGGCCTGGGCCCGGTAGCGCGCGAACAGCGCCTCGCTCATGGCCGGCTCCATCGGCAGGAAGCCGGAGGTCTGACGGATCGTCGCCTGCGTTCCAGGAATCTCCTCCTCGGCAATGATCGTCTCGATCGCCGCCAGCAGATCGAGCCGCTGCTGGTTGGTGACGAAGCGCGTGTCCAGCTGTGCCGTGGCCGAGGGCGCCACGGTGTTGCGCGACACGCCCCCCTCGATCAGACCGACGTTGGTGGTCACGCCGCTGGCGTAGTCGGTCAGCGCATGGAGCTTGACGATCTTGCGCGCCAGCGCTTCGATGGCGCTGGCGCCGTCGGCATGGCTGACGCCCGAGTGGGCCGCCTTGCCGGTCACTTCGATCAGAAAGGCCGCTCCGCCCTTGCGGCCGGTGACCACGTTACCGCTGATGCGCCCCGGTTCGGCGTTGAGCACGGCCCGCGCGCCGCTGGCCGCTTCGCGAATGAAGGCAGTACCGTCGCGGGAGCCGATCTCCTCGTCCGCCGTGAACAGCGCCCGCACCGGGAACGGCAACGGCGCCAGCCGCTTGAGTGCCCTCAGCACGAAGATATTGAGCACCAGCCCCGATTTCATGTCGGCGACACCAGGACCGAAAGCGGTATCGCCCTCGCGGGTGAAGCCGCGCTCGGCGACGGTGCCGGTCGGAAACACCGTATCGCGATGCCCCATCATCAGCACGTGGCCGGCGCTCGCATCGCGGCCGTCCCCCTCCAGTCGCGCCTCGAGAATATCGCCGGCGTCCGGGCGCGGCGTGCGCGCCACGGCAATCCCGTCGGCCTCCAGCCAGCCCACGATGACATCCGCCACCGCATCGGTGCCGGCCTTGTCGTAGCTGTTGGAATCGATATCCACCAGTGTCTGCAGGCACTCGATCATCTCCGCCTGCCGCCCGGCCAGCCACTCGCAGGCCGTGGCCATCATCGTCTCCGCGTCGGTCAGCGGTGCCATCGTTCGCGCTCCTTATTGATGTCTCGACCCTGCTCGGCCAGATCCCACCATAACCCGGCCATGATACCCAGACCTTCCCGCAGGATGCTCGCCAATGCGTGCTCGTCGGGGGCGTGCTGGGAGCAGGCCGGGTAGGAGTGCGGCACCCACAGCGTCGGCAGTCCCAGCGTCTCGGCGAAGACATCGTTGGGCAGCGAGCCGCCCAGGTTGGGCAGCAGCGTCGGTGTCTTGCCGCTGGACTCATGCATCGATGCCAGCGCCCAGCGGACCCACGGATCCGACGGATCGAGTCGCGTGGCATTCATCTGCGACATCCGCGCGCTGCTGACCTCCACATCCTCGAAGCCGTGAGCGTCGAGATGCCGACGCAGGTGTTCGAGGAAGCGCTCGCGGTCACTGCCGACCACGAAGCGCAGCTGGCAATGGGCATATGCCTCGCCGGGAATGGCATTGACGGGCGCCTCCGGGTTGCCGGCCTTGATCGCCAGCAGCTCCAGGGTGTTCCAGGCGAACAGCCTTTCCGCCGGCAGCAGGCCCGGTTCGCCCCAGTTCGTATCGATCGCCGGATCCCCCGGTGTCGCCCCGACCTCGAGCGAGGCAACGGCGTCGCGAACCGGCGCAGGAATCGCCGGCGGGCGCAGGCCCTCGATCAGGATCTTGCCGTGGGCATCGACCAGCGTCGCCCAGGCGTTGGCGAGCCGGGTGGCCGGATTGGAGAGCACGCCCCCCCAGTTGCCCGAATGATGCGCGCCATCGCGGGCGCGCAGGCGCAGATCGAAATTGAACGACCCGCGGGAACCGAGAAACAGCGTCGGCGAGTCCGCCGACAGCCGCGGCCCGTCGGAGGCGATGAACAGATCCGCTGCCAGGCGCTCGCGATTGGCTTCGCAGACCGCCTTCAAGCCCGGTGAGCCGGTCTCCTCCCCCATCTCCAGGATCAGTTTGACGTTATAGCCGAGTGTTCCGCCACGCGCGTCGATGACGCTCGCCAGCGCCGCGAAATTGAGCGTGTGCTGGCCCTTGTTGTCGGCGGTGCCGCGGCCGTACCAGCGTTCGCCCTCGACCACGATATGCCAGGGCGACAACCCTTCCCGCCACTGCGCATCGTAGCCCCGCACTACATCCCCGTGGCCATAGGTGAGCAGCGTCAAAGCCGCATCGGCCTCGATTCGCTCGGCCAGCAGGAACGGCCCGAAGCCACCGACGGGGTTGCCGACGATCTCCCAGGTGAACCCCAGCTTCTCGATCTCGGGGATTACGAAGTCGGTCAGGTAACGGCGCAGCTCACCGTCGCGCCCCGTTTCCTGGCTTTCACTGCGCACCGCGACACGGGCGTCGAGCTGTCGCAGGAAATCGCCGCTGTCGAAGGCTTGCCAGGCGTGTTGCAGCGCTTTTGCTCGCGCCATGAATCTCTCCTCATTGGATGCGAAAAGGGTTGAACGGGCCGTCGGCCGCGGCGGACGACCTCAAGCGAGATGGCAGGCCACCCGGGCGTTGTCGCCACGGATATCCTCCAGTCGCGGCCGCTGCTGTTGGCAAACCGGCTGCGCCCTGGGACAGCGCGGGTGAAACGCGCAACCAGCGGGCGGATCGCTCGGGTCCGGCATGGCATCGCCCAGCCCGATATCCGGCACGCCCAGTCCCGGCTCCGGGGTCAGCGCCGAGTCCAGTAGTGCCCGGGTATAGGGATGGCGCGGCGCACCGAAGATCTGCTCCCGCGTTCCCTCCTCGACGATGCGACCCAGGTACATCACCGCGACCCGATCCACCAGGTGCTCGACCACGGCCAGATCGTGGCTGATGAACAGATAGGTCAGCCCGAACTCGGCCTTGAGATCCAGCAGCAGGTTGAGGATCTGCGCCTGGACCGAGACGTCCAGCGCCGAGGTCGGCTCGTCGCAGATCACGATATCCGGACGCATGATCAACGCGCGGGCGATGGCCACGCGCTGGCGCTGGCCGCCGGAGAGCTGGCCCGGGAACTGGTCGGCGGCACGCCGGGGCAGCCCGACCACATCCAGGGTTTCGGCGACGCGTGCCGCTCGCTCGCGGGCCGTGCCGATGCCATGCACCTGCAACGGCAATCCGACGATCTGGGCGATCCGCTTGCGCGGATTGAGCGAGGAGTAAGGGTCCTGGAAGATCGGCTGAACGTGCCGCGCCAGCGCTTTCTGGTTGGCGCCCCGCAGCGGCTTGCCATCGACCAGCACGTCACCCTCGCTCGGCGTCGTCAGCCCCAGCAGCATCTTGGCCAGCGTACTCTTGCCGCAGCCCGACTCCCCCACCAGGCCCATGACCTGGCCACGGGGAATCCGCAGCGAGACATCGCTGACGGCGCCCAGCGCGCGCCCCCGCTTGAACAGCCCGCCACCCAGGGTGAAGGTTTTCGACAGTCCGCAAAGCTCCAGCGCCGGCGGCGTTCGCGATGTCGATGAGGCGCTCGGCGCCGTCGACAACGGGCGCGGTCCGGCTATCTCGATGGTCGAATCGACGTTCATGACATCGTCTCCGGTTGACGCGGCGCCGGTACCGGCCGATCAGCAAAGTGACAGCGGGCCCGGTGATCGCCGGGTAACGACATCAACGGTGGCGTCCGTTCACAGGTCGGCTGCGCCTGCGGACAGCGATTGCGGAAGGCGCACCCCTTGACGTCACCGACGAGACTGGGCACGACGCCGGGAATCGCCTGCAGTCGGCTACCGGGGAGTGTCCTTCCCGGCGTGGGGATGCAGCTCAACAGCCCGCGCGTATAGGGGTGCCCGGGGGCGGCATAGAGTGCCGGCGTCGGCGCGGATTCGATCACCTCGCCGGCGTACATCACCGCGACCCGGTCGGCGATACGCGCCACGACGCCGAGATCGTGGGTGATGAAGATCACCGCGGTACCGAATTCCTGCTGCAGCTCGCGCAGCAGGCGCAGGATCTGCGCCTGGATCGTCACGTCGAGGGCCGTGGTCGGCTCGTCGGCGATGATCAGGTCGGGCTCGCACATCAGCGCCATGGCGATCATCACTCGCTGGCGCAGTCCGCCGGAGAGCTGATGCGGATACTGGTCCAGGCGCTCTTTCGCGGCGCTGATACCGACTCTTCCCAACAGATAGATCGCCCGCTCGCGAGCCTCGCGCCGGCTGACGCCGCGGTGCCGGATCAACCCTTCGCAGAGCTGATTGCCCAGGGTGTAGGCCGGATTCAGTGCGGTCATCGGCTCCTGGAAGATCATCGCCATGCGCGCCCCGCGCAGATCGCTGCGACGGCGTTCGGAGAGCGTTGCCAGATCGGTCCCGTCGAACTCGAGGCGATCAGCACTGAGCCTGGCCTTGCGCGGCAGCAGCCCCATCAGGGCGAGCGAGGTCATCGACTTGCCGCAGCCGGACTCCCCCACCAGGCAGAGCATTTCGCCGCGTTCGACATGAAAGTCGATCCCGCGCACGGCATGCAGCATGCCCGCCTCCACCGGCAGGTCGACGCGCAGGTTGTTCACGTCCAGTAGTGGCATCAGTTGCGTCCTCCCGGTGCGTTGAGATCCCGCAGTCCGTCGCCGAGCAGGTTGATCGCCAGCACCAGCACGAACAGTGCGATACCGGGGATCGCGATGACCCAGGGCTGGAAGAACATGTAGGCCTTGCCCTCGGCGACCATCAGCCCCCACGACGGCAGCGGCGGCTGCACCCCCATGCCGAGGAACGACAGCGTCGCCTCGAGCAGGATCGCGTGGGCCATTTCCAGCGTCATCACCACGATCAGCGAGCCGGCGATATTGGGCAGCACTTCCCGCAACAGGATGTAGGGCAGCGAGCAGCCCAGCGTGCGCGCCGCGTAGACGTACTCGGCATCGCGCATCTGCTGGGTGACCGAACGCGAAACCACCGCGAAGCGGTCCCACAGCAGCAGGCCCAGCAGTACGATCACGGTGGTCAGGGAGCCGCCGGTCAGCGAAGCCAGCGCCAGCGCCACCAGCACCACCGGCATCGCCAGGCGGGTAGTGATGATGTAGCTGATGACCGCATCCACGCGGCCGCCGAAATAGCCCGCAAGCACCCCCAGCGTGGTGCCGATGACGCCGGATATCAGCGCCGCCACCAGCCCGATGGTCAACGAGATGCGAGTCCCGAACAGCAGCCGGCTCAGGGTGTCGCGGCCCAGCTTGTCGGTGCCCAGCACATGCGTCCATGAGCCCTTGTCGTGCCACACCGGCGGCACCATCCGGTTGGCGATGTCCTGGTGATAGGGGTCATGCGGGGCCAGCAGCGGCGCGAAGATGGCGATCAACATCGCCAGCGCGACCAGTACCAGGCCGATTGCCAGCCCGCGATGGCCGAACAGCCTGCGGGTTACCCACGACCAGGCCGGCGCCGGCAGCGGAATCTCGCCGGAGATAGCCGAGGTCGCAGCTGAAGAAACGCGAGGCGAAGCATGGGAAGTCGTCATGTCGTTCTCCTCAACGGGTGCGGATACGGGCGTCGAGCGCGGCGTTGGCGACATCCGCCAGCAGCGTCAACACGATGTAGAACAGCGCGATGATCAGCACCACGGCCTGCACCACGGGATAGTCGTTGCGCGAGATCGCATCCCAGGCCAGCTGGCCGAGGCCGTTGAGCGAGAAGACCGATTCGATGACCACCGAACCGCCCAGCATGAAACCGAGCTCGACGGCGGCCAGCGCCACCACCGGGATGACTGCGTTGCGAAGCGCGTGCTTGAAGATCACCGAACCCGCGCGCAGCCCCTTGGCGCGGGCGGTGCGGATATAGTCGGACTCGAGTACCTCGAGCATGCCGGTCCGGGTCAGGCGCATCATCGCGGGCGTGGCGTAGTAGCCCAGTGCGATGGCCGGCAGCACGAAATGCTGCCAGCCGTCGCTACCGGCGGCCGGCAGCCACTGCAGCGTCACCGCGAAGACCACGATCAACGTCAGGCCGAACCAGAAACTCGGCATCGCCTGACCCACCACGGCGAACAGCAGCGCCAGCCGATCGATCCAGGTATCGCGCTTGAGCGCCGCCAACACGCCCAGCGGAATCGAGATGCTCACCGCCAGCGCCAGCGCGAGGCCGCCCAGCGTCAACGTGATTGGCATGCGATCGGCGATCAGCTCCACCACCGTGCTCTGGTAGTAGTAGGAACGGCCGAAGTCGAAGGTCAGCGCGCCCCCCAGCCAGTCCAGGTACTGGCTGACGATGGGTCGATCGAGCCCGTAGTCGACGCGGATTCGCTCGACCTGCTCGGCGGTGGCCTCCGGCCCGGCGATCGATGTGGCCAGATCGCCGGAGAGATGCAGCAGCATGAAGCTGACGACCGAGATGGTGAGCGCCACGCTGATCGCGACCAGAACCCGGCGGATGATGAAAGTGCCCATGGAACCTCCTCACGCCACGCAACCTCGTCAATCCAACACGGGGCCACGCCAGCGGGTTACGGATATCGAAAGCGTTACTTCCAACTGGCCTCGGCGAAGCGCGGCAGCTCATCCGGATAGGGCGTGAAATTCAGGTCGGCGGTATAGGCGTAGTAGGTGGAGTAGGAGAACAGCGGCGCCCAGTAGGCCTGTTCCGAGATCCGCTGCAGCGCCTTGCGATAATTCTCCTTGCGCACCTCAGGGTCGACGGACGTATCGGCGGCATGGAGCCACTGCTGGACCTGCTCGTCCTGCCAGTGATCGTCGGCGCCGCCGCCGAAGTAGACGCTGGTGAATGCGGAGACATCGTTGACCGAGTAGGAACCCCAGGTCTTGAATGACATGTCGGTGTTGCCCCCGCGCTGCTGCTCCAGCAGCGCCGGCGAGGTCATGAAGCGCAGATTGGCGCGAATGCCGACATTGCGCAGATCGCCGATCATCGCCTCGGCATAGTCCCGCTCGCGATAGGCGTAGAGGTTCAGCTCGAAGCCATCGCCGTAGCCTGCGTCCGCCAGTAGCTGGCGCGCCTTGTCGGGGTCGTAGTCGTACTCGACGACATCCTGGGTCTCGCAGCCGAACTGGGCCGGAAAGCAAGGGGCATAGAGCGGACGACTGCCACCCCGCACCAGGTTGTCGGCCATGCCCTGGCGATTGATCGCGTGATTGATCGCCTGGCGAACCTCGAGATGGCTCAGCGGCGAGCTCTCGCGCCTGGCGGCATCGAAGGAGAGATAGCCGACCCGCATGGTCTCGCCGCTGTCCACGGTCAGGTTGGGCATGGCCTCCATCTGCTCGGCCTGGTCTGCCGGGACGCGCCAGATCCAGTCGACCTGGCCGGTCATCAGCTGCGCCACGCGGGAGTCCTGATCGGGAATCACCTTGAACTCGAGCTTGCCGATCTTGGGCTGGCCGACCGGGCTATCGGCGAAGTAGTCATCGTTGCGGACCATCTTGACGCCTTCCCCCGGCGTCACTTCGGTAATCCGGTAAGGGCCGGTGCCGATCGGCTGCTTGCTGAAACCTTCGAGGCCGACTTTCTGGAAGTACTGATCCGGGAAGACCGGAAGCGGACCGGAGAGATACTCCAATGCCGCCGGGAAAGGCCCGTTGAGATGGAAGCGGACATGGGTGTCGTCGATCTTCTCGACGCTCTTGATCCAGTCGGTGTTCTGGCGGGTGACCACCTTCGAGTCCGGCGACACCACGTAGTTGAAGGTGAAGACCACGTCGTCGGCGTCGAACGGCTCGCCGTTCTGGAACGTCACGCCCTGACGCAGCGTCATCTCCAGGGTGGTGTCGTCGACCCAGTGCCATTCGGTGGCGAGCATCGGCTCGTAATCGTTGGTCTCGGGGTTGCGGTAGATCAGAGTATCCCAGGCCAGGTGCGAGATGATCACCCCTTCCCGCAGATTGTTGTGATACGGGCTGATGTTCTCGGGTTCGCTGTCGGAAGCGTAGATCAGCGTGTCGTTGGCCTTGTTGGCCAGCGCCGGTAGCGACAGGCAGCACAGCGCCGTGCCGGCCACGATGTGGCGAAGCGTCAGGTTGGAGCGCATTTCGACCTCATTGTTGTGTTGTTGGCTGAGAGCGTGTTGTTGGCTGAGAGCGTCTTGCTGGAGCATCCGCCGTGCCGCTGGCGGTGTCGTGGCGGCGATCGGATCTTGTTGTGCATCCCCTTCGGCCGACGCCGTTTTCATCGAAGCTATCGAACGCCCACCCATGCCACAAGTACAATGTTTAGAACCAACCGTTGCCATTTCGGCAAAGGTTAATAAAAACAACATCCACCACAGCCGTCGACGAGACGGAGGAAAGCACAATGGCAATGAACAGTCGCGCCCTTCAGGAAACCGCGCTTCG